>NZ_JBHSNG010000002.1:0-346942 GCF_042657005.1 Rhodanobacter terrae
ATTTTTTTGATAGAACTAACAGCGCAGCCGCCTCCGCCAACGCCCTGTCCTTGCGGGTCAGTTCGCGTTGTAGCTGGACATTGGCATTCTTCAGTTCGCGCACTTCCTGCGCGCTCTCTCGGCGATGGCTCGGGCTGCTGACCGTGCAAAAATCCTCGCGCCATTGAGTCAGCTGATGCGCAAATAAACCGCGCTCGCGACACCAGGCGTTCAGGGTCTCGCCGACCAGACCGTGGCTCTGCTGCAAGGCCAACAAGCGTTCTTCCGCCGACCAGTCTTCCGGGCGCCGCGCCTCGCCAGCAGCCTCGCCACGGCTCAATGCCTTTTCTTCTTTCATCCAGTTCTTCAATGTCCCTGCGTGCATGTTCAATTCGTCAGCCACCGAGCCGATCGTACGACTTCCACGGCTAAATACCTTGGCCAGCGCCTGCTCACGAAACGCCAACGAATACGTTTGTTTGATCTTCAACTTACACCTCTGAGCTTCTTGATTAAGAAATTTCAGAGGCGACAACTAGTCTGACGCCGCGGGCTCGTGAGATTTATCAAGCGATGTTCGCACCTGGCGCGACGCATCCTACTTGGCATGCCCTATATCAGCAGTACTGTCTGGGAACCATTGCCATCGCAAGGATGGTTGATCCGGCTTGCTTGCTTGAGGACGAGGCAGCTCACCTCCTTCCACCGTTTTGCCATCTGCCTAGTCCCTTTGAGAACATGCCGAAGTACGACGCGGCGATGATCGAACGTGCGAAGCGTGCGGCGATTCGAATGGACTTCGGCAACTACACGATGGGGAGACTGATCCCGGGCCGGTCAAACTACGACGACCGCAACCCAGAGTACCAGCGGGTGCTGCCGGCAATCGTTTCGCGAATGCTGATGCTTGGCTATGACCCCGAGCAATTCGAAGCTATTGACCGGCAAATGAACTCAGGCTCTCGTATGGGAGGTGACAAGCACAAGGTCGACCGATACGGGAAGAAGTACGGCTGGATCGCTTACTTCGAGATGTGGGGTGTTCGGTATGCGCAGGGCCTCCTTGCCAAGGAGCGCGGCGCTCGCCCCTCAGACGCGGACATTGACCCGACGTTCCCGCTCGAGACAACGAGCATCGACCTGCTGCTCCCAGACTTGTTCAACGGCCAGCCTACGGGTATTGGCGACTGGGTGGTGAGAGGGCCGCAACCAGAGTACCGCGGCATCCTCGAGATCGCGGAGATTGATGGCTCGACAGGGCCGTGGGTTGTACTTGACGGGTTCCTCGAACAGAACGCTCCCGCTGATGACCGACAGATCTTTACGTTCCTTCGAGGTGTACTCGTGGACAACGGAGAGGTCGAACGCCTATGCACGTTGTTCACTGGTTTTGAGTATCCCGGCAATGACGCCGTTCCGGAAGCGCCAAGCTACTACTACACCTATGCGGGGGAGATGCCTTTCTCCTCGATTCCGGGACTGCCCATTGTTGAAGAGCAAGAGGGCGACAGCACCGAATACATGGTGTCTGCTGATCGGTGGTCAAACAATGGCGTCACGGTCGGCATCCCAGTGCAGAAATACAGCTGGGAGAGCTACCACAGCGTGGTGAATCAGAACAGCGGTTCGAGCCTGCCCTCTAAACTGCTCTGTGAGGCTTTGAGTCTCAGGTACCGCGCCAACAGATGTGACTTGCACGATGCTTCAGGCGTGGCGTCCCTGTACCGAGAGGTCGGTGAGTATGGCTCGCAGATCAGCGGCTCTTTCAGCTATCTGCGTCGTGACCTTCTTGACAACTACTTGAGACAGTCCGGCAAGGCGCTGGTGTGGCTCATGTGGGGAGAGCGTGGCATCCATCACCGGTCAGCCGAGGCGCACAACCTGCACGAGTACTACGCGAACCACCAGCATATCCACAAGCGTACTCATGTCTATCAGACTACTTTGAGTACTCAATCGTAGGCCGCATTAGGCGAGGGGATGCCACCATTCTTGGGTACAGAAGACGTTTATGCAGGGCGTGGAACCGACGGCGGATTCAGTATTCGAAATGCGCCGTTCAACGGCCTGACTAGGTCGCGGCACGTTCAAATCGAGTAACCGGCGCCTCGAATGGCAATCGATGTCGGTCAGCACACAAACATCCATGACCGGTTACAGCTTAGAACAGCCAGCCAATACGACTCACCAACCGACCGCTCCTGGCCGGTCAGCGACTGTGGGTCGTCGTTCGCTGAATCGCCGGCTGATGAGTATTTCGCAACGGTAGCTGGCCTGGTCGATCCGATCGAGCCACCAGACGCAGGATGTCGACGCGTAGCGGCGTCAAACGCAGACCGCGCTTGCCGCAAACGCGACCGACCTGCTGCAACAACTCGCCCTCATGATGCACATGCCGTTTGGGATCGGTGCAGGCACCTTTTTGCTTTGTGCGGATTCCAGTCGAGTTGAACATTGTTTCCGGCGCGCCCTGACCGGCCCGCTGGTGATGGCCGAAGCCATGAATACTCCTTCAACTTGGCGCTACCGGCTATATTACTGACGGATACAGCCCTTGGGTGCGCTCATGTTCGGCTTGTTCAAGCGTCGAAAAAAACGACTAATGGGTCGCACGCTAGGTATAGCTGCGGCCGGTCGCATGGTCACGGCTTGCGCACTGCAGTTGCACTTTCACGACCAAGAATCAGATGAGGCGATTGCGGCAAAGCGGGCCGCCGAGATCTCCAACTGGATATTTCAGGGCACGTTGGAAACCCAACATGCAAGCCTCTTCACTCCACACGAGGCTGCAACCGTTGCCGAGTCCTGGCTCCTCCTCAATCCTGACTTTCAGGAATTAGCAGTCCAGACCGCGCGTATGGAAGCGGTGGCTCACTACGGCTTGGATGATGGCCATGTGGCGGAGCCACCTAACGTACTTGTCTGGTTCGGGAAGAACCACCCCGAGGCGCCAGACCTGGATTCCTACACGGCTCTGGTAGCTCGGCAGATCCAGAGGCTTCCGGGTGACGTTCAGGCGAGCCTGCGGCGCTGGATGAGCCGACCGAATAGCTGAGCAATGGCAGCAGGGTGCCCAACACCAGCGGGCTGGTCAGGACATGCCGGAACGATGGTCAACAATTGCCGGAATCCGCACTTTGGACTCATGGCAAATCCATCCTGACAAATGGGCACATGGGTTAAAGGTGCACAGTTGCACGCAGGCCGACGACCCTCGCGTTGTGTGCGGCTGCCGTACCACCTGGATCGATGATGTATTGCACCTCCGGCTGTAGATCCAGCGATTTGCTGATCGGCCAATCGAGCGTGCTTTCGAGGATGACCTCACGCCGTAAGGGTGTTGCTTTGCTGGTAATGGCCGTGCTGCCATTCAGATCGACGTACGCCAAACCCACACCGAGCTTGTCGCCCGTACCGAACACCGGACGCAGATTGAAGCCGGTTTCGACCGACCAGGGAACAACGCTGCGGTCGCTCAGTGCGGTGCCGACGCGCGCGAACACGCTCAGACGCGCATCGAGCGCATGGTCCATGCTACCGATGAAACCGCTGTTCCCGCGTACCCTGTCGCCCTGCGTGTTGGTGAAGGTTCCGGTATGGTAGTACGCCGCCAGTCGCACATCGGTTTTTTTCTCGCCATCCCTGTCGATCACGCGCTGGTATTCGGCAAGCAATAGCGCGCCTTCATCGAGCGAGATGTGCAGCCCGTGGCGATTGACGCTGGCCTGATCGCCGCCATCGCCATCGAGCACGGCCAGACGCAGGGTTCCGGCATGCTCCAGATCGAATGCCAGCCGCGCCCCCAACACACCTTGTGGAAAGATCGGCGAGTTCGGCAAATCACCGCTGACTACGCTCGGCGCACCGAATGCGCTGCTGATAAACAGGTTCGCGGTACCCGGACCCCAGAACTCGGTGTCCGCGGCCAATAGGCCGGTTCGCAACGAGACACGACCGAATGTGCGCTGCGCCCAGAGCTCGTGCACGCGCAACTGATGCACGGCATCGATGTTGCTGACATCAGAAAATCCTCCGACGTAGCGCCGGTTAAAACTCTCCCCATGCGGCATGTAAATGTCGGTGTGGGCGAGCCAGTCCGCATCCGCCCAATCGAGTGACAGCTGCGCAAGTCCGGTGTAAGTCGCGCCGCGTTGCAACCCACCGTGCACGTCGGCAAATACCTCGCCGGTGTAGACGAACGCATGCGAGAAACCGGATTTGGCAGCGGGTTGAGCATCCTCAGCGCACGCTGGCGATGCCGCAACTGCCGCAGCGAGGACGATGGCGAAGAGGAAGATCGGCAAGCTCTGCACTGGCATCAGGTCACGTGATCGGCACAAGGCGTCGATGATGCCCCAAAGGCTGGTGATACGTCATGCGCATCAAGGAAGTCCCGTAAGTCGGAGCACGCGCCGCACGCGTCGCTCGATCGAAAGGACCGACTTGAACACTGGTACGCGTTCGAGCAGACGGCCGTGGAAGCGGCCCTGCGAAGATGAAGTGCGGAGAAAGACCTACGGCTCAAGTCGTAGCCGCGCCACAACTCTTACGCTCACGGCAATGACTGCTTTGTGGCATGCATTTGTATTTGGCGACCGGCCGGTGGCCGATCTCTGCCGATCGCGTAGAACTTCGCGGTGGCTTCTTGCCCGATCTGCGCCGATCGGAAGGCGTCGCTGGAGCGTGCGGTTCAATGGCCTGGGGTGGGGCGGGAGAGTTCCGACTGACCAGTTTGAGAGCATTTTGGGGACGGGTTTGAACGAAATATGCAGCGCGCCGTATCGATGGGTTGAAGCGCGCCGCTTCGACGCTTGACTCCCCCGGTTCCTTCGCGCGAAATCGTGCCGGTGCCCAACCTGCACCGACACCCGCAGACCTCTTCAGTATCCTTGCCGAGATGGAACCTGCGCTGCCGGCATCGAGGCCGGGATATAACCGTCGTCGAGCGTGTGGAGAAAGGCGATGATGTCTTGCATGTCCCGGTCCGTCATCGGAGGCGGGTCGCCGGGATGGCGGTCAAACGGGGCATCGGTGGTGTCCACGTTGCCGCGATAGGCGACGGGGAGATCGTCGTACAGCTCCGGCTTGCCGCTCGCGTTGCGTGGATAGATCTTGTCGGGTGCCACGCTGCGCAGGTTGTAGAAGTCCAATACCTGTTTCAGGCTGCGGTAGACGCCGTTGTGGAAGAACACAGAGCGTCTGTCGACATTGCGCAGGGTAGGGGTGAGGAACATGCCGCAATATTGGGTCTGACGGGCGAGGTCTTTCCGGAGAGGACCGCACAACCCAAGATCGAAAAAGTGCGGATTCTCGTTGACCGGCAGCCCGGGGTTGCGCGGCACGCCCAGGGATTCGTACTGGGAGTCGGTGAACAGCGGCGGCAACCCGTCACGCCCGACCCGGCTCACATGGCAGGCCGCGCAATTGCCTTTCTTCGGGTCGTCGAAAACCTGTAGCCCGTGGAGCTCGGCGGCAGTCAACCGGGCGCGGCCCTGCAGCGAAGCGTCGTACTTGCTGGTGAACGGATGGAAAGAGGGATCTTCGATCTCGTAGCGGCCGATGGCGAACATCGCCTCGGAAACCAGCGGGTCCGGGTCGCTGAGAATGGCCGGACCGAACAGCTGGGCGAATGACTGGCGATAGCGGCTGCGCACCAGTTTGCGAGCGACGTCGGCCACGCTGGCGTTGGCCATTTCCACCGGATTGAGCATCGGAAGATAAGCCTGCCGTTGCAGCGAATCGGCACGGCCGTCCCAGAAAAGCCCTCCCTGCGGCACCATGGCAATCGCGCTGGCCGGCGCGCGGCCGGCCGACTTCCGGGACCGCGGATCATTGCGGGCGGAGGCGGCCAGCGTGTTCAAATCGACGGGCACGTCGACGTCGGCGGTGTCCGGCCCGATGCTGAAGGGAGGCTGCCGATACAAATAGGCGAGCGAGGGAGGCGGCCGGTAGCCGGTCTTTTTCAGATCCGGTCCGCCCGGTTGCACGGTCAGCGCGTTGGGCGGGTTATAGCCGCGGGCGGGGCTGTGGCACGAGGCGCAGGATTGCCGCCCCGAGGCCGATAGCGAAGGATCGAAGAACAGCGACTTGCCGAGTTGGGCCATCGCGCTCAGCGGCTTCACGGCGGGAAGCTTCAAATGAACGGGGTGCGGATGGATCCCGTCCGCGCTGTCGTTCCCGCGACCCGAAGGCTGCTGCAGGAACGCGTAGCTCGCGAAGCAACCGAGTGTGCAGGCCAGACAGAAAGCGACCTCGAACAGGCGGTGCCGCTTCCGGTACGACAATCGGCGTGACGGCCGGGGATCCTTCGGCAAGATGCGCTCCAGGCGAAAAGACATGACGTGACGATATGTCCCGGGAGACATCCCTTGCTCTGCCGGATGACCGGGCAGAGCAGGGGATCGATCTTCCCCGCCGGCATGATTACCGCCGATGCCGGCGCGGTCCCGGGTTCAGGAGTGGCGGGGCGCCGCGATCCGCGTGCCCTGGTCGGGATCGAGATACAACGTCGAGGCTTCACGGTGGCTGAAGTCGAACATGCCCATGATGCTGCCGGCCGTGGCATCGTTCGAGCCTTGTCCGATCCGCTCCCCGTGCAGCCAGTTGTCCTCGATGAAGCGCACGACCGACGAGTGGGTGATGCGGGCGTCATCGACGTAATTCACGCGCGCATAAGGCGAGATGACCAGGAACGGGATCCGGGTGCCGGGACCGCAACGGCCGTTGACCGTACCTCCATCCACACCGATACCGGGCCTGGCATCGGGTCCATTGCACACGCCGGCGCCATTGAGCTGGTCGGCCCCGGTCACCGTACCCTGGGCCGTCCCCTCGGGCGTGATCGAATCGAACGAAGACGTGGTGGGCGACGCGTAGCGATGGTCGTACCAGCCGTCGGAGTCGTCGTAAGTGATGATGATCGCCGTGTTCTTCCAATCCGGCTGGCGCTGCAGAAAGTTGACCACTTGTACGATGAAGGCCTGCTCGTCCAGCGGATCCGAATTGCCCGGATGCGCGTCGCCCACGGCGGGAGCCTTCAAATAGCTGACCGAGGGAAAGTTGCCCGCCGAAACCGCAGAGAAGAAATCGTGCAGATCGTATTCGTGGTGAACCGGGGTCGGGCTGCTGTCCTTTTCGTCGGTATGGCCGATCTCGGCCACCGACGTGGGGCGCGTGTGGGCTGCGTTCGCCGTGGAGGCGTAGTACTGGAACCAGTTGTGGTGGGGGATGTAGTCGGTCTTGGTGGTAGCGAGCACATTCGAATAGGAGCTGCGCTGGCAGCCTGTCGTTCCGTTGGGGTTGACCGACGCGAGGTCGAAGCCGCCCATGAATCCACCCCATGACAGGTGATGGGCATTCAGCAGATCGCCGATGTTTTTCGAGGCCATGGCTACCGTGTTGTGGGGCGACGAGCAGACGTCATAGGCAGGGTCGGTGTCGCCGATCAGAGTCAGCCCGCCCTGGCCGTCGGGAATGGCCGCCGCCGAGCCGAGAACTATCCTGGCGCCGTTGTTGGTGCCCGACACGATGCCTATCGCGCCGGGCGTCGAGGGACCATAGGTGTCGGTATAGGCGTTGTCGTTCATCGCGAAGTGCTGCGCGTAGTTCCACAACGCCGTCACCGTGTTGCCGTCGTAGTAGCCCATCACCAGGCCATTCGTACCGAAGGTGCCGGTATTGCTGACGGTGTTGTTGCCGGTATAGGCGGGAAAACGATCCGCCGCGCCGTCGTCGTAGGCCAGCTGTTCCGGCGTGTAGTTGTGGTTCTGGCCCTCGGTGTTGGCCTGCGTGCGGTCGAGCCGGAACGGATTGGCCGCGTTGATACCGTTGGCCGGGTTGAACCTGTTCGGATTCTGCGTCAGCAGCTGGGGTGTGAGGCCATCGACCCGGGGCGTCCACGGCAAGGCCTTGAACGCAGGCTCGCCAGCGGGATTCGCCGCCACCGGATAGACGCCGAAGTAGTGGTCGAACGAACGGTTCTCGTCAAAGATGACGACCAGATGCTTGATCGGCGTGGCCGTCGGGACGGTGTCCTGGGGCGACTCCCCGGACCCCGGCCACGGGTGATTGGGGTGAAATGGAAAGCCGTGATAAGGAATGTGGCCAACCTGGGCATAGGCGGCAACGGCGAATGCCATGGCGGCGATAGAAACCGGTAACAGTGTCTTTCGGAACATGCGAGGACTCCTGGTATGCATTCAATGGCACAAGGCTGAGGTTGAATCCCCCATTCAACGCATCCCCTGTGGGCGACCGGGAGCGCGATCGGCAAGGAACTCCCGGGATGCACGAAATTGAACCACCCGCCCATGAACGTTGAGAGACAGCTCGCGGCGAAAAATTTGATGCGGGTCCCGGATCGAGGAGAGTGTCCGATGCCGGGCCGCTTGTGCTTGGCCCGGTTCGGTTCGTCCGCAGTCGTCGACGCTGCATGTCCGGTTTCGTCCCGGTTTTATCAGCTGGCGGCGTGCCACGAGGCCGCGGTCTCCCGGGCAAACTCACGGTACGAGCGCGGCGCGTGGCCGAGGATGCCGGTCATGATGTCGAGGCTGCCGGGCTTGGGCAGCATGCCGTCGCTCTGGAAGCGCGCCAGCATGAGGCGGATGTCGTAGGCGGACCACGATGGTGCGCGGCCGGCCATGTTTTTTTCGAAACCGACGAGGTCGTTGCCGCCGTAGGCCACCGGCTTGCCGAGCAGTTCGGACCAGATCGCCGCGGCGTCCCTTCCGGTGATGGCATCCGGTCCGATCAGTTCGATCACTTCGCGCGGCAGCGGCGTGGCGGACTGTTCGCGACGCAGCAGCGAGGTCACCGCGATCTCCGCGATGTCGCGCGTATCGACCATCGATACGCCCAGCTCGCCCAGCGGCATCGGATACACGCCGTTCTCCAGCGCGCCCTTCATCATCGCGTCGTTCTGCATGAAGTAGGACGGGCGCAACACGGTGGCTGGCAGGTTGAACTGTTCGATCGCGCGCTCAACCGTGTACTTGCCGGCGAAGTGCGGCACGTCGGCGAACGCGTCGCTGTTCTGCACCGAGAAATAGACGATGCGCTGGATGCCGGCCTCGCGCGCCAGGTTCAGCGTGATCAGTGCCTGTGTCACTTCGTCGGCGACCACGGCGTTGAGCAGGAACAGCGTGTCGATGCCCTGCAGCGCGGCGCGCATCGATTCCACATCGGTCATTTCGCCGGCGACGGCACGCACGCCTTTTGGAAAGCGGGCCTTGTCCGGGTTGCGGGTGAGGGCGTGAACGGTGGCGTGGCGGGTGGCCAGACCGTCGACCACCTGGCTGCCAATGGCGCCGGTGCTTCCGGTGACGAGAATGCTCATGTCATTAGTCCTTTCGTGTTGAGGATGGGTTTGAAACGGGTACAGGGCTAATCTGACTGTTCCAGTTTAGGAACGAAAGATGCAAAACTGATACGCGACGTATCATCAATGGAACGAACATGGATCTTGAAACCTTGGTCGATTTCAACGCCGTGGCCAGCCACGGCGGTTTCAGCCATGCCAGCCGGGTAACCGGTCGGCCCAAGGCCACGCTGTCCCGCCGCGTTCGCCAGCTGGAAGACTCGCTGGGCGTGCACCTGATCGAACGTGGCGCGCGCACCCTGCGGCTCACCGAGGAGGGTGCCGCGCTGCACGAGCAGACCTCGTCGCTGCTCGATCGCATCGACGACATCAAAGAGGCCTTGATGGGAGACGTCGGCCTGCCGCATGGCCGCCTGCGCATCAACGCGCCGGTGCTTTTCGCCCAGCGTGGACTGGGCCGCATCGCTGCGCGCTATGCGGCCGCCTATCCGAACGTGCAACTGGAGGTCACCGCGGACGATCGTTTCATCGACCCGCTGGTGGATGGCTACGACCTGGTGATTCGTGCCAACCCCAGCCCCACTACAGAGCTGGCCGGTCGCTGCTTTCTGCGTGATCAGCTGATCGTGGTGGCGCATCCCTCGATCGTTCGCCCCGAATCGGAAAGCGAGGCCGCGGCGGTCCCTGCGGTGACCCTGGTCGGCGCGCCGGAAAGCGCAGCATGGAACATCACCGCTGACGGACGAACGCAGATCCTGCATACGCATGTCGTCCTGCGCCTGTCGTCCATGGCGATGGTGCACGACGCCGTGCTCGATGGCGCAGGCGCCGCCATGATGCCGCGCTCGCTGGTGCAGGCCGACGTGGATGCCGGCCGCCTGCTCGACTGGGGCAACGTGGCCGGGCGCGGCATCGAAGTGTGGGCGTTGTATCCGCCGCACCGCCACGTGAGCCGGAAGGTATCCGCCTTCATCCGCATCCTCACCGAACAATTCGTCGACGGCTCGCCCGACGGATTCCGCTCGCTGCAGCGAGCGGCGAGCGAACTCGGATCAGGCACGGTACGTCGTACCTGATCCGGGCGCTTCCGGCTGTCAGCGGATGCGCACGATATTGCCGTTGGGATCCACCTGCACCACGTCGCCTTCGCGGATGGCGCTGGCGTCCGGCACCTGGATATTGGAGTAGGTGCCGTCGCCCATCTTCAGGCGCACCGTCCAGCTCTCGCTGCCGCCGCGAGTGCCGATCGCGTGCCCGGCAAAGCCGCCGCCGACGGCACCGCCGACGGTGGCCAGCTTGCGACCGTTGCCCCTGCCGACCTGGTTGCCCAGTACACCGCCGGCGACTGCGCCGATGATCGCGCCGGCCGTACCGTGCTGGCCGCCCTGGGTGACGTTGTGTTCGATTCTCTGCACCGTGCCGCACTGGTCGCAACGCAAATAGATGCCGTCGGGGCGCATCAGCACGCCGCTGGACGACTGTGCCCGGGCGTTCGATATCCCGGTCAGGGCGAGCGTGGCGGCGACGAGCAGGGTCAGGGCTTTCATGGCGGGCTCCGGCAGGTTTCAGAAGTTGATCGAGGATACGCCCGGTAGCTCAACTCAGCGTTAAGGTCCAAGCCCGGATTCCTCGCGCGGACAGGTACACTCGGCAGCTCTCTGAACCGTGCATGGAGACCCCAGCCGATGAAGCTTCCAGCGACCCTTGTCGCGGCCTTCGCCCTGCTAGCCGTTGTTCCCGTTTCGTCACCTGCCAGGGGACAGGCGGCCACATCCGCCGCATCGGCGCCGGTCGCCATCAATCCGTTATATACGGCGCCCCCGACATCGCTGAGCACGGACCAGGTCGCCTCCATGCAGCAGCAGCTGGCCGACTGGCCACAGCTGGGCCGCTACCGGGCCGACAACGCGCGGCTGGCGCCGGGCCAGGGGCGAGTCGTCTTCTACGGAGACTCGATCACCGATGTCTGGGGGCGAGCCAAGGGCACCACTTTTTTTCCGGGCAAGCCCTACGTCAACCGCGGCATCTCGGGGCAGACCACCGCGCAGATGCTGCTGCGCTTCCGGCAGGACGTGATCGATCTGCAGCCCGCCGCGGTACTCATTCTCGCCGGCACCAATGACCTCGCCGGCAACACGGGTCTCGCCACGCTGCCGATGATCGAGGACAACTTCCGCTCCATGACGGAGCTGGCCAAGGCCCACCACATCCGGGTCATCCTCGCCTCGGTGCTGCCGGTGAGCGACTACCCCTGGCATCGGGGACTGCAACCGGCCGGCAAGGTGCGCGCCCTCAATACCTGGCTCAGGCAATACGCGGCTTCCAGCGGTGCGACCTACCTCGACTACTACAGCGCGCTTGCCAACGCGCAGGGCGGCATGGACCCCCGCCTCGCCAGCGACGGCGTGCACCCCACGCCCACGGGCTATGCCGTTATGGCGCCGCTCGCGCAGCAGGCGATCGACAAGGCATTGCCGCACTAGGGATGCTCTGATTTTGCTCGTCATCCCGGAATCGCGAAGCGATATCCGGGCCCCAGCGCCTTTGTGTATCCACGCGTTACATGAAAGACACTGGGTTCCCGCTTTCGTGGGAATGACGAAAATCGAGGTTGATCAGAGCATCCCCAGATTGCCGTCGGCGTGGTCGATCACCAGGCGTTCAAGTCGACTCAGCGCCGCGGACGGCTCGCCCTTTCCCGAATGAAGGCACAGTTCAACGACCGGCAGGGGCGGCAAGCCGTGTCTTTCGTCCAGTCGCATGAGAAGCGGCGGTATGCCGGCCGTTGTTCTCAAGGTAATGCCGAGACCGGCCGCAACGCCGGCCCACAGGCTCTGCAGGCTTGCCGTGGTGTAGGCCAGCCGCCAGGAAATGGAAGCCTTGTCGAGTGCCTCGATGCCTGCGCGGCGAAAGAAACAAGGCGAATGGTAGAGCGCCAGATCCAGCGGCGCGTCCGGCCGCAAGACGGCACCCGAACCCGCGGGCCCGATCCACGTCATGGGCAGAGTGGCCAGGCGCCTGGCGTCGGGGCGGCTGCCGTAGCCCATCGCCAGGACGAGGTCGAATTCGCCGCGATCCAGCCGTTCCAGCAAAACGCCGTTGCGTTCCACTTCGACATCGATCCGGACCGCCGGGTGTGCTTTCCTGAATTGGCCCAGCGCTGCAGGCAGCCATGTTTCGGCGAAGTCGCCAGGCAGGCCGAAGCGCACTGCGCCTTCCACCGATGTGCCGGCGGCGGCGCCGACGGCTTCGTCGTTGAGGTCGAGGATGCGGCGTGCATAGGAGTGCACCAATTCCCCGGTTTCCGTCAGCACCACAACGCGCCCTTGCCTGCGAAACAACGGCTGGCCCAATTGACCTTCCAGCTTTCGCATCTGCTGGCTCACGGCCGATTGGGAACGACCGATTTTTTCCGCGGCGCGGCCCAGGCTGCCCAGTTGCAGAGATCGCAACCAGCGTTCGCATGGCATCCATATCGAGATTGGGCAGTGCCATTACTTCAGTTTTTCTAATGCGATGGTTTTAAATTATCGAATTTTCTTAAACGTGCGGGAAGCCTACCATCTGACTGCCCGTCGCAGGCACGTTTCAACGCGGATTGCCCCCCACTCACAGGAAAGCTCAACGCATGAAAGTTCGCACAGCACGCATCGGCAACGTCCTTGCCGTGCTTTTCGCCGCAACCTCGCTCTGGGCTTCGAGTGCCTTCGCCGCCTCGCCGCCCGGTGTGTCATCGCTGGCGGGAAGCTGGGCCCTGGTGGCGGCGGACGTCCAGCATCCCGACGGTTCGCGGACGCCGGATTTCGGTGCCGGGCCCACGGGACTGTTGCTGATCGACAAGCAGGGCCACTACTCGCTGCAGATCTTCAAATCCGAGCGGCCCAGGTTCGGCTCGGGCGACAAGGCGAAGGGAACCGAGAACGAGTACAAGGCGGCCGTCATGGGCTCGAGCACCCACTTCGGCACGCTCAGCATCGGGCCGGGCGATGGTGTCCTGGTCTTCCACATACAGGGGGCTTCGTTTCCCAATTGGGAAGGGCAGGTGCAGAGCAGGCACTACCAACTCGAGGGCAACGTGCTGAGCTACCGCGTGGTGCCGCGCCCGAACGGCGATGTGCCGATCTCGGTCTGGCAGCGGATCGACTGAAGTTGCGAGACAGGTGGCCGTCCATTTCAGGCGGCCAGGCGGCCTACCCGCCGCAACCGCCGCAACAGATCGATGGCAGCTCCACCACCTGGCCCGGCTCCACCTGGCAGCCCGCCTGCCGGATCAGGCCGAGCAGGTCCGTCATGGGAATGTAAGTGGCGATCCTGAGGGTGTTGCCGTCCAGCGCCATGGCCACGATCACCGCCGGGTCCAGGTCGTACAGGACATCCTCGATGGCGCGCATATCCGGCTTCATGCCGTCCATGTCGATGTGATATTCCATCGTGGTCTCCTCGATCGCATCGACGCCGTGCCGGCGCCGGCTCCATCATCTCCCGGACCCCGCAACCGCTGCCTTGACCCTGATCAGTGCGGGACGATCATCGAAACGCGATGTATGGCCCGTGGTCTGCGTCGCCGAGCTGGCCCGGCACGACGGGTGTCCGCAAAGCGTCAGGATTTCGCCCGTCGCGGGTCAGGTATGGAAGCGATGCTGCGCGCTTTACGATCACGGAGCTTTCCCATGATGTCTCTACGCCTGCTGGTTGCCCCCACCCTGATGCTGAGCCTGATCCTGCCGGCCACCCGTGCGGAACAGCCGCCGCCGAAGGCGTCCCATGGCATCGACCGGCGGCAATGGAATGCACCGCAGAAGCCGTTCCGCATCTACGGCAACACCTGGTACGTAGGGCCATACGGTTTGTCCTCGATCCTGCTGGACACGGGGCAGGGACTGGCGCTGTTCGACGGCGACCTGCCGGAGTCTGTGCCGCTGATCGAGGCAAACATCCGCGCTCTGGGGTTCCGCGTGCGCGACATCAAATGGATACTCAACTCGCACGCGCATTCCGATCATGCCGGCGGCATCGCCGCATTGCAGCGCGACAGCGGCGCCCAGGTGCTGGCCAGTGCGGCCGGCGCGCGGGAGATGGCGCTGGGCGGCGCCGACCGCGACGATCCCCAGTACGGCGACATGCCGGACTATCCGCCGGTGCACCACGCGAAGGTGTTGCGCGATGGAGAGGTGGCGCGGCTGGGCGATGTGGCGATCACCGCGCACTACACCCCGGGCCACACGCAGGGCAGCACCTCATGGACCTGGATCTCATGCGCGGGCGGGCGCTGCCTGCGCATGGCCTATGCCGACAGCCTGACGCCGATCGGTGCACCCGGCTTCCGTTTCAGCGACCATCCGCGCCACGTCGCGGCGTTTCATCAGGCGATAGCCACCGTGGCCGCATTGCCCTGCGACATCCTGCTCACGCCGCACCCCGACGCCAGCGACTTCTGGCAGAAAGTGGCAGGGCGCAAGTCCGATGCCGATGCCGCTCCATTGATCGACGCCGGCGCCTGTCGCACCTATGCCGCGACCGCTGCGAAGATGCTCGATGCGAGGTTGGCGCGGGAGCACGCAGGGACGGGGACGAAATGATCATCGCGCCGAGCGGGCGGCGCTGCCGCCGGCCGGAGGCAGGCCCGGATTCCAGCCGACGGCCTCGACGCCTTATTTTTCGAGCGCCCTCACCGCGTCCAGCGTCTCCTTTACATGCTTCTTCGGGCTGAGGCTCGAATAGACGTGCGTGATCTTCCCCGACGGAGCAATCACGTACGAGGTGCGGTTCGACCAGCCCGGCCGCATGAGCAGCAAGGCGTCGTATCGCTTGGCGATCTTTGCGCCGTCGTCGGCCGCGACCGGGAACTTGCCGCCGCAGTGTTCGGTTTCCTTCGAGAAAGCCGCCAGCTCCGAGATGTTGCCGGCGGTGACGCCGATCACGGTGGCATGCAGCGCCTTGAACCGGTCGATGGCCTCGGAGAACAGGTGCGCCTCGATGTTGCAGCCCGCCGTGTGTGCAGCCGGGAAGAAGTAGACCACTACGGGGCCGTTCTTCAAGGCATCGGCGAGCTTGAACGTGAAGGGCTGGCCGGCGAGATAGGCCGGCGCGGAAAAGTCGGGCGCCTGGGTGCCTTCCTTCAGTGCGGCAAACGCAGGCGTTGCGAAGGTAGCGGTGGCGACGAGGGCGAGCACCGCGAATTTCAACAAGGACTTCATGGGCGTGATTCCTGCTCTGGCTGACGGATCGGCAGATTTATACGCCAGAAGTGCCTGCAGTGCCGAAGTGTGACGGTAGCGTTCTGCAAGGCCGGTATTTCCCCGGTCGAGGCGCCATACGGCCGCACGCTTCCGCATGGAACAGGGCCTCGGCGGCGAAGGACAGGCTGCGTGCTTTCGGCCGGTCCCATCGCATCCTTGAAGTGCCGAACCGCAAGTGCGGTCGTGGGATTGACGCGCGCGATTATCTGACTATAGTCAGGCAATGGATACGGAACAGTTCCGGCAGGTCCGTCGTTTCAACCGCGTGGTCACGGAGCGGATCGGCGTGCTCAGCGACAACTACCTCGGCAGCGGCCGTCCGCTGGGTGAGGCGCGGCTGCTTTTCGAGATCGGCAGGGGTGGCGCGAATGTACGCGATCTGCGCGCACGCCTGTCGCTGGACTCGGGCTATCTCAGCCGGCTGCTGCGCTCGCTGGAGCGACAAGGCCTGGCGACGTCGCAGCGTGCTGCCGACGATGCCAGGGTACGGCGCGTCGCGCTGACGCCGAAAGGGCGGAAGGAGTGGAGCCTGCTGGATCGGCGTTCGCAGGATCTCGCCATTTCGTTGCTGGCTCCGTTGGGCGACCGACAGCGCGAGCGCCTGCTCGCGGCGATGGAAGAGGTGGAGCGGCTCATGCGCGCCTCCTCGGTAGCCATCGAAGCCGCCGACCCCGGCAGTGCCGATGCCCGTCTGTGCGTCGAGGCGTATTTCCACGAATTGGAGGAGCGTTTCGAGACGGGATTCGATCCCGCGCGCAGCACATCGGCCGATCCCGGGGAGCTCGTGCCGCCGGCCGGGATCTTTCTCGTCGCGCGGCTGGACGGACAGCCGGTGGGCTGCGGCGCGCTCAAGGTCACCGGCCGCCGGGTAGGCGAGATCAAGCGCATGTGGGTGGCGCCTTCCGCCCGCGGCATGGGTATCGCACAACGCCTGCTCGAGGCGCTAGAAAAGCACGCTGTGGAATTCGGTCTGGACGTATTGCAGCTGGATACCAACCGCAGCCTCGACGAAGCCCGGGCGCTGTATGCCCGAAACGGCTACGCGGAGATTCCTCCCTACAACACCAATCCCTATGCCCATCATTGGTACGAGAAGCGAGGGTTGCGGCGGCGTACCAGCCCAGGATCCAAGTGGGTTGGCATGCGTCCATAACGGGCGGCGCGACCTGGGGCTTTCCCACCAATTCGCGAGTGCGCGGCACCGCTCAACTTGCGTTCTTCTCGCGGCCGGCGTGGTGTTCGCTGCCTTGCGCCATGGCGCCTGGGCTCTCCTTCAGCGGCGATCATCCCGCCGGACCCGCTAGAGACCTCAGGCTTCGAGCAGACCGTCGCTTTCGGTATCGGCGATGACGCGATTGCGTCCGGCGCGCTTGGCGCGATAAAGCGCCGCATCGGCTTCCGTGCATAGCCGCAGCAGCTCGTAGCCGGAAGTGTCGGTGGCGGCCAGGCCGACGCTGGCGGAAATCGATATGGCGCTTCCGTCTTTTTCCATCGGCGACGCTTCGATGGCTAGCCGGATCTGATTGGCGATATCCATACCTTGATTGTGGCAGCACTCGTGCAGCAGTATGCCGAATTCCTCGCCGCCCAGGCGCCCGAACAAGTCGACGGGCCGCAGGTGTTGCTGGCAGATGGCGACGGCATGCTTCAGCACGGCATCGCCCATGACGTGGCCATGGGTATCGTTGACCTGCTTGAAGTGGTCCAGGTCGATCGACATCAGGCAGGCGTGGCCGCGCCTTTTCTCCATGAGACGCAAGACTCGACCGGCCTCGCTGATGAAATGCTGGTGGTTGAAGATGCCGGTGAGGCCGTCGCGGATGGCCATGCGCTTGAAGCGCTTCTGCGAGTGCAAGGTGCGGAACAGCCAGAATGCGATGGCCGCCAGCAAGATGATCAGCAGCGTGATGTAGAGCCGGCTGGCCTCCGCAGCCTTGGCATCCAACGCTTGCTGCAACTTGAGGACGCTGTTCTGCTTGCTCAGCTCTTCGGTTTCCAGCTTGCGGGTCAGGACCCGCTGCTGGACTGTTTGATAGGCCAATGCCTGTGCGGCGGCATCATCGAGCGAACCCTTGTTCTGGGCGACATAGTGTTCGTAGTAGACAAGTGCGGACGCCGTATCGTCGTGTCGCTTCGCGACCCGGTAGAGCACCTCGTAGGCATCCTTGAGATAGTCGCTGATGTCGTTCGGGCTGGCCATCGCCAGGGCGGCGAGCGCGGCCTTCCGGGCGTATTCATCTTCACCAAGCTGTTCATACGCCTGGGCTCGCTGTGCCTGCGCAGACAGCGCGTGCGGGTAGTACTGGTTGAGCCGGATGGCGGGCGCTATCCGGTCCAGCAGCGACAACGTCTTGGCAGGCTGGTGTTCTTCCAGGAAGAGCGTGCCGAGGATGAGCTGTCCGGTCGTTGTCAAGATGGGCTGTCCAGCCGCTTCGCACGTATTAATGACTTGCTTCAGTTCCGGGCTCGAGGACGTGAGCCGTTTGGCGTTATAGAGCGCGGCGACCAGCTTGGAGCGCGCGTAGCACGAGTTTGTGACCGAAGGAACGGTGTCCTCCATCATATGGGCGTACTTGATCGCCAGATCCGTCTGTCCGGCCAGGTTCAACATCTGCGACAGGTAGCTGAGGACTTGGAGGCGAACCGTCTTGTCCTGGATCCGGGGCAGGTCGATGGTCAGCTGTTGGGCCAGCTTGAAGGCGTCTTCGTAACGACGCTCGACTGCCAGGTTGTTCATGAGAAGCGCCGATGCTTTGGCGGCAAGCATCGGATCGCCCGAATGATCGATTACCTCGTGCAGCGGCTTCTCCGCCGCAGCGTAATTGCCTTCCAGCGAGGACTCGAGCGCATCGAGATAGCGCAGATGCCATTGCTCGGCCATCGTCAGCGCGGGCGACTCGCGATGGATCTGCGCCAGCCGTTCGGCGAAATGCCGGTGATCCTTGATGCGCAGGCTTTCGGTTTGGTCCAGGAATGCGCCGGCGTCGGTGATCTCGGGAGTTTTGCTGGCGTGGCTTGCCTGCATCAGGGCGCAGAAGAACAGGGCCGTCAAAACGGTCCCCCATCGTCTGCACCGCTGGTCGATGGGCACGGTGACCGAGATTATTGTTTGTGCGGCGTATGTTTGTGCGACGCACCGTGGCCGGGTTCGGATGGATGGTGCGGCTTGTCGTCGTCGTCATGGTCCGGCTCGTCCTCCTCATGCCCAGGCGAATTGGAGATCTGCGGTGAATGATTCGGCTTGTGCCCGAACTCTTCGGACAGGAGCGAGCTGTCGCCGGCAGCGACGGCAGACTTCAGGGCTGCGGATGCCTTCGCCTGTTCGAGAATGGGCGCGAGCTCGTCCGCGGATGCGTGGCGCAGCGTGGCGTTCCGGCCGATGGCTTCCAGCAGTTCGATCGTGTCCGACATGTTTTTCCCCTGTTTACGGTGGTTCCAAAGTGTTCGCACTGGTGAGTGCCGCGGACCACCGGAGTGGGTCAGGCGATGGAAGCTTCCTTGTCCAGTGCTGTCAGCCGCTCACGCACGGCTGGATTCTGCTTCAACGCCGCGCCGGGCGGTAGCACGACCGTCTCCTCGGCGGTCAGTTCGGCGCAGGGCAGGTCGCGCAGCGCCATGCGGCGGACCCGCGGCTTCTGGATCGGCAAGGTAGCGCCGCGATAGACGATCACCTCGTGGTCGAGCGGATAGTCCGCGCTCAGCACGTCTACCAGTACCTGACGGTATGCCGCTCCGGTGGAAAAGCGTTTCAGCGACAGGTCGCCTACCAGCCCGACTTGCCACAGCACCAGATAGCCGGCGGTATCAATTCGCCGTTCATAGAAAAGCAGCTGGCTGGCCTCGAAGTGCTGGCATCCGAAGCGGCCGGGATCGATCCCCAGGTCGGCGTAGAGGCAGTCCTCGGCGGAAATGCCCGGCTCCATGTGTGCATTGAAGCCTTCCGCACGAGCCACCTCGATGGCCTTGTGCGGCGACCAGGCAAAGATGCCGGGATGACCGTAGAACACGCCGCAGACCCTCTTGCCGGCGCGCACCTCGTCCATCATCAGGTCGACCCACTGCCGATAAGTCTTCATCCGCGACTTGCCTTCGGCGTAATAGGGCTGGAGGCTGCGCACATCCGGGTGCATGCGTTCCAGCCACAGCTCCACGATGCCATCGGAAAGTGCTGCAAACACCACGTCCGCCTGCTCGATCTGGCTGCGTGCCAGTGGAGTGAGGTGGGAGCCCAGGGTCATGCCCATGCCGACGCATGCCAGGCTGCCGCGTCGGGCATCGTTCGATGGAGGGAGCGGCGCTGTGTCCATGGCTTGATGGTAGGGCAATTTCGGGAGCGGGAGGGCGCCGAGGAGGTGGGCGACATGACCCGAGTCGAGGCCCCGACAGGCACGACGTTGTGTTGTCGAACTGCGAGCCTCCGTCCGTGTCCCTGCTATTCATGCGGTTTATACGGCTTTCACCTGACTATCCGCAGGGCGGTCTTATCGTCGCTTGCATCGGATGTCAGGGCGTTAGCGCCACGATCGAGATCATTCCCATGAGTCGATACATGTCTGCCGCCGATCTCGGCATCACGGTGAAGAAGGGCGACGAGCAAAGCCTGTTCAAATGGTTTCTCGCCAGTTTCCTGTTCGGCAAGCGCATCGGGCAGAAGATCGCGGCCGCCACCTGGCGCGCGCTGGTCGAAACGCACGAACGGGATACGCCGCGCAAGCTGTGTCATTGCAGCCATGCGGAGTTGGTGAAGATTCTGGACGAGGACGGCTATGCGCGTTACGACGAGTCCATCGCCAATCGGCTCGCGCTGCTGTGCGAGACGCTGATCGATCAGTATCACGGACGGATCCTCGGAATTTTCGAGGCATCCGAAAGTCGCGCGGATTTCGAACGTCGACTGCGCGGCTTCAAGGGCGTGGGTGCGGTGACGGTGCGGACCTTCATGCGCGAGGCGGGTCCGGTGCCGTTCAAGAGCGACTGGACCCGGCCTGGCTCAACGTCGCGTCGCCAGAACCCCATCCAGCGCGAGCTGAGCCTTGAAGCCGGCTTTCTGAAGCCGTTTTTCCACCTCGCGCGGGACATCGCGGCCGCTGGTGAGTTTGTTCGGGCTGCCGGTGTAGTGGAACAGGCGGCCGCCGCGGCGCAGCACGCGCGCCAGCTGGTCGTAGAACATCTGCGAGTACAGCTCGCCGGCGATGCCGAAGCGCGGCGGGTCGTGCAGCAGCGCGTCCACCGAAGCGTCGGCGATCTGCGCGATCGCCTGCGACACGTCGGCATGGGTGAGCTGGAAGCGGTCGGCGCCGGCGGCCGCGTCCGGGTCAACCTCATCGAGGTCGGGCGACCACGGATTGAGCGTGCGCAGCCACAGCACGTCGGCATTCTTCTCGAACGAGAGGATGCGTGCCACGCCCGCCTCCAGACAGCAGGCAGCGAAGTAGCCGAGGCCGCCGCAGGTATCGAGCACCACCTTGCCGTGCGGCTCGATCAGCGCCACCTTGCGGCGCGCATCCTCGAACGGCGATTCCTTCGAGGTAGGCAGCATCTTGATGCCGTCGATCTCGAAGGTGGGTGCGCCCCACTCGGTAGGCACCAGCTTGATCAGCGAGCCGGAATAGCGCGAGACCGACGCGAACTCGTCGCCGTCCCAGTAATAGATGGTGCGGTCCTTCAGCACGCGCGGATAGGGATAGCGCTGGCCTCGCCAGTGCCACGCGTCCATCTCCAGCGAGGCGCTGCCGCTCGATAGCCCCAGGTCCAGCGAGCCGGTCCACTCGCCCGCGCCGGCATCGCGTGCAGTGAGCAGGGCTTCGGCAGTGGGCTGCGTCAACAGGGGGCCGGAATAATGGGACACGACGGGCAATCTCCTGAAATAGCTGTGCCGCATCGGTGGCAGTTGGCCGCGATGCGACGAAGAGGGCGAGCAGGTGGAGGTTTATCCGATGCGAGTTTCGCCGCGCAGGTTACGGCATTGCAATCGAAGCAGGCGCCGGACGTCGGTCTCCCGCTGCCAGTGCCCTCCCGGGTAGCCTGCCTCGGCACCACAATGGAGGGGGTCACAAGAGAAAAGGTACGCATCCATGGCACGTGACCGGATCCGGGGCTCGTCGATCGCGGCGCCTCACGTGGACAGAGCCCGGCACGTAACCGTGCGCCGCTTCGGTACGTAATGCATCGGTGTGCAGGTTGGGTTCGCCTGGTCGGCCCCAATCTATGCACCATTCAACCTATGGATGACGTTGCCGGCCTGGATCGGTTTATCGGTTCGAACCGGGGATGATTGTCCAAAGCAGGAGAAGCCCATGAACAAGTACAGCAAGACGCCCGATGCCGTCGCGAGGCTCTCGCCCGAGCAGCATCGCGTCACCCAGCAAAATGCCACCGAGCGGCCCGGCACCGGCGAGTACCTGGACAACAAGCAGCCGGGCATCTACGTCGACATCGTGTCGGGCGAGCCGCTGTTTGCCTCGTCCGACAAATTCGAGTCGGGATGCGGCTGGCCGAGTTTCACCAAGCCGGTCGAGCCCGCCAACGTCAACGAATTGCGCGACGGCACGCACGGCATGGTTCGCACGGAGGTGCGCTCGGTACACGGCGACAGCCATCTTGGGCACGTCTTTCCCGATGGCCCGAAAGATCGGGGCGGCCTGCGCTACTGCATCAATTCGGCCTCGCTGCGGTTCATCCACCGCGACGACATGGCGGCCGAGGGTTACGCGGACTACTTGGCTCAAGTGGAGGATGTGCGATGAGTACCGAACGTGCCGTGCTGGCCGGTGGCTGCTTCTGGGGTGTGCAGGATCTGCTGCGCCGCTATCCCGGCGTGATCGCCACCCGCGTGGGTTACACCGGCGGCGATGTGCCGAACGCGACTTACCGTCATCACGGCAGCCACGCCGAAGGCGTCGAAATCATCTTCGATCCGTCGAAGCTCAGCTATCGCGCGCTGCTGGAGTTCTTTTTCCAGATCCACGATCCGTCCACGCCGAACCGGCAGGGCAATGACCGCGGCAGCTCTTACCGTTCGGCGATTTTCTACACGTCCACGGAACAGAAGCTGGTGGCCGAGGACACCATCGCCGATGTGGATGCCTCCGGCCTGTGGCCTGGCAAAGTCGCGACGGAGCTGGCGCCCGCCGGCGACTTCTGGGAGGCCGAGCCCGAGCATCAGGATTACCTCGAGCGCTATCCCGACGGTTACACCTGTCACTTCGTGCGCCCCGGCTGGAGGCTGCCGCGTCGCGACACTCTCGCCTGACAACGGCATGTCGGGCTGAGACGTGCCTGGCACGTCGCGCTGCTTCCTGCATTCGGTTTGCAGGAAAAAGAGGGTAGGGCCCCGGTAACCTCCTTGCTTACTCTCGGCGCAGTATGGTGCTCTGGGTACCTTGAACAACCCCGATTTGTTTGCAGGTGCGCACCTTGTGCGCGAATCTTGTCACCTCAGCGCACCGTGTGTTCGCGCACAAGGTGTGCCAATACAGGTGCCGGAGCCGGGTTATCCGCGATTCCCTGGCGGGACCGGGAGCATGTCGATTTCGGAGGCGCTCGTTCGACGCTGGAATGAGGCTGCCCGTTCGGCAGCGCCGACCCCGCCATCCACGAGACCCATGCATGGACACAGCACCGACCGAAACCCCGGCCATGACGCCACTAGGCAGGCATGCGCATCACGACCGCCGCTGGCTGGCCTTGACGGTCCTGTGCCTGGGCGTCCTGATGATCGTGCTCGACACGACGATCGTGAACGTGGCGCTGCCATCGATCAAGACGGATTTGAAGTTCTCCGATACGTCGCTGGCCTGGGTGGTGAATGCATACATGCTGACCTATGGCGGCTTTTTGCTGCTCGGCGGCCGGCTCGGCGATCTGTACGGACATCGACGCCTGTTCCTGATCGGCATCGTGGTGTTCACGCTGGCGTCGCTGGGCTGCGGGCTGTCCGCCACCCAAGACGTGCTGGTCATCGCACGCTGTGTGCAAGGGCTGGGCGGAGCCGTGGTCACGGCGGTGGCGTTATCGTTGATCATGGATCTGTTTACCGAAGCGGCCGATCGCGCCAAGGCGATGGGCATCTACGGTTTCGTCTGCGCCGGCGGCGGCAGCCTCGGCGCGATGCTGGGCGGCGTGCTGACCAGCAGCCTGAGCTGGCATTGGGTGTTCCTGGTCAATCTGCCGATCGGCATCGGCGTGGTCGTGCTTTCCCTGCGCTTGCTGCCGGCGGTATCGGGCGGGTCGACGTCGCGGCATCTGGATGTGCTCGGTGCGGTGACCGTGACCGCGGCGCTGATGCTTGCGGTTTACGCGATCGTCAACGGCAACGAATTGGGCTGGACATCGCAGCGCACGCTGGGACAGCTGCTCATCGCGATCGCCTTGCTGGCGGCGTTCCTGCTGATCGAAACGCGCGTGCACACGCCACTGATGCCGCTGCGGCTGTTCAAGCTGCGCAATCTGGCGGTATCCAATATCGTCGGCGTGCTGTGGGCGGCGGCGATGTTTGCCTGGTTCTTCCTCTGCGCGCTGTATATGCAGCTGGTGCTGGGCTACAACCCGATGGAAGTGGGGCTGGCCTTTCTGCCGGCGAACCTGATCATGGCCGTGTTCTCGCTGGGCATCTCGGCGAAACTGGTGATGCGTTTCGGTATCCGCCGCCCCCTGGCAGCGGGACTGCTGCTGGCGGCGGCTGGCTTGTTGCTGTTCGCGCGCGCGCCCGTCGACGGGCATTTCCTGATGGATATCCTGCCCGGCATGGTGTTGCTCGGCCTGGGCGCCGGCATCGCGTTCAACCCGGTGCTGCTGGCCGCCATGAGCGACGTGTCGCCATCCGAGTCCGGTCTGGCTTCAGGTGTGGTCAACACGGCCTTCATGATGGGCGGTGCGTTGGGCCTGGCCATTCTTGCCAGCCTCGCGGCTTCGCGCAGCGAAGGTTTGCTGACGAGCGATCACCTGCCACTTGCCGCACTTGCCGGCGGCTACCAGGCAGCCTTCTTGGTCGGCGCCTGTTTCGCCGCGCTGGGCGCGCTGCTCGGTGCGGCGATGCTGCGCGCGAGCCCGGCGGCGGCGGAAGAGGGTCAGGTTGCGTCGATGCCCTGATTCGCCATGCGTTCCACGCTACGACGACGGGTGGACGGTCAATGGCACGAAGACGTTGAGCGCGTAATGGAAGATGGTTTCCCCGCACATGTCGATTCGGCCGCCTGCCATTCGTTGCATGGATAGCCGAGGTGCTTGCAGGCTGCGCAGCCATCCGGCGTACGGTCCCCCCAGACAGTCACAGGAGATGGAGCTATGCGATTCCTTTCGATAGTCAGGATCAACGAGAACAGCGGACTGCAGCCCAGCGAGCAACTGATGAGCGATATGGGCAAGCTGCTCGAGGAAGTGACCCGGGCCGGGGTCATGCTCGACACCGCAGGGCTGCGGCCGACGTCGGAAGGTGTTCGTGTACGGCTTTCCCACGGCAAGATCAGCGTGGTCGACGGCCCGTTCACCGAAGCCAAGGAGGTGATCGGCGGTTATGCGCTGATGGAGACCAAGTCGATGGAGGAGGCCATCCATTGGACGGAGCGGTTTCTGAAGATCCACGGTGACGAATGGGATATCACCTGCGAAGTGCGCCAGATGGAGACCCATCCCTGATACGGCAAGCGGTGGATGCGACCAGGCAGGGCGCATTCCGATGCCGGAATGCGCCCTTCGCGATTTGCCGGTCAGCGCACGCCGCCGCCGGCGAGCAGCTGCTCGCCGGTGAGCCAGTAGGAATCGTCGGAGGCCAGGAACACGGCGATCGAAGCGATATCGTTGGGCTGACCGATACGCCCCAGCGGCGTGCGCGAGACGGCATCGGCTTCGAAGTCCGAACCGATGAAGCCGGCGGCATGGGTGCCTTCGGTTTCGATCATGCCCGGGTTCAGCGCATTGACACGGATCTTGCGCGGGCCCAGTTCGCGCGACAGCACGCCGGTGATGGCGTCCACGGCACCCTTGGTGCCGGTGTAGATCGCGCTGCCCGGCGGGGTGATGCGGGTGACGACCGATCCGATGTTGATGATGCTGGAGCCTTCGCCGAGATGCTTGCTGGCGGCCTGGGTCGTCAGCAGCAGGCCGAGCACGTTGACGTTGAAGTGCCGGTGGAAGTCTTCCTCGGTGATGCTCTCGAGCGGGGAAAAGCCGTAGACGCCCGAGTTGTTGACGAGAATGTCCAGCCGGCCGAAATGCGCGATGGCCGCGTCGACGA
This sequence comes from Rhodanobacter terrae, assembly GCF_042657005.1. NCBI lineage: Bacteria > Pseudomonadati > Pseudomonadota > Gammaproteobacteria > Lysobacterales > Rhodanobacteraceae > Rhodanobacter > Rhodanobacter terrae. The sequence goes on from NZ_JBHSNG010000002.1 coordinate 25,769, forward strand.
TGGCCTGCGCATCGGCCGCCTTGGAGACGTCCCCGCGAACGGAAACCGCCTTGCCGCCGGCCGCGTCGATCTCGGCGACGACAGCCTCGGCGCCCGACTTGCTGGAAGCGTAGTTGACGACCACCGACGCGCCTGCGGCAGCCAGCGACTTGGCAATGGCTGCGCCTATGCCTTTGGATGCGCCGGTGACGATGGCGACTTTACCGTTGAGCTTGCTCATGACATTTCCTGTGTGTGGGGGCGGGAGGGGGTTTGTTCTTCAATAGTTCGTAACTTATGAACTAAAGAACTAGATATCAAGAGCTGCTAGGATGGCTGCCATGAGGCCGCTGATTCACCCGTCGATCGAAGACATCACCGTGGAGGGCATCCTGCATGCCTTGTCCGATCCCGTGCGGGTGGCGATCTATGCGGAACTGGCCGGCTCGAACTGCACCAATATCTGCTCGAACTTCCTGCAGATGAGCGACCGCAGCATCCCCAAGTCCACGCTTTCACAGCACTTCCGCGCACTCAGGGAAGCGGGGCTGGTGCGCAGCGAGCGGCACGGCGTGGAGATGCACAACACCAGCCGCTGCGCCGAGATCGAACAGCGCTTTCCGGGGCTGCTTTCAGCGATCCTGAAGGCCCATGGCATTCAGTCCGCGGAGCGCGCCCGCGCCGCCAAACGCAGACAGGCCGCCGCCAGAAAGCAGGATGGCTGAGATGGGTGTTGGTCGAGTTGCCCGAAATGCACGACGGGAGCAGTGCCGTGCAGACGACAGGAGCAAGCTGATTTTCTTCGAGGCGCAGAGCCTTGAGCGTTGAACATGGCACCCGCGGCGGGATGCCGGTTCCGTGCATCGTCGGACGCAGCAGTTCGCACTTCACGCGTCTCGTGCGCGTGTTCGCGGAGGAATTGGGCGTGGCCTGCGAGTTTGCACCGGTCTACGATCTTTCGTCGCTGAATCCATCCGATTACGCGGGAAACCCAGCGCTCAAGCTGCCCGTGCTGAAGCTGGGCGATGTGAGGGTATTCGGTGCCGAGAACATCTGTCGCACGCTGGCGGAGTCCGCGCCGGAGCGTCGTCGGGTCGTCTGGCCCGAGGACCTGCGCGACTTACCGGCGCGCAATGCGCAGGAACTCGTCTGGCACGCCATGCAGGCACAAGTGCAGCTCGCTTTCGGCACGCAGGTCGCGAAGTTGCCGGCGGACAGCATCTACTTCGCCAAGTCGGCTGCAGGGATGCGCAATGCGCTGGAGTGGCTCGATGAAAGGCTGCCGCCCATCATCGACGCCATGCCGCCCCGCGACATCAGCCTGCTCGAGGCGTCGCTCTTCTGCCTCATCGAGCACCTGGCATTCCGTGCGACGGTTCCTCTGCTGCCTTACGGCCATCTGACGGCGTTGGCCCGCGCGTTCGGCGAGCGGGCATCGGCGCAACGTACGCCATACATGTTCGATACGCCGCCCGGCGGCTAGTCGCCTGGATCAGCGCGGGTAGTCGAGCTTCGGATACCAGTCGGTGCCGCGCCCTTCGGGTGTCACGTCGAGAATGGTCCAGAGCGGCATCAGGTCGGGTGCGCCGCGCGCGTCCTGGCCGGGGTCGGCGCTTTCGCCGCCCATTTCGCCGCTCCAGAAGTGGCGGATGGTGCCGTCGCGGCGGGTGAATACGGTGAAGGCCGCGTCGTCGCCGCCATTCTTGTCGATGCCGTGGTAATCGCGGCTGTAGTTGCCGTTGGTATCGGAATACAGCGCGAGGTCGCGCCAGCCGCGTTCCCGCTTGAAGGCGAGAAGGCGCTCGATCGGCGAACGCGCTACCACGGCCAGCGCGACGCGCTGCTGGATATCGCGCGCCTCGCCGTCCCATGCGCTGAGCAGCGACGTGCACATCGGGCAGGGCCGCTCGCGCTGCGGGCCGAACATGTAGCTGTAGACGACCAGGGTCTGCTTGTCGCCGAACAGGCCGGCGAGATCGAGCGGTCCGTGTTCGCCTTCGAAGCGGTAGTCGCCGGTGGCCTCGCCGCCAGGGGGCAGTGCGCGACGCTGCTCGGCGACACGTTCGATGTGCCGGCGCAGCTCGATCTCCTCGATGAACAGCGCATTGCGCGCGCGGCGGTAGTCGGCGCTCTCGTTCGGGAAGGTCATGCTATTGCGTTTCGCCAGCTCGGCGGCGGGAACGAGGGATGGGATGTGCGTCATGGTCGGTCTCAGGTGGGGGTGAAGGATCGGTCGCGATGCATCAATCGCGATTGGGCGCGCCGAGCGGGAACAGCGGGCGGTACGGGCGTGCCTCGTCGACGGCGCGCGCAAACGACGGACGCGCCAGCAGTCGCTTGCGGTAGGCGATGACGTTGGCGAACGACGCGTCGATGCGGTGGGTCCAGTCCGCATAGAACAGGAACGGCGCGGCGCCGCAGTCGGCGAGGCTGAAATGGTCGCCGGCCGCCCATTCGCGGTCGGCCATGATCTTGTCGAGCCAGCCGTAAGCGGTGTCGAGCATCGCGCGCGCGTCGGCCACGCCGCGGGCGTCCCGCTCCGCCTCCGGTCGCAAGCTGTCGAACACGACTTTCTGCTGCGGCGTCGAGATGTAGTTGTCGAAGAAGCGGTCCATCATCCGCACTTCCAGCGCGTCCTTCGCGTCGCCGCGAACCAGCCGCACCGGGCCGGGGTGATGCAGATCCAGATACTCGATGATGATGCTCGCCTCGATCACCGTACGGCTTCCGTCCACCAGCATGGGAAAGCGCTTCAGCGGCCATAACGCCGCGAATTCCCCCAGTACTTCGGGATGGTCGGGCGACAGCAGGCGCCGTTCGAACGGTGTGCCGTTCTCGTAGAGCGCGACGAGCGCCTTCTGGGAGTAGGAGGAAAAGGGGTGAAAGTAGAGCTTCAACGTCATTGCGGGTCGCCTTGGTCGAGAAAGAGGTGCTTTCACTGACGACGAACGAGATCGAAGGAAATCGACATGCGCCGGGAAACTTTCTGGCCCCTGGCCGGGCCCGCGTTAGCTCGGTTGCCGGCCGGTCATTGCCTATGCAACTCGCCGCTGCCGATGCCAAGGCACAAGCGCAGCATCAGCGTGCGTCGACGCGGGGGGACGGGATGCTGATCGATGGCAGGGACTGCAGCAGGCACCGGTTCCTGTGGCGTCGGCGTGTGGGACAGTCGTCGCGCCAGCCGCCAGTCGGTGATGTGGCCATGCAGAAAGAGCAGGCCGGTCCAGAGGGAACTCATGTTCGTTGCCTTGTCGCGAAGGGAAGAGGTTGCGTGGCATCGGCGATAGCGCGTATCCCGACTTTGCCCGCGCTGTCGTGTTGGTCAGTCGTTCGTGTCGCCACTGAGAGTCGTCGCGCGCATCGACGGCCGCGCGCAGAACGCCGCATATCAGGACGACAGATGCGGCCGTCCTGTGCGGAACGGATAGACGTCGCGGAATTCGATCCAGCTCAAGGTGGTGGCGATGGCGATGGCTCCGATATCGACGGCGGCATATGTGCCGATTTCCCGCTCCAGGAAATCGCAGGCGGCGACGACCTTCTGCAACTGTCCATCCCGCATCATCGGCCAGCGCAGCGATTCGGGGCGCCGCTCGGCCTCCCATCGCACGGCGATGCCGGCATACGCCAGGCCTTGCGCAAGCGCCTGCCATTGCAGGGCTCGGTATCGCTGCTTCGAATCGGCCGGGATCAACAGCGGGCGCCCGTGCAGGCTGTCCAGGTAATCGCAGATCACGCTCGAGTCGAACAATACCTGGCCGTCGTCGCACAGCAGGACCGGCACCTTGCCCAGCGGATTGAGCGCGAACACCTCGGCGTTTTGCCGCGTCGGACTGGTTTCGTAATGGATGACCTGTACCGACCCGGCGAGGTCCAGCTCATGGGCGGCGACGAGGACCTTGCGGGCGTAGGGCGAGTGCGTCTGATACAGGAGTTTCATGGATGGGCTTTGCCTTTGGGGAAATATCGTCGTCGACGGCGTGGCCGCGACATGGCGATGTCACGGGGATATCAGCAGGCGGTCGCGCAGTGCTGGCGAAATGTTTCCGCCGCTCAGAAGGGTGGCGACGCGCCGGCCGGCTCCGTCACGCGACCGAGATATCGGTGGACCAGCAACATGGCATCGAAAATGTCCTGCTCGGACACGGCGACGATGTCGTCGCGGCAGGCTCGCAGGTAGGCGAGCGTGGATGCGATGGGCACCCGCGCCGCTATGCCATCGGCGATGGTTTCCGCGCGACCGGTTTCGACGACCCTGCCGGCATCGAGCGAAAGCTTCATCGCCGGCGCGTTGTTCGCCACCACCGCGATGATTTCAGTGAGCGGCGCCAGCTCGCGCAGAACCGTGCCGATGCCAGCAAGCAGCGCGCCGTTGCCCAGCGGCAACACGATGGTGTCGAAGCTTGCGTCGCGCAGCAATTCCAGTGCGATCGTTCCCGGTCCTTCGGCAAGTGCCAGTTCGAGGCCATCCTCTACGAAGCGCAATTCATGCGCTTCGGCGTAGCGGCGCGCGGCTGCCTTGGCGGCGTCGAAATCGACGCCGGCGAGATGGACGTCCGCACCGAATCCGCGCATCGCGTCGACCTTGACGCGATTGGCGTTTCCCGCCGCAAGCACCGCGCAGGGGTGGCCGCGTCTTGCCGCCGCACGCGCAAGCCCTTGCCCGAAATTGCCGGCCGAGGCACAAGCCAGATGTTCTGCCTCCCGCAGGCTGGTTGCGCAGAACCATTCGGTGCCGCGGCCCTTGAACGAGTCCACCGGATTGTCCAGCTCGACCTTGGCCAGCACGCGGCAACCCAGCAGCCTGTCGAGCCGACTGTCGGTGTCGATCGGGGAGTCGGGAAATGTCGGATCGATGTGGCGCGAGGCGGCGTGGATGGAAGCGAGGTCGAGCATGAATTCAGTACCTGAGGCGGGTAGGTCGCGAGGCGGCGCCACCGACGCCCCATGCTGAGGTTCGGCCCCGCGGCGTTGCCGCATCTCTCGCCGTCCAGGCGGGTTTTTTCCCTGACTTGCGGAAGCCGTACGCCTGATGCCGTTGGAACTCGACAAATTCGATCGCGGAATCCTCGCGATCCTCCAGCGCGATGCGCGCCGCTCGGCCGAGCTGATCGGCGCGGCCATCGGCTTGTCGTCGTCGGCGGTGCAGCGACGGATCGCGCGCCTGCGGGACGAAGCGGTGATCGCGGCCGAGGTAGCCATCGTCGATGCGCGGATCGTCGGGCGCCCGCTGACCTTGATCGTCGACGTCGAGGTGGAGCGCGAGCGTCCCGAACTGCTGGTGAGCCTGAAAACCTGGATCGCCGCCGAGCCCGCCATCCAGGAGGCGTGGTACGTGACGGGAGAGGGCGATTACGTCCTGATCGTCTCGGTGCGCGATGTCGAGGGCTACGATGCGCTCATGAAAAAAATGGTCGCCGAGAACGCCAACGTGCGGCGCTTCCAGACGCGTGTGGCGCTGGGCACGCTCAAGCGCGGGCAGCTGGTCCCGATGGATACGGTATCCGGATAGTCCACAAAAAGCGGGCGGGCGCGAGGTATGACGGCAGTGCCACCGGCCGGTACTGCTGACACGATGCTGTCAGCAGCACTTGGTCAAGCTGTACGCACCCTTCGCCGCAGAGCGCGCCCATGTCGTCATCGAGCCTTACCTTGTATGCCACCCGCGCCGGCTTCGGGCTGCCAGACACCAGCCCGTTCGTGATCAAGACCGAGGTGCAGCTGAAGATGGCCGGCCTGGTCTATGACCGGGCGTCCGTCATTCCGCCGCAGGCGCCGAACGGCAAGCTGCCTTTCATCAACGACCACGACGAGGTGGTGAGCGACTCCACCTTCATCCGCGCGCATATCGAGCGCAAGTACGGAGTGGATCTGGACGAGGGGCTGGACGCCTGCCAGCGGGCGCAGGCCTGGGCGATCGAGCGTCTGCTCGAAGACCATCTCTACTTCGCGATGGTCTGGTTTCGCTGGATCGATCCGGAGAACTTCGCCAAGGGCCCCGCGCATTTCGCCGATGGCGCGCCCGAAGCCGACCGTGAGCAACTGCGCCACGACATGCAGGCCCGCAAGGCGGTCGAGCTGCATGCGCAGGGACTGGGCCGGCATACGCCAGCGCGGATCGCCGTGCTGGGCGAGCGCTCGATCGATGCACTGGCGCAGCTGCTGGGCGACAAGCCCTGGCTGATGGGCGAAACGCACAGCGGCGTGGACGCCACCGCGTTCGGCATGCTCGCCTGTGTGGCCACGCCGTTCTTCGACACGCCGCTGCGCCGCGCGGTGGAAACGCATCCGAACCTCATCGCCTACGTCGCCCGCATGATGCAGCGTTATTACCCGGAGCATCCGTGGTGAATGGCGGGGTCACCTGCCGGGGCCACGTAGATAACCCGCTCGTCCGTGTCCAGGTCTGGCAGTGAGACGATTGGACGCTCCCGAGCGGTATTCGCTGTCGTAGTCATCCCAATAATCCACGCGTTGCGTGTCGCCCGGCTCAGCAGTTGCATCCGTTGCACGGTGTTCATCGTCAGGCCAAGCCGGGACCGATGCGAGGGTGTGGCATGGACGACGCGGGCACGGCGTCCCCGACAGATTGCCTCGTCCAGGCCCTCATGATCTGCAGGCGCCGGAACGAGCCAGGCGCCCGCATCCATCGCGGATATTGAGTGGCCGGGTCGAATTCCAGCAAAGTGGCTATCCTCGCGAGCCACTGGCCGGGTTAGTTTTGGACTGACCTCATCGAGCATGAAAGGACAAATGAACACACTCCACTTGCACCGAACCTGCCGCCTGCTGCTTTGCAGCCTGCTCAGCGCGTTGCTGCCTGTTTCCGGCCATGCGTGGGAAAACGCGTACGCCTCGTGGACCGATCCCGGCGTCGCGAAAGTCATCGGGACCGATGCCTCCGGGCGGATTGTTGACGGAACCGATGGAGTCGCCCCCGACGCCGATACTGCGCAGGTGGCGCTTCCACCATCACCCAATCGGCAGAGCCGGGACGACGCATGGTGGACCGGCCCGATGCTGGCCAACTCGGCCGAGACGTTGCCGCCAGGGCACTTTCTGATCGAACCGTATCTTTACGATGTGCATTCCAGCCACACCGATGGTTTCGGTTCGCGTGCCTACGTGCTTTACGGGCTCGTGGACAACCTGACGGTGGGTCTGATCCCGATCATCGGCTACAACAAGGCGGACGACGGTCGCAGCAGTTCCCGCATCGGATGGGGCGATATTGCCTTGCAGGCCCAGTACCGGCTCACGGAATTCCATGAAGGCAGCTGGTTTCCCACGATCGCCCTCCAGTTGCAGGAGGCCTTGCCGATCGCGAAGTACGACCGGCTGGGCAACCGCCCCGGTGATGGGCTCGGCAGCGGCGTCTACGCCACCACGCTGGCGCTCAACTCGCAGACCTACTTCTGGATGCCGAATGGCCGGATCCTGCGCATGCGCTTCAACGTATCGAAGACGTTTCCCGGCAGCGCGAACGTGCAGGGAGTCAGCGTCTACGGCACGGGCGAAGGTTTTCGTGGCCGCGCCAGCCCCGGAAACTCGCTCTACGTCGACGCCGCGTGGGAATACAGCCTGACGCGTCGCTGGGTGCTGGCGCTCGATGCCACGTACAGCCACAACAGCAACACGCACGTTCGCGGACAAGACGTGATGCATTCGGGCGGTGCGCTGCCTTTGCCCGATATCCAGCTGGACTCCGGCTCCTGCGAAGCGTTCGGCCTCGCGCTGGCGGTCGAATACAGCTGGACTTCCAACCTGGGTGTGCTGCTTGGCACCCGCGTGATTCTGGGCAACCGCAGCACGGTGGCCACGGTCACCCCTGCGGTGGCAGTCAACTGGGTTTTCTGATGGATTTTCCGAAACTGGCGATGAAGCTGGGCAGCTTTCAGTCGGATGCCTGATCCGTGTCCGATGTGCCGTTCTGCAGCGAACGGCACAATTCCCGCAGTGCCTGCTGGAGTTCCGCGGGCTCGCGCAGCGATTTGCGCGCGGCTCCGACGGCTCTGCGCACGGTGACCGGCGTTTCGCCCAGGTCGATCAGCGCGACCGCCGGTGCCCGGCACGCCATCAACGCATCGACCCAGTCCACCGGCGGGATGGCACTGAAGTGCCGCATGAGCGGACGACTGGCCCGGAATGCCGGCGCGATCTGTTCCACCGATGCCATGGCGGCGACGAAATCATCGGATCGGCGTGCGGGTGTCGCCGGGTCCAGCGCATCGGCAAGAACGGCCAAGGTGTCGGCGATTCGTCGCCGCAGCACGGGCGTCGAGCGCACGGGCAGCACGAACCAGGCGGAGGCCACGCCGATAATCGCCCCGATCACGATTTCCTCCAGCCGCGGCCACAGGATGCGCGGCGCCGATGCGCCCGCGAAACCTTGCAGCAAGGCCAGTGCGAGGGTCACGAACAGCGTCCACCACGCGTAGCCCAGCGGGCGCAGCCACACGCCGAAGAAGATTGCGGCGAGGATCAGCAGCACTGTCGTCATGTCGTGCGATCCGATGTGGAGGGTGAGCGTTACCGCGAGAACGGTGCCGGCAGCCGCTCCCAGCACGCGCAGCACGCTCTTGTACGCAACATCCAGTCGGCCGCGGTTGCCGCTGATGACGATGAAGGCGGTGAGCACGATCCATGCCCAGCGCTCGGCGAAGAAGAGGTAGCCGAGGACGAAGGATGCGCTGAGCGCGACGGCCATCTGGATGGCCATCCGGGTGCTCGCGATCGGGCGCAGCGAGCTCTCGCGCGTGAGCGCCGGTGCCAGGCGTTCCGGTGCGTGCATCGGTGGCAGAAAACCCAGGCGCCGGGCCAGCGCGTGCAGCACACCTACCCATAGCAAGGCCAGCAGTGCAATGACTATCGGTACCAGCGGCGCCGGGATGGTGCCGGCCGATGTCGCCTGGATATGCGGCGTGGTGAGCAGCACGACGAACGGCAGCGCGATCAGTGAACCGGCTCGCCGCGCCATCGGGCCGAACCGGCGCAGCCAGATCGACACGAACATGCCGCAGACGAAGACCAGCGCACCGAGCCACGGCGCATGATGCAGCAGGATGCCGACGCCCATCGCGACCAGACCGACGATCGGCAGCGCAATGGCCGCCTCGATGCGGCCGCGCAGGTCACGGTCGAGCTGGCTGCGCGAGAGCGAGAGGCACAGCACCACGGCCAGCACCGCCGGACCCGGTCCGGGGGCGATTGCCAGTGCGCACAGAAGAGTGGCGAGCGTGGCCAGCATGGTCACGCTGGCTTCGCGCAATGCGCGCAGGACCACATCAACATGAGCTGACATGGGCGACTGCCTTTTCGTGGCTGCGGACGTCATTCGTGCGGCAAGGCCACGGCCGCCGATACGTCGTTGACCAGGCGCTCCAGACCGCGCATGTCGAAGTACGGCGGATCGAGGGTGGAACCCAGCCGCACGATCACCAGTCGTCTGGATGGCACGATGACGATGCGCTGTCCGTTCTTGCCCGAGGCGAAGTACGCATCGCCAGGCATACCGGCGATGATGTGGCTGCCGTCCGCTTCGGTACCGGTGTTGGTCCAGAAACCGGAGCCGTAGAGGCTGTCGAGCGTCTGCTTGCTGACATAGGCGCTCCATCCTGCGGGCAGGATGCGGCGACCGTCGAACATGCCGTCATCGAGGTAGAGCTGGCCGAAGCGCGCCCAGTCGCGAGCGGAAGCGTAGACGCGGGTGGAACCGACCAGGGTCTGCGCGCCGTCGAATTCCATCAGCACGTGGTGCATGCCGAGCGGATCGAACAGTTCGCGATGCGCGAAGCGGATCAGGCCGGGCGCGCCCCCACCCACCGCGTCGCGCAGGACACCGCCCAGGATCAGGGTATTGCCGCTGGTGTATTCCCACTGCCTTCCAGGCGGGATGCGTGGCGCGGCATGCGCGGCGTATGCCGCCATATCCTTTTGCAGAAACAGCATGTCGGATACCGGATCGAAACCGCTGCCGTCCTCGGTGAGGGCGAGTCCCGAGGTCATTCTCGACAACTGATCCAGCGTGATGCGGTGACGCGGATCGTCGGGCGCCTTCCAGGCCTGCACCGGCGCCGGCGCCTGCATGTCCAGCTTGCCCTGGCGAACCAGGATGCCGAGCAGCGCGTTCACCACCGACTTGCTCATCGAGTAACCGAGTTGCAGCGTGTCCGGACGAAACCCGGGGGCGTAGCGCTCGGCGATGATCTTGCCGTCATGCAGCACCACGATCGCGTGCACGTTGCGGCGTGGGCCGCTGGCCGGTTCCGCAAACGCGCGCGCCAGTGCCGCGACGATGGCGGGGTCGGTATTGATGATCGGCGCAGCCGGCGCCGTGGAGGTGGATGCCGCTTTCCGTGCTGCCTGCAGCGTGGCGGCATCCGGCGTCATCGCGGGTAGCGCGCAACCATAACCCGGGTAGTAGGTCGCTACGCTGGTGAAGCGCCCGTGCCATCGCGCGGTCACCTGTCGCCGCGCGGTATCGACGGTGTAGCGCAGATGCGGCAACAGGATGTGCATGCCTTGTTCGGCTGCGATGTTCTCGGCAAACGCCCGATCCGGTGCGAGGCCGGAAACGAATACGTCAGCGCACAGCGTCTGCGCGACATCGGCGGTGGCGACGTGCAGCGCCCGGTCCGGCCGTTTCCACGCGACGGGTCCTGCCACCACAGCCACAAGGGCGAGGGTGATGAGGAATCCCAGCCGCAGCATTCCCTTCATGCGCTTCGGCATGGGCTTCCTTTCGTGGTGATCGGAGAATTTCTTCGGACGAGCAGCTGGATTCTGCTGGCCCGTGCGCCGCGTGTCGATACCACCTTGGCCGATCCGTCGTGGCTCAAGCAGTGGCAGCCGTCGGTCGCTTGTGGCGCTGGCGCGTCAGGCTCATTCCGATTCCGCTTTCGGATGTCGTCCGTCACGGCCCGGCATAGGCGCCATTGGCGGTGCGCCGCTGTTTCTTCTATGTTGGCGCATCCCACACGCCAAAGGCGCGCACTATGACCACATCGCTGGAGCATCCCGATCACCTCAGGCGCAGCCTGTCGAACCGGCACCTGCAACTGATCGCCATCGGCGGCGCCATCGGCACGGGCCTGTTCATGGGCTCGGGCAAGACGATCAGTCTGGCGGGGCCGTCGATCGTGCTGGTCTACCTGATCATCGGCGTGATGCTGTTCTTCGTGATGCGGGCGATGGGCGAGTTGCTGCTGTCCAATCTCGAGTACAAATCGTTCATCGATTTCTCCACCGACCTGCTCGGGCCATGGGCCGGTTTTTTCTGCGGCTGGACCTACTGGTTCTGCTGGATCATCACCGCGATCGCCGATGTGATCGCGATCGCGTCCTACGCCCAGTTCTGGTTTCCCGGACTGGCGCCGTGGATCCCGGCGGTGCTGTGCGTGCTGCTGCTGCTGAGCCTGAATCTGGCGACGGTGAGGCTCTTCGGCGAGATGGAATTCTGGTTCGCGCTGATCAAGATCATCGCGATCTGCGCGTTGATCGTGACGGGCTTTGGGCTGGTCGCCTGGGGTTTTCGTTCGCCTTCGGGGCATCAGGCCTCGCTGGCCAACCTGTGGAACGACGGCGGAGTGTTTCCGAAGGGGCTGGGCGGCTTCTTCGCAGGCTTCCAGATTGCGGTGTTCGCCTTCGTCGGTATCGAACTGGTCGGCACCACCGCCGCCGAGACGGCCGATCCGAAGCGCAACCTGCCCAAGGCGATCAACTCGATTCCCGTGCGCATCATCATCTTCTACGTGCTGGCGTTGCTCGCGATCATGGTGGTCACGCCGTGGCGCATGGTCGAACCCGGCAAGAGCCCGTTCGTGGAATTGTTTGTGCTGGCCGGCATTCCGGCCGCGGCCAGCCTGATCAACTTCGTGGTGCTGACCTCGGCCACCTCGTCGGCGAACAGCGGCATCTTCTCCACCAGCCGCATGCTCTTCGGCCTGGCCGAAGAGAATCACGCGCCGAAGGCATTCGCCCGGCTGTCGAGCGCGGCGGTGCCGTCGCGCGGCCTGCTGTTCTCCTGCTTCTGCCTGCTGCTCGGCGCGACGCTGGTCTATGTGATCCCGGACCTGGTCACCGCGTTCACCCTGGTCACCACGCTGGCCGCGGTGCTTTTCATGTTCGTCTGGTCGCTGATCCTGTTCGCGTACATCGCCTATCGCCGCAAGCGTCCGCAACTGCATGAAGCATCGGAATACAAGATGCCCGGTGGCGTGTTCATGTGCTGGGTCTGCCTGGCGTTCTTCGTCTTCGTGCTGGTCCTGCTCAGCCTGCAGCCGGATACTCGCCAGGCGCTGCTGGCCAGCCCGGCCTGGTTCGTGCTGCTGGCGGTAGGCTACGCGTCGAAGGGGCGTCGACCGCAACGTTCGTGACTCGAAGCGGCGAGCGCGGTCGGCTGCCGTGATCCGAGTCGATGATACGAGCGAGGCGTTTGCACTCGCCGGGATACGGCAGGTCGCGTGAGCCATGGGTGCAGTGCGGGGCCAGTTACGGTGGATATTCGTGCCGATGCCCACACATTGAGCAAATCTGAGATTTCCGGAGATTGCCATGGCAACGGGTTGGGCAGGCGATGGCGCCGTGCAGGACCAGATCGACGCCACGGTCGATGACGCAGTGCAGCGTGCGCGTCAGCAATTGCACGAGGGCCCCGGCCTGAGGCGCTGCGAGGAATGCGATGCGCCGATTCCTGCGGCGCGGCGCAAGGCCGTGCCGGGCGTACGCTTGTGCGTGGCCTGCCAGGAAGCGCACGACGAAGAGAGCCGTGGTGCAGGCCCCTACAATCGCCGCGGCAGCAAGGACAGCCAGCTGCGCTGAACAGCTGCCTGCGATCCCGCAAGGTGGTCGCAGGCGACATCGGTGCCGGCAATGAGCCTTCACCCGGATCCACAAGCCAGCGACCTTGCGGGTGCGCGCACGGCCTGATGCCGGTGATGGCGGCATGGCGCAACCGGCCAGCGGCACGCACTTGTGCGGCCACGCGACACACGGCAATCTCGCACCTCGTAGGCAGTCGACGCATCGTTCAGACGTGCAACTCGCAGGCCGGCGGGGGTATCGTGTGGACAAGCAACCTGTCGCAGCCCTGATTGTCATGGAGACGCAGACCATTTCGACCTCGCCGACCCGATCCGAACTTGCGCCCGGCATCAACTACTTCTTTGCCGTGCTGCCGGACGACGCCGTGAGGTCCGAGATCGTCGGCGTGGGCGATCGTTTCCGCAAGTCGCACCGGGTCAGCGGGGCGCCGGTCGGCATCGACAGCCTGCATCTGTCGCTCTGCCCGATGGGCAAGCCCGAGCGGTTGCGGCAACCCCTGGAAAGTGCCTTGCTGGCCGCGGCCGGCGAGGTACGCGCCAGAGGCTTTGTCGCCGCCCTGGATTCGGCGATGCGCTTCAGCGCCAAGGACGGACAGTTCCCGTTCGTGCTGTGTGCGGACACGGCCACCATCGAGTCGGCATTGCAATTGCGCAGGGCGATCGCCGCAGCGCAGTCCCGTGTCGGGCTGCAGGTAAGCGGAATTTCCAGCTTCCTGCCCCATGTGACCCTGCTGCGGGGGCATGCGGTCGACGCGATCGAGGAATCGATCGCGTCGATTCAGTGGCAGGTGAGTGAGTTCGTGCTGATCCGCAGCTTCTTCGGCCAGTCGATGCACGAAGTGGTAGGGCGCTGGCCGCTGGCGATCGAGCCCGAGCCCGAGAAGCACGATCTGCTGGCGGAAATGGCCAGCATGCCGGAGCTGCTCGACCTGGCGGACGACGAGTAGTGGATTGCGTTGCGCCACATCCGCGGAGAAGCGCGCACTGGTCCTTATAATTGCGGCCTGATTGAACAGCCCAGGATCGACCGATGCCCCAGACTCCCGCTTGTCCGTTATGCGCCATGGAAAACGTCTACCCGGACGGAGACAACCATGTCTGTGCCGACTGCGGCCACGAATGGCCGATCGCGGCAGGCGCGGAGGCGGCGGACGCCGGCGTGGTGGTGCGGGACGTCAACGGCAACGTCCTCAACAGTGGCGACACGGTCACGGTGATCAAGGACCTGAAGGTGAAGGGTTCCTCGATTCCGCTGAAGCAGGGCAGCGTGATCCGCAATATCCGCCTGGTCGACGGCGACGACGAGCACATCGAAGGCAACTCGGACAAGATCAAGGGTCTGGTCTTGAAGGTCTGCTACCTGAAAAAAGCCTGATGCCGGTTGCGCCGCCGCAGGCTTCGACCGGCGCCACGGCGCCGGTCGAATTAACTCTGTCGCCGGGCCCGTTCGTGAAGCGGCCCCGCGTATCGCAAGATGAGAGTGATTATCGTTGCCGATTCGAGGCGGGCCGGTTAACATCCGCAGGCCTTCCTAGCCGCATGCAGGCTCATGTCGCTGTCCCATCATTTCCTGCGGACCACCCGCACCGTCCATCTCTATCTGGGCATCTTCACCGCACCGATGCTGCTGTTCTTCGCGATTACCGGTGGGTTGCAGAGCTTCGGCCTGCACGAAACCAGCCGGGGCAGCAGCTATGCGCCGCCGGCGTGGCTGGCCAGCATGGCGCAACTGCACAAGAAGCAGACTACGGTGATGCCGCTGCGGCGCGCGCGCCCACCGGAAGCGCCGATCGCCGTGGCAAAGCCGGATGTCCCGACAGTGAAGCCGTTGCCGGCCGGGCGTGCCGATGCGAAACCGGGAAAGAACCTGCTGCCGATGAAGACCTTCTTCGGCCTGGTGGCGTTGGGCCTGCTCACTTCGGTGTCGAGCGGCCTGTACATGGCATGGCGCTATAGCCGCAAACCCCGGCTTTTCGGCGCCGTCCTGTTCGCCGGCATCAGCGTGCCGCTGCTGCTGCAGTTGTTCTAGCGTCTTGCTCCAGAGGCGGTTGCGGGACGAAGACGGGCCTTCCGGGTCGCCGTCTTCGTCTCGCCGGGCCTTCGGAAGGGCACCAGCCTCAGACGACAGTCAGCGTGACGTCGATGTTGTTGCGGGTGGCGTTGGAGTAGGGGCATACGATGTGCGCCTTCTGCACCAGCGCCTCGGCCTCGGCACGCGGCAAGCCGGGAATCGAGATGCTCAGCTCCACCTCGATGCCGAAGCCGGTCGGGATCGGGCCGATGCCGACCTGGCCGGTCACCTGGGTATCGGCGGGCAACTGCAGCTTCTGCTGGGCCGCCACGAACTTCATCGCACCGAGGAAGCAGGCCGAGTAGCCGGCGGCGAACAACTGCTCCGGATTGGTACCGTCACCGCCCGTGCCGCCGAGCTCTTTCGGCGTGGTCAGCCTGACGTCGAGCATGTTGTCGGACGAAGTGGCGCGGCCGTCACGGCCGCCGGTGGCGGTGGCTTTGGAGCGGTACAGGACTTTTTCGATGGACATGGGATATTTCCTGGCTGGGGTGGTTGGATTGCTGCTTATCTATAGTTGGCTATTCAATAGCGCACTATTTGAATGGGTAAAAAGAACCGGGTCGTTCAGACCCCGTCGGACAATTTGCTGCGCAGATCCTGCAATTCGCCTTTCAGGTGCTTCAATTCGCTGGGCGTGCACCGGGTGGCGCAGAACACCGACTCCTGAACCTTGCCGGCCCTGGCCTGCAAGGCCTTGCCGCGGGCGGTCAGGGTGATGACGACGTGCCGCTCATCCTCGCGCGAGCGCAGCCGCGCCACCAATCCGGCCGCTTCCAGGCGCTTGAGCAGCGGCGTCAGCGTGGCCGAGTCGAGGAACAGCCGCGCGCCGATCTCCGACACGCTCAGGCTCTTGTCCTGCCACAACACCATCATCACCAGATACTGCGGATAGGTGAGGCCCAGCGGCTTGAGCAGCTTGCGATACACCTTGTTCATCGCCAGACCGGCCGAGTACAGCGCGAAACACAACTGCGCATCCAGCCTCGGCGTGGACGCCACGATGACCGACGGGGACGGGCGGGACGTGCTCATGGCTGCGCATATTAAGTAGTGCGCTATACAATTGCAAGCCATCTGGATGAGCGCTCTTGGCCGATGGGCCGCAGGCTCGGCGGATCAGGCGGCACCGTCGGTACCTGACCGGTCTCCGCCCATCATTTCCGCCCATCAGTGGACGGGCGGATTCGGGGCTTGACCGTCATGGACCTTCGCGTAGTCGGCCAGCTTGCTCAGCAGGAAAGCCGCCGAATCGACGACGCGCCCATCCTGGAACCGGATCGTGTACTTGATTCCGGACATCGACGAGCCAGTGGCGCAGTACGTGATGAAGTCTTCCGCGGTCTTCACGCGGCTGCCGGCAAAGCGCAGTTTGAGGCGCATGTGGTCGGCCGCCTGTGTCGCGTCGTATCCGGTGCCGTTGCGGATGAAGGTCGCACCTTGCAATGTGGCCACCGAGTCGATCAGGTAGGCGATCCTCTGCTGTTCGGCATCTTGCCGGGCGAATGCCGGCAGCGCCAGCAGAGCGAACAGCACCATCGCCGCGATCATCCTGCGCATGCACTTGCTCCGTCGCCGGCGAGGATGTGCCGCCGGCACCGCTCCGGGTGGCTGTCGTGCGCGCCGTTCAAAGCAAGCCTTCGATCGGCATGAGCCTCAGCACGTCCACTTCCATGCGGCGTTTCATGCTGGCCTTGGGATCGTGGTGATAGGTCACCAGTTTGCCGTTTTCGCTGTCCTGCCATTGCATGCGCCCCCCGTGCGGCTCGCTCAGCGTCACATGGTAGGCACTGTCGGGCTGGGTGGCGGCGTCGAAGAAATTCGTTACCGCGACGGCCAGCGCCGGGCAGTCGATGATGATGCCCATCTCGGTGTTGAGCAGTCGCGAGCGCGGGTCCATGTTCATCGAACCGACGAAGACCATCTTTCCATCGACCACGATCGCCTTGGCGTGCAGGCTGACGCCGGAGGAGGTTCCCTTCGACGTTGCCGGCTGTTCCACGCCGGCGGCGGGGCGCAGTTCATACAATTGCACGCCGCCTTCGAGCAGCGCGCGGCGATAGCGCGAGTAGCCCGCGTGCACGGCGGCCTCATCGGTGGAGGCCAGCGAGTTGGTCAGCGCCTTTACCTTTACGCCGCGACCCGTCAGGCCGGTGAGGTAGCGCGTGCCCTCGACACCGGGGATGAAATAGGGCGAGATCAGAAGTACGTCCTGGTGCGCCTGGTCGATCATGGCCCCGATCTGCGGGCCGATGCGCAGCGCACCAATCTCTTCCTTGTCGGCATCGATCTTTGCCGGCTGGTCGGCGACCAGCGTGGCCGGACCCCAGAACCACGCGCCCGGGCGGTCGCCGGAAGGGCCGTTGGGCAGCTCGTCCAGCGTCGCCTGCGCGTAGTCGGTCTGGGCGAACGTGCGTGCATCGCGGCGCAGATCCAGGCGCAGCTGCGCCAGATCGTAATGGCTGGCGTGCTTGCCTTTGAAGGCCTGGACCGGATAGACGGCATCGCAATTCCAGTATTCGTCGAAGGCATGCGAGGCCTGCTTCACCACCGGACCGATCGCGATCAGGTCGAGGTCGCGGAAGCTGGTGTCGTTGCCGGCGTCGAAATAGGCGTCGCCGATATTGCGCCCGCCGATGATCGCCACATTGCCGTCCACGATGAACGACTTGTTGTGCATGCGCCGGTTGAGCCGGTGCGCGTCGAGCATGAACTGCGTGGTCTTGGAGAGGAACGACGGCTTGCGTGTGTGGAACGGATTGAACAGCCGGACTTCGATGTTCGGGTGCGCGTCCAGGGCGTCCATCATGTCGACCGCGCTCGCCGAATTGATGTCGTCGAGCAGCAGGCGCACCCGTACCCCGCGATCCGCCGCCGCCAGCAGACGCTGCGCCATCAGCCGGCCGGTCGCGTCGTTGTTGAAGATGTAGTACTGCAGATCGATCGAATGCTCCGCGTGGTCCGCGAGCACCACGCGGCTCATCAGGGCGTTGTTGCTGAGCGTCAGCAGGCGGAAGCCGGACTCCTCGACGTGCTGGTTCATCTGCGCACGGATGTAGCGCCCACTCGGTGTGGCGGTAGCCGGGGGCAGCGCCTTCGATGGCTGCTTGACGTAGTCGGTGCGCAGGGTGGTGCAGGCGCCCAGCATCAACACCGTCACCGCCAGGATGGCGATGACGCCCGCACGTCTCGTGATCGCTTTCACGTCTCCTTCCTCTCTCTAAACGGGATCCAGAACGGCCGCCGCGTCATGCATGCGACGTTTTCTGAATACGCAAACACCATGACGCTGGCCCGATGATGGAACCCGGATTCGGGCAGCTCGCACTGTGGCCCCGGGATTGTGAACGCGACGCGAGACCCCCCCCTCCGTTCTCAAGCGAGGGACAGCGGGCGTACAGGCTAGTTGCGATCACGCGACCGACCGGGCAGCGCGGTCAGTTCAGCGGCGCCATCATCACCAGCTTGTCGACCGGGTAGCCGCGCTGCCGTGCCCGCTGCTTGATGGCGTCGAACAACTCGTGCGGCATTTCGCGATGGCGCGAGAGTATCCACAGATATTTGCGGCTGGGACTGCCGACCACGGCCCAGCGGTAGTCGGCGTCCACCTCGATTACCCAGTACTCGGCCCATGTCTGCGGCAGCCAAGCCAGCCACGCTGGCGCGAAACGCACCTTGATCACGGCGGGCCGGCCCGCCGTGACTTTTGCCACGCCATCGACGCTTTTCATGCCGTCGCCGGTACGGCAGGTGTTTTGAATGTGGATGCTGCCGTCGGGGTTCGGCGTGTAGGTGGCGGTGACGGCATCCAGGCATTTGCGCTGGAAGAACATCGGCAGATGCGCGATCTCGTACCAGCGGCCGGCATAGCGCTGAAGATCGAGTGTGGGCACCGGCCGGTTGGGCAGCACGGCGACGGCGCCCATCGCGCCAGACCAGGCGGCCATCAGTATCGCCATCAGCAATATGCGGAGCAATGCGGTTCTCCTCGCTTGAAGGTGCTGCGCGTCGATGCAGTCACGGAAGTGGTTGAACCGACCAGACGCAAGGGTAAGTACCGCGTGCGCCGGATATGGTTCAACCGCGCCGCTCACGGAATGTCGGCCGGGCGGCTGCACATCATGCCGCCCCGGCGAGCGGATCGGGGCGTCGCTGGCCCCGCGAGTTGGCCGCGCAGCGGTGCAGGGCATACCATCGGCGCTCCGCTTTTCGACCGATCGAGGAATTCACGTGCCGCCGATCATTTCAGTCAGGCAACTCAGCAAGACTTACGCGTCCGGCTTCCATGCGCTCAAGCACATCGACCTGGACATCCATCAAGGCGAGATCTTCGCGCTGCTGGGCCCCAACGGCGCCGGCAAGACCACGCTGATCAGCATCATTTGCGGCATCGTCAATCCGAGTGAGGGCACGGTGCTGGCCGACGGCCATGACGTGGTGCGCGACTATCGCGCGGCGCGCTCGAAAATCGGCCTGGTGCCGCAGGAGCTGACCACTGACGCGTTCGAGACGGTGTGGAACACGGTCAGCTTCAGTCGCGGCCTGTTCGGCAGGAGCGCGAACCCGGCGCACGTCGAGAAGGTGCTGAAGGAGCTGTCGCTGTGGAACAAGAAGGACAGCCGGCTGATGACGTTGTCCGGCGGCATGAAGCGGCGCGTGATGATCGCCAAGGCGCTGTCGCACGAGCCGCAGATCCTGTTTCTGGACGAGCCCACCGCTGGCGTCGACGTGGAGCTGCGCCGCGACATGTGGGCGATGGTGCGCGCGCTGCGCGACACCGGCGTCACCATCATCCTGACCACGCATTACATCGACGAGGCCGAGGAAATGGCCGACCGCATCGGCGTGATCAACAAGGGCGAGCTCATCCTGGTCGAGAACAAGGCCGAGCTGATGAACAAGCTGGGCCGCAAGCAGCTGACCCTGCAGCTGCAGAATCCACTGCAAGGCGTTCCCGCCGCGCTGTCCGGTTACCCGCTGGAGTTGTCGGCCGACGGCCAGCAACTGGTCTACACGTTCGATGCGCAGGGCGAGCACACCGGCATCGACGCGTTGTTGCGTCGGCTGGGCGAGGCGGGCATCGACTTCAAGGATCTCAAGACCAGCCAGAGCTCGCTGGAGGATATTTTCGTGGACCTGGTGAGGGAGCGTGCATGAACATCTACGCGATCCGCGCGATCTACCTGTTCGAGATGGCACGCACGTGGCGCACGCTGCTGCAGAGCATCGTCTCGCCGGTGATCTCCACTTCGCTGTACTTCGTGGTGTTCGGCGCGGCGATCGGCGCGCACATGACCGCGATCGACGGCGTCAGCTACGGCGCTTACATCGTGCCGGGACTGGTGATGCTGTCGCTGTTGACGCAGAGCATCTCGAACGCCTCGTTCGGCATCTACTTTCCGAAATTCGTGGGCACGATCTACGAGATCCTGTCGGCACCGGTATCGGCCTTCGAGATCGTGGCCGGCTATGTGGGCGCGGCGGCCAGCAAGTCGATCATCCTAGGCCTGATCATCCTGGTCACCGCGCGGCTGTTCGTCACGTTCGAGATCGCGCATCCGCTGTGGATGCTGGCCTTCCTCGTGCTCACCGCGCTGACCTTCAGCCTGTTCGGTTTCATCATCGGCATCTGGGCGGACAACTTCGAGAAACTGCAGCTGGTGCCGCTGCTGATCGTGACGCCGCTGACCTTCCTGGGCGGCAGCTTCTACTCGATCCACATGCTGCCGCCGTTCTGGCAGAAGGTCACCTTGTTCAACCCGGTGGTGTACCTGATCAGCGGTTTCCGCTGGAGCTTCTACGGCGTGTCCGACGTCAGCCTGGGCATCAGCGTGGGCATGACCCTGGTGTTTCTCGGCGCCTGCCTCGCACTGGTGTGGTGGATCTTCCGCAGCGGCTACCGGCTCAAGACCTGACGCGAGCCCGCTCTGATCAATGTGCTGCCTAGGTCAATACGGTGTGCGCATGGAACGGCAGCGGAGTGGCGCCGGTGCGGGCGACCGCGGGCTCGGCCACCGCGAGCTGTTCTTTGTCGGCGTCGATCACCACCAGGATGCAGCCGGCCGCGATTTCATCCTTGAACTTGCGGCTGACCACGTCGGGTACGTCGAACCCGACCAGCTCGCCGATCCAGCTCCCGAACACGGCGCCCGCCACGGTGATCGCGGCCGCGCCCGCGAAAGTCACGCCCAGCGGCGGTATGGCCACCGCGATGAGTCCCAGCAGCAGGCCGGTGCCGCCGCCGCAGGCGCCGCCGCGCAGCGCGGCGGGATAGAAGTCGTTGCGTCCCTGCATCAGGTGATCGGGGATTCGTTCCAGCTCGATGTCCTCGCGGGCGACCAGCGAGATGTCGCCATCGTCGATGCCGGCTTTCTGTGCCGCGGCCATGGCGATTCGGGCGGCGGCCAGGTCGGATGTGCTGAAGACGCATCGGGTTTTCATGGGCGCTCTCTCCATTGTTCCGGCCGGGCAATCGGTCGCGCGGGGGAGCGTGTCGGTACGGGCGTGCCGCGCGGGCGCAGACCGGCGATGCCTGATTCTTGTCGCAGCCGTGTCGCCGGCATGTGACCGTGTTGTTATCGAAGGGATGCCGGAGCGGCATCGGCAGGCCGCCGCCGTTCAGTGGATCCGCGTCGGCAGGCCATTCGCCATCACGTCGCCGCGCCGGTAGCTCAGCAGGCGGCCGCGGAACGGTGCGACATCGGCTGCATCGAAGCGGCTGCGCAGTTCGATGACGGTGAAACCCTGGTCGGCGAGCGCGCGGGTGAACGGTGCACTGTTGCCGCGGCCGGGATCGGTGATCAGCACCTCGGCATCGGGCAGGGCATGACGCTGCACCATCGCGGCGAGCAGCTCGGCGTGTCCGCTCTCGTACAGGATGTCGCTGCCGATGATCAGGTCGAAGCGGCCCAGCGCGACGTCGGGCACTTCCCAGCGCAGGTCGCAGTACCCGATCGCCGCCAGCTGGTTCTGGGCGGCGTTGTGGCGCAGGAACGGATCGGCAAGCGGGTGGTGGTCGCTGGCGGTGATGTCGGCGCTGCGCTGCTGCAGCACCAGGCTGGACAGGCCCAGGCCGCAGCCGAGCTCGAGGATGCGCTTGCCCACGACGTCGTGTGTGGACATCGCCTCCGCCAGCACGCGGCCCGCCGGCCACACCTGCCCGAACAGGCTCCACAGTGCCGAGGATATGCCGGCGCGCTCGGCCAGCTGATGAGGGTCGGCGAACTGCTGCAGGTCGCTCAGCGCACGGATGCGGTAGTCATGACCGCCAAGGCGGACCACGAGTTCGCGAGTGGTGTAGCCCGGCATGGGCACTCCAGTGAGGGCGACGTCCCGGCCGATGCCGGCGGGATGAAGCGTGAGAGGGAGCGAGGCGGCGTTTACCGTCGAGACGCCGGAAAGGAGCGCAAGCGCGACCATCCTATATGGAATGCCTGTGCGGTGGGTTCACGCAGACTCGGATGGACGGGAAAAACCGCAGCAGGATGAACGAATCATGCGTGGACAAGTCAAACACCACGATCAAGCAAAGAGGCGGGAAAAATCGTGAGAAGACGTGCATCGGTGGGCAGCTGGATCGGCGCGGTGATCGTGGTGCTGGGCATTCTGCTGGCAGGCGGGTACCTCGCATACAAGGCCATGCATTTGAGTGCGCCGCAGATCGCGGTGGCACCGGCAGCTTCAACCGCCTCGAACCTCACGCCGGCTGCAGCTGCCAGCGTGCCGGTCCGGCATCCGATCGAACAGGCGCAGGCGGGACCGGCATCCGCCTCGACCGCGGCGCTGCCGGCCCTGAGCGACAGCGACGCCGATGCAGCCTCGGCGCTCACCAGGCTGGCCGGCGACGAGCTGTCGTCGCTGCTGGTGCGCCAGCAGCTCATCGCGCGCATCGTGGCCACCATCGATTCGCTGCCGCGCCGCGGATTGAGCGTCTACATGCTGCCGGTACGCACGCCGAAAGGTGCATTCAGCACGGACGACAACGGCAGCGCCACCGTGATCGGCGCCAGGAATGCGGCACGCTACGCGGCTTACATGAAGATCATCGAAGCTGCCGATCCGCAGGCGCTGGTGGCCTGGTACGTGCACGCGTATCCCTTGTTCCAGGAGGCCTACCGGCAGCTTGGCTATCCCAAGGGCTACTTCAACGATCGGCTGATCGCGGTGATCGACGACCTGCTGACGGCGCCGGAACCGGCGCAACCGCCCGCACTGGTGCACTCCAGGACTTATTACGTCTACGCCGACCCGGCGCTGGAATCGCTGTCGGCCGGCCAGAAGCTGCTGCTCCGTGTCGGCCCCGCCAACGAGGCGACGATCAAGAACAAGCTGCGCGCGATCCGTGCGGCCCTGGTCGGCCAGCATCTACGTGCCACGCCGGAGCCGGCGGGTACGGCCGGACAGGCTCGCATGCCGTAGAAGCTGGTCTCAGGGGATGGTCCAAACAAGCCCAGACGCAAAAATTGAGCGCGCTTTATCTTGATGACTTGCGGTGACAGGCATTGGAAAATTCGGACTTATCCAGACCCACCCTTAGGGACGAAGTCTTCTGCGATCAGGAGAAAGGTGCACATCGGCCGCGGCTGATTGTGTGGGAGCCACTTCAGTCGCGACGGTGTAGCAGTCGTTGCGCCGCTCGCTTGTGCGTCGAGCAGCTGCGGCGCCGCGATGCCGCGGCCATCGCGACTGAAGTCGCTCCCCACAGGTACACAGGCATCTCGACGACGGGCAGAAGCCTGTCCAGACGTTCTCTGGCGGACGCGGATTGCCAGGCGTCCCAATCCACTCTGCCATCTTTCCCTGCGCGTCATGGGCACCAGGAAAGAGTGGTCACTCACTTGTTGCGGACGGCATGATAGACAGATGGCGATTCGACAAACTCCCGGCGATATCCCGCAGCTCGACCTGCTTGGCGACGCGCAGGCCGGGCCGGCCGAAATCCATCGCCTGTTCCTCGCGCTGATACCCGGCGATTCCGTGCGTGCCCGCCTCGCCGCGGTGGCCGACACGCTCAGGTTCCAGTGCCCCGAGCTGCGTGCACGATGGGTCAATCCGGTCCGTTATCACGCCACGCTGCATTTCCTCGGCGATCACCCGATGCTGCGGCCGGATATCGTCGCTGCCGCAAAAACGGCGGCGGACAGCATCCGCATTGCGCCTTTCGAGTGGCTGCTGGACCATGCGGCGGGTTTCCATGGGCGCCAGCCGCCGTGCGTATTGCGCTGTTCGGTGGTGCCCGAGCCGCTGCAACAATTGTGGCAGGAGCTGCGTCGCGCACTGTTGCTGGCCGGGCAGGGCCGGCAACTGGAACGGACATTCACGCCGCATGTCACCCTGGCCTATAGCCATGGCGTGCTGTTGCAGCCCACGGCGATCGAACCGGTGCCGTGGCGGGTGGACGAAGTCGCTCTGATCCACGGCGTAGTCGGACAGCCGCAGCAGCAGGTATTGGGGCGCTGGCCGCTGCGGGATTGAGTGGAACGTCCTGACTTCGCGCCCGTCATCCCGGAATCGCGAAGCGATATCCGGGACCCAGCGCCTTGCCCATCACCGCGCGAAGCGAAAGACACCGGATTTCCGCTTTTGCGGTAATGACGAAACAACGGTTGATCAGGCGTACTTCGTACCGTCCTTGTGCGTGAAACCGCCGTCCGCTCGTGTCAGGTGCAGGTCGATGTCGGGGTAGCTGCAGGTATCGTCGTCGCGGCGGCTGCCGATTTCGAGATAGACGGCCATCGTGTCGCTGCGGTTGATCAGATGGTGGCCGTCCGCGACATTCGCGGGAAAGGCGGCGCAATCCCCGCCGCGCAGCAGTTGCTCGCCTGCGTCGGTGATCAAGGTCAGCTCGCCCGACAGCACGTAGACGAACTCGTCCTCGCGCGAATGCCAGTGGCGCTGGCTCGACCACGCGCCCGTAGGCAGCTGCGTGAGGTTGACCCCGAAATCGGTCAGCCCGCCGGCGTTGCCTAGAGCCTGCCTGACGCGTTCGCTGGCGTGTTGCGCGAACGGGGCCGGATAGCCCGAGCCCTTGCGCCGGGCTACGGAAGTCACATCGATCTTGGGCATGTCTATCTCCAGTGGACCGTAAAAGGTTGACCGCGATGGATCTACTTCAGTGGGTGCCGACGCTGTTCAGCCGGCTGATCAAGGTGAGGCACGCTTCGTCGATGACGCGTTTCTGCGTGGCCTTGTCCGGCGGCGGTTGCCATGCGATCACCGAATGCCAGTAAGTGGACGATTTCAGCATCGCCATGAAGGTGTCGGCGGCGGCGCGCGGATCGAGCTTGCCCAGTCTGCCGGCCTTGCCGGCCTCGCTGAACCAGCGGAACAGGCCGTGTTCCTTCTCGCCGAACTGCGCCATCAAGGTCAGGCTGCGCTCTTCCGAGCGCATGCATTCGACCATCAGCACGCGGCTCAGCCGGATGAAGTCGGGATCGCAGATCAGCAGCATTTCCAGCACGGCGATCTCGCGCAATTGCTCGGCGAAGTCGCGCTTCTTGTCGAAGTGCAGTTTGCCCAGCGGCGCCACGCGCTCGATCAGCAGCAACAGTACCGCCTCGAACACGGCCTCCTTGGACGGGAAGTGTTTGTACAGCGTGCGCTTGGAAACCTCGGCGCGGCTGGCGATGGATTCCATGCTGGCGCCGGCGAGCCCCTGTTCGGCGAGTTCGGCGATACCGGCGTCGAGCATGGCGTTGCGTTTGCTGAGGCTGCGGTTCAAGAGCGGCTCCTGAAAGTATACGGAGTAGTTTACTTTCTTTGCGCGCCGGCATAAAGTACACGATATCGTTTACTTGCTGACGGAGTCATTCGTGATGGTAACCAGCTTGATCGTCTTCGCTGTGCCTGGGCTCGTGTTCGCGGTGTGGCGCGTGCTGCACCGCGCGCCGGTGGATGCCGGCCACGCCGGCGCGGTCGCCTGGCACGGCGGCCGTTTCCGCAATGTGGCCGATACTCGCGCCGGCAGTTTGCGCGCCGTGATGCGCGAGTTCTGGGTCAACCGCGGCATCCGGCGCAAGCCGCGCACGGCGTTGCCGGTGGCGCCGGTGCGTGCCGATGTACTGGGCGGCCCGGCCTCACAGGCGTTGCGGGTGACCTGGCTGGGCCACTCCACCGCGTTGATCGAGATCGACGGTCTGCGCCTGCTCACCGATCCGGTATTGAGCGAACGCGCTTCGCCGCTGCCGTTCGCGGGGCCGAAGCGTTTCACGCCGCCGGCGCTGACGGTGGCGCAGCTGCCTCCGGTCGACGCGGTGCTGCTCTCGCACGATCACTTCGATCATCTGGATCGCGACACCATCCGCGCGCTGTTCGGCAAGGTCGAGCGTTTCTACACGCCGCTGGGGGTTGGCAGGCGGTTGATCGCCTGGGGCCTGGAGGCCGCTCGCGTGGTGGAACTGGACTGGTGGCAGGAAGCGAGTTTCGGCCCGCTGACCCTGGTCGCCACGCCGGCGCAGCATTTCTCCGGTCGCGGGCTGCGCGACGGCAACTCCACGCTGTGGGCGTCGTGGTGCGTACTCGGCGCAAACGAGCGCCTGTTCTTCAGTGGCGACACCGGCATGCACGAGGGCTTTGCGCAGATCGGCGAGCGCCACGGGCCGTTCGATCTCACCTTGATCGAATGCGGCGCGTACAACGAACTGTGGCCGGACGTGCACATGCAGCCGGAGCAGTCGATCGCCGCGCATCGACTGGTGCGCGGCGGAACGATGATGCCGGTGCACTGGGGCACGTTCGATCTGGCCATGCATCGCTGGGACGAGCCGGCCGAGCGCATCCGCGCGCTGGCGGCGGAGCAGGGCGTACGGCTGGTGCAGCCGCGCCCGGGCGAAACCGTAGCGCCCGATTCCGTTCTTCAATCGGCGTGGTGGAGGGCGTTCGAAATCGACGCCGTGCCCGAACTCTCGACCCGCACCGGGCAGGAGCTCGCCGCCTGATGCGGCCGTGGCCGCGGGCCGCCGGAGCGCAGGGCGGAAGCGGCCGGCCAAGGTGGCGTTCCCCATGTGCTGAACGGCGGTGCGGGACCCGTACCGGTAGCGACGAATGATCGGTTTGTATACATCGTCCGCGCTACGATAGCCGCATCGACATTGATGTCGCCGGGAGTTCGATGGGATGACACGTTGGTCCTGGTTGGGCGGGGTGGCGATTTTCTGCCTGCTGTCGATGCCAGCGGTCGCGGCCCCGCCGCCTGCCGATCGCACGGCGACCCAGGCCATGGTGGCGCAGATCTCGCTGGACGGCCCGATCGGCCCGGCGGCAGCGGAATACTTCGACGATGCCTCGCAGCGTGCGCTGGCCGACGGCGCGGTGGCGATCGTGCTGCGGCTGGACACGCCCGGCGGCCTGGCCGATTCGATGCGGCAGATCATCACCGGCATGCTGGGCTGCAAGCTGCCGGTGCTGGTCTATGTCGCGCCCGGCGGCGCGCGCGCGGCCTCGGCCGGCACCTACATCCTGTATGCCGGGCAGATCGCCGCGATGGCGCCGGCCACGCACCTGGGTGCGGCGACGCCGATCCAGCTGGGTGGCGCCACGCCGATGCCTGCGGCCGCCAGTTCCGTGCTGAAAGACAAGTCGGCCGAAGGCGACGATGCCGAGTCGCGCAAGGTGCTGAACGATTCGATCGCCTACATCCGCTCGCTGGCGCAACTGCGCGGGCGCAATGCGCAGTGGGCCGAACAGGCCGTGCGCGGCGCGGCCACGCTGACCGCCAGCGAAGCGGCGCAACACCACGTGATCGACTTCGTGGCGGCCGACGTTGCCGATCTGCTGGCCAGGGCGGACGGTCGCCAGGTGCAGGTAGGCGATCGCAGCGTCACGCTGCAGCTCAAGGGCGCAAGCGTGCGCAACTACGCGCCGGGCGCCCGCACGCGTTTTCTGGCCGTCATCACCAACCCCACCATCGCCTACCTGTTGCTGCTGGCCGGCATGTTCGGCCTGGTGATGGAAGCGATGCACCCCGGCGCGATGTTGCCGGGCATCGTCGGCGGCATCTGCCTGCTGGTCGGCCTGTACGCGCTGCAATTGCTGCCGGTGAATTATGCGGGCCTGGCGCTGATGGCGCTCGGCGTCGGCCTGCTGGTGGCGGAGGCGGTCAATCCCACGATAGGTGCGCTGGGCGCCGGTGGCGTGGTCTCGTTCGTGATCGGTTCGGTGATGCTGATGAAGGCGGATGTGCCGGGCTACGGCGTCAACCTCGGCGTCATCGGCGGCCTGGCCTTCGGCGCGGCGACCTTGCTGGGGCTGATCGTCTGGCTGGTCTTGCGTTCGCGGCGCGCCCATCAGTTCAACGACGTGGCGATGACCGCGGAGTCCGGCGTGCTGCTGGAACCGGTGAGCGCCGGCGGCGAGGCCTGGGTGATGCTGCATGGCGAGCGCTGGCGCGTGCACTGCGACAGCGCCTTGCCAGCCGGCGCGCGGGTGCGCGTGGTGCGCCGGCAGGGTTTGCTGTTGTGGGTGGTGCCGGCGTGATCCACACAAGGGACCTGTATTGCAGGACCAATTGTTGTGGGAGCGACCTGTTGTGGGAGCGACTTCAGTCGCGATGCCCTTGCCCCGCAGGCACCTATAGTCGCGACTGAAGTCGCTCCCACAAGGGCATGATCTGCCAGGCATGATCTGCAAGGGCAAGGTTTGCTAAAGGCACGGTTGGCAATCTCACCGATTCACAGGAGATAGCGTCATGTTCGGATTCGTCGGAATACTCGTAGTCCTTGGCATATTGCTGCTGTTCTCCGCGGTCAAGATCCTGCCGGAGTACCAGCGCGGCGTGGTGCTGACGCTGGGCCGCTATACCGGCACCAAGGGACCGGGGCTGGTGCTGCTGATCCCCGCCGTGCAGCGGATGATCCGGGTCGATCTGCGGGTGACCGTGATGGACGTGCCGCCGCAGGACGTGATCTCGCGCGACAACGTTTCGGTGCGCGTGAATGCAGTGGTCTACTTCCGCGTGGTGGAACCGGACAAATCCGTTCTGCAGGTGGAGAATTTCCTGCAGGCCACCAGCCAGCTGGCGCAGACACGGCTGCGCTCGGTGCTGGGCCAGCATGAGCTGGACGAGATCCTGTCGCAGCGCGACTCGATCAACCACACCTTGCAGACCATCCTCGACGAGGCCACCGACCCGTGGGGCATCAAGGTCGCCAACGTCGAGATCAAGGATGTCGACCTCAACGAGACGATGGTGCGCGCGATCGCCCGCCAGGCCGAGGCCGAACGCGAGCGCCGCGCCAAGGTGATCCACGCCGAGGGCGAGATGCAGGCCGCCGAGAAGCTGCGCGACGCCGCCGCGATGCTGTCGCAGCAGCCGCAGGCACTGCAGCTGCGCTACCTGCAGACGCTGGCCGACATGTCCAACAACGGCAAGTCCTCGACCATCGTGTTCCCGCTGCCGCTGGATCTGATCCGGCCGTTGATGGAGGCGTTTCCGCCGAAGCCGGATCCGGCTTCGACCCGCTGAGCTGGCGCGACTGCCCAGGGCAAGTGAATAATGCCGCTCACTCCCTGGCGCAGACGAGCAAGTCACATGGATGCAACACGTACACCCGGAAGCCTGGTCTGCGTGGGTCTGGGCATGACCCTGGGCTCGCATCTGGGCCCGCTGGCACGCAGCCATATCGAGCAGGCGGACGTGGTGTTCGCCGGCCTCTCCGACGGCATCGTCGAGCTGTGGCTGAACAAGATGCACACGGATGTGCGCAGCCTGCAGCCGTACTACCGCGAGGGCAGGTCGCGCATGCAGACGTATCGGCAGATGGTCGATGCCATCCTGACCGAAGTGCGCGCAGGCAAACGGGTATGCGGGGTGTTCTACGGCCATCCCGGCGTGTTCGCCTGGGCGCCGCACAAGTCCATCGAGATTGCCCGCAGCGAAGGCTATCCCGCGCGCATGGAACCGGGCATTTCGGCCGAGGATTGCCTGTACGCGGATCTCGGCATCGATCCGGGCCGGTTCGGCTGCCAGCATTTCGAGGCCAGCCAGTTGCTGTTCTACCAGCGCCGGATCGACCCGACCGCCTACCTGGTGTTGTGGCAGGTGGGCCTGGTCGGCGACCAGTCGCTGGCCCGCTTCTCCACCGGCCCGGCCTACAAGCAGGTGCTGGTCGACGTGCTGGCGCGCGACTACCCGCTGGGTCACGAGCTGATCATCTATCGCACGGCGACGCTGCCGATCCAGTCGCCACGTATCGAGCGGGTGGTGCTGGGCGATCTGCCGCAGGCGGATATCGGCATGGCCGATACGGTGGTGATTCCGCCCGCGCGAGCCATGCAGGTGGATCATGAGATGAGGGCGAGGCTGGATGTGCTGGACAGGGCGATGTCTGATGCCGTTCGCGATGTCGGCTAACACCGTTGGTGGAGAGATTGGGCAGGCTGCCGGAGCAGGTGCGAGCAGGCAAGGTGCTGTACTGCCTTCGGCTGGGTTCCGAAGAGGCGAAAAGTGATGTGAGAGGATGGCACGAGGTGCCGGTTCGGCGGGGGATATCGACAGTTTTGCAAAATATGCCGGATTGCAGCACGAAGTATGCGGTCTGCTGTCGAGAAACGGCATAAGGGGATCATCAAGTGTTCGACGTCATCGATTTTCTTGAAAGCATGGGTCAGGATGCGCAGCTGCGTTACGCTTCTTCGGAAGAAATTGCCGCCACTTTGGCGGGGCAGCCAATGGATTCGAAGTTGCGCGATGCCCTTCTTGCGAAGGATGCACAGAGGCTTGGAGTGATGCTGGGGAAGGAGCCTTTCTGCTGCTATATCAACCCCGCCAAGGAAGACGAGGGCGAAGATGACAAGGACGACAAGGACGAAGGTGAGGAAGACGGCAAGGGTGAGGGTGATAGAGGCAAGGTCAAGAAGGAACCATCGACGAACCCCAGAGAATGACCCCAATGACTCCAGCTCTTGCGTGGAGGTGGAGAGGGCAGAGAATGTCTCGACCGCGTACGACGAGCTGGCTGCTCCTCGCGGTGGCAGCAATAGGGTTGCTCCCCCTGGCTGGGGCCGCTGCCGTGGTCCAACCGCAGCACGCATCTTTGCCGGAGGATCCTGCGCAACTCCTCAAGCTGGCTGATGGCGCCGAGTCGTCTGATATCAATGAGTTCACCGCGCTGATGCAGCGGCTTGATGACGGCAAGTTGAAGCTTTCCCCACAGCAGCAATTGCACCGGCGTTATCTTGTTGCAAGGCAGATTATCTTTCGTGGGGACTTTAAAGCGGCCCTTCCGTTGATGAAGGCGATCGCGGATCAATCAGAAGATCCCACTCTCTCGTTTCGAGCGAGTGCGACTGAGGTTGACCTCCTGGTGACGCAATCTCGATATGAAGAGGCATTTGCACGGTTGAGCCCGCTTCTGGAGAAGCTTCCGCAGATCACTGAAAACAGGGTTCGCATACAAACTCTTGGCGTTGCTTCGCAATTGCATCTTGAGGCGGGGCAATACGACATGGCAGTCAACTATGCGGAGCAATTGCTCAAGGAAAGTGATAATCCGAAGAATGCCTGTATCGGTTGGTACTACATGCTCGATGCGCTTCTTCGGGAGGGGCGGCTGCAAGCCGTCGGTGAACGAATCCGTGGCGGCATGGGAGCCTGTAATCGTGCCGGAAATGTCCTGATTGCCGGCATGTTCAAGTCGGTCGTCGCGAGGTTTGACATTCAGAAGGGGCAGCTCGCTGAAGCCATTGGCCTGCTGCAAGACAACTACGCGGATGTTCAACGCAAGCGCTTTCCTCCGCTTATTTCCGATTTCGACGAGCTGCTGGCACAGGCTTACTGGAAAAGCGGCGATGCGGTGTCGGCAAAAATGCACGCACTTCGCGTTGTCGAAAATAACAAGGGAATCGGAGGCTTATATTCCGAATCG
The DNA here is from genome assembly GCF_042657005.1 of Rhodanobacter terrae. Taxonomy (NCBI): domain Bacteria; kingdom Pseudomonadati; phylum Pseudomonadota; class Gammaproteobacteria; order Lysobacterales; family Rhodanobacteraceae; genus Rhodanobacter; species Rhodanobacter terrae. The sequence continues at coordinate 57,502 of NZ_JBHSNG010000002.1, forward strand.
ACCAGGGCTGCTTATCAGGTTTTGTATCAAGTCGAAAAGAAGCAAGGCAACTTGAGTGAAGCTCTTGCCTATTTCGAAAACTACATGATCGCCGACAAGGGTTATCTGAATGATGTAAGCGCGAAGGCGCTGGCCTACCAGACAGTCAAGCAGCAGGTTCTGGCGAAAAAGCTGCAGATCGACACGCTGAGCAAGCAGAACCAGATCCTCACGCTGCAGGAGACGCTCGCCAAGAAGGCGGCGGAAACCAGCCGGCTGTATATCATCCTGTTGCTGATAGTGCTGGCATCGATTGCCATGTGGACTTACCGGGTCAAGCGCTCGCAGCTGCGCTTCATGAAACTGGCCCGGCGCGATGGCCTCACGGGTATCTTCAATCGGCAGCATTTCGTCAACGAGGCCGAGCTGCAGCTGCGGTACTGCCGAAAATCAGGGCGACAGGCCTGCCTGGTGCTGATCGATCTGGATCACTTCAAGGTGGTCAACGATACGCATGGGCACGCGGTGGGTGACCGCGTGCTCAAGCGCGCGGTGGAAGCGTGTGAACAGCATCTGCGCTCCACGGATATCTTCGGCCGCCTCGGCGGCGAGGAGTTCGGCATCGTGTTGCCCGAATGCACGCTGGAACAGGCACTCAACCGGGCCGAACAGATCCGCGTGGCTATCGCCACGGCGGCCAGTGGCGACGACGCGCTAGGCATTTCGATCTCAGCCAGCTTTGGCATCTCCAGCGTGGTTCTTTCCGGCTACGAACTGCGACAGCTGCTGATCCATGCCGACGAGGCGTTGTACCGGGCCAAGCGCGAGGGCCGCAATCGGGTCAGCGTGGTCGGCCACCCGGAAGTGTTCCCGACGGGCTGAATTCCCGGCGCCGGCGGCGACATGCGTGGACAGCGGCGGGTGGTCGCGCTAAAACAGCAGCTTGTCCCCGAGTGCTGGAGTCCTTCGATGCGTGCCATGACCACCGCTCTCCTGCTCGCCTTCGCTGCCGGTGCGGGCTCGCTGATGGCGGCGACGCCAGCGGTCTCCAACGGGCCGGCGACTGCCGAGGTGGCGCTGGCGCCACAGATCAATGCCGCGGATTTTGCGCAGTTCGACAAGACGCTCGCCTCCGATGCGTTCGGCGGGCGCAAGCCCGGCACGATAGGCGCGCAGCGCACCACCGACTGGCTGGTTGCGCAGTTCAAGCGCATGGGTCTGCAGCCGGGCAACCACGGTTCCTGGTACCAGCCGGTGCCGGCCGATTCCACCGAGCTGCTGAATACCAAGGTGACGCTGGATATCACGGCACACGGCAAGCCGCTGAAGCTGGCCTACCGCACCGACATGATGGCCCAGACGCTGCAGGCGAAGGCCCTGGTTGACCTGAAGAACTCGCCGGTGGTGTTCCTGGGTTATGGCGTCGATGCACCGAACTGGCATTGGAACGACTACCGGGGCGTCGACGTGAAGGGCAAGACGGTGGTCGTGCTGGTCAACGACCCGGGCTTCGCCACCGGCGATCCGAAACTGTTCAGCGGTCGCACGATGACCTACTACGGCCGCTGGACCTACAAGTATGCGGAGGCGGCGCTCAAGGGCGCGGCGGCGTGCTTCATCGTGCATACCAGCGATGCCGCCGCCGGCTATCCGTTCAGCGTGCTGCAGAACAGCGGCAGCGGGCCGCAGTTGAGCCTGCCGGCCAGGGTCGATCCCGCGCCGCGCCTGCCGGTGGCCGGCTGGCTGACCCGCGACGCCGCCACGCGCCTGTTCGCCGCCGCCGGGCTCGACTTCGGCCAGCTGGAAAAGGCCGCGGCGAGACCCGGCTTCAAGCCGGTGCCGCTGGATGCCACCGCGTCGCTGAGCCTGCGCAACAAGATCGGCCACCTCGAATCGAAGAATGTGGTGGCGATGGTAAAGGGCAGCACGAAGCCCGACGAAGCGGTGATCTATACCGCGCACTGGGATCACCTGGGTACCGATCCCACCCGCAAGGGACATCAGGTCTTCAGCGGCGCGATCGACAACGGCACCGGTCTGACCATGCTGCTGGAGCTCGCCGACGCGTTCGCGCATCAGCAGACGCCGCCGCCGCGCAGCGTGCTGTTCTTCATGCCCACGATGGAGGAATCGGGCCTGCTCGGCTCGCAGTATTACGCGGCCAAGCCGGTGTTCCCGCTGGACAAGACGGTGGCCGATATCGCGGTCGATGCGCTGCCTATCATCGGCCGCGCCCGCGACATGACGGTAATCGGCAAAGGCCAGTCGCAACTGGAGGACATGCTGGCCGACGTGCTGAAAACACAGGGCCGGGTGACCTCGCAGGAGACCACGCCGGAGAACGGCTTCTACTTCCGCTCCGATCACTTCAACTTCGCCAAGGCCGGCGTGCCGGCGATGCTGGCCAGCTCGGGCCTCGACCTGCTCGATGGCGGCAAGGCAGCCGGCGAAAAGGCGGCGGAGGACTATACGGCGCACCGTTATCACACGCCGAACGATGTGTTCAATCCGCACTGGGATTACGCCGGCATCCTAGAGGACACCCAGGCGCTGTACGAACTGGGGCGGCAGCTGAGCCAGCCCGGCGTGTGGCCGCAGTGGTATCCCGACAGCCCGTTCCGGGCCGCGCGCCAGGCGATGATGCCGTCGGCGGAGCCAGGCGCGAACGCGGCGAAATAACGGAGGCTGTGCCGGCCGGATTCGTCGCAAGGACGAGGGCTCTCGAACAGCCTTCGGCCTGACCATGGGAGATTTCGAACCCCCGTCCGGAGCAGCTGTAGGAGCGCACCTTGTGCGCGATAGCGACGGCCGTGAGGTCAGTGCAACTTAGGCACGAACCAGCCGTATTCGGCCTATAGCGCCTTCCGGCCCGAAACAGGCATAGAATTGGCGGCGGGCTTGCCCAAAGGGGACACCGGGCAAGCTTTTCAGCCAAGCAGTGATTTTTCGTGGCAAGGCTCTCTCCTTGTACCGGACATTGCGGGGAAACAAGCGCTATAGCGCATCGGAACAACCAACTGTCAGGGGGCAGACTAATGACGGATGTCATCGATTTTCTGGAACAGATGGGACAGGACGCGCAGTTGCGTCATGGATCGCAGGATGAGGTGGAACTGGCGTTGACTAGTACGGAGATTGCTCCAGAGTTGCAGGCGGCAATTCTCACCAAGGATCAGGCTCGCCTGGAGACGTTGCTCGGGCAAATTCCTCTCTGCGTCGCTTTTTTCCCAGGCGAAGAGGAAGAGGAGGAAGAAGACGAGACCGAGGAAACTCCGTCACGGGAACCAGGTGAGGCTCCTGAGCACATAGGTCGTCGAGCCGTGATCCCAGCGGCCTAATCTAATGTTTCCATCGGGCAAACACTGCTGGGCATGCTTTGCTGGCTGGATATTGCTCGCGGCCATGCTAATGGGCACGGCCGTCGCGGCCGTGCCCACATCTGACGATTTCTCGCGGCTGCTCAAGCATGCGGACAGCATCAAGACGTCGGATCATCCCGAGTTCCTGCAGCTGATGAAGCGGCTCGGCGGCGAGACGACCAGACTTTCCCCGCAGCAGCAGATGTATTTACGCTATCTCCAGGCATGGGGCATTGGCTATCAAGGTGATTACGAAACTGCAACGCCGCTGTTGAATGCAGTCATTACGGAATCCACGGATGCCACGCTGCGGTTTCGCGCAGGCACGACCCTGGTGAATATGCTTTCCATCGGATCTCACTATGAGGAAGCGTTTGCGCAGATAAGCCAGTTACTGGATCAGTTGCCGCAGATTGCAGATAAGGATGCTCGCATTCAGACTTTGGGCGTCGCTTCAATGCTCTACAACGACGCAGGTCAATACGATCTCGGCTTGAACTACGCGAACCAGATGCTCCGGGAAAACCCGGTCGGTGATGGTGACTGCAAAGGTAGGTTTCTCCAGGTTCAGTCGCTCTATGAGAGCGGCAAGTTCTCGACACTAGACAGGCAGTCCAGTGAGGCCATTGATGCCTGCAATAAGAAATCAGAGTTCCTATTCGCCAATTTGATACGTTTCAATGTGGCGAATTTTGACATTGAACATGGTCAATCAGCTGCGGCGATCGAGCTTTTGCAGAAGAACTACGCGGATGTCCAGCGTATCGGTTACCCTGAACTGACTTCGGATTTTGATGCGTCCCTGGCGCAGGCGTATTGGAACGAAGGAGGTATCGCGCTGGCGAAACAGTATGCAAAAGCCGCCGTTGACGGCGGCGTCAAACACGAGTTCACGAAGTCGCTGACCAACGCCTATGCGTTACTGTATCTGATAGAAAAGAAGCAGGGCGACCTGGATGCTGCACTGAGCTATCACGAAAAATACATGGCGGCCGACAAGGGCTATCTGAACGATGTCAGTGCCAAGGCGCTGGCGTACCAGACCGTCAAGCAACAGGTGCTGGCGAAAAAGCTGCAGATCGACACGCTGAACAAGCAGAATCAGATTCTCACGCTGCAGCAGACGCTCGCCAAGAAGGCGGCGGAAACCAGCCGGCTATATATCATCCTGTTGCTGATAGTGCTGGCATCGATTGCCCTGTGGACTTACCGGGTCAAGCGCTCGCAGCTGCGCTTCATGAAACTGGCCCGGCGCGACGGCCTCACCGGGATCTTCAACCGGCAGCATTTCGTCAATGAGGCCGAGCTGCAGCTGCGGTACTGCCGGAAGTCGGAACGGCAGGCCTGCCTGGTGCTGATCGACCTGGATCACTTCAAGGTGGTCAACGATACGCATGGGCATGCGGTGGGCGACCGTGTGCTGAAACGTGCGGTCGAGGCATGTCAGCAGCATCTGCGTTCCACGGATATCTTCGGCCGCCTCGGCGGCGAGGAGTTCGGCATCGTGTTGCCCGAATGCACACTCGAACAGGCGCTCAACCGGGCCGAACAGATCCGCGTGGCGATCGCCACGGCGACCAGTGGCGATGACGATGACACGCCCGGCATCCCGATCTCCGCCAGTTTCGGCGTGGCCACGATTGCCCGTTCCGGTTACGAGCTGCGTCAGCTGCTGATCCATGCCGACGATGGGCTGTACCTTTCCAAGCGCGAAGGTCGCAACCGGGTCAGCGTGTGCTACGACACGCAACCGCGCCAGCGGGTCGCTGGCGTGGCCACCGATCGCGCGTAAGCCGGCGCATCGATTGCGCGGCTTGCTTCATCTCGACCACGTTCCTGCAGCCGGCCCGGAACACGTGTAGGAGCGCACCCTGTGCGCGATGCTCTTCCGTGACGTAACGAATAGCCATCGCGCACAAGGTGCGCTCCTACAAAATCGAGGTTTGTTCGAGGCCGCTCAATGTGACGCCGCATCCTGCGGTTTTGCCGACGGCGTATCCAGCCGGTCGAAGTTGACGATGGCGTTGAACACCAGCGGATAGCTGCCGATGGTCTCGCCGCGCCAGATCGGGTTGCTGGAAAACAGCAGCACGTGGCCTTTGCCGTAATGGGCATCCACTACGGCGGCGCGTTCGGCCATCTCGTCGCCGCCGTCGAGCAGGCCGGAAATCAGCAGGTGTGCAGTGTCCGCATAACGCAGGATCACCTGCGGACGCTGCCCATCCGGAATCACCCTCGGGTTGTTGCGCATCTGCTCGGCGTTCAGCGGCAGCGCCTGCCACGGCTTGACGTCGGGCAGCGCCGGCGGCTCGATCGAGGCGCGTCCTTCCGGCGTGTCGGTGTCGTGCGGGCCGCCGCGTCCGGTCGGGCGCTGGAAGTCCTTCGCGGTGGGCAAGCCCTTGTCGCCGGTGACCAGGTTGGACACGGTGAACGACTGGCCGGCCGCGCTGTACAAGGCCAGCTCGTCGCGGGTGTAGCTGGCGGCGGTCGGGCTGCTGCGATCGACGAACTTCGCCTGCAGCACGCTGCCGACGACTTTCAGCTTGGTAGCTGGCGTGACGAACACGCCCGGCGCCATGCCGGTGTCGATCGCGAATTTCGCGGTGTCCTCGGACGTGATCAGCAGGCCGCCGGAGCTCACGAACTGCTTGAGGTTGGCGAGTCCGCTGGCGCCCAGCCCGGGACGTATGTCATCGGTGGCATCGATATGGCCGAGGTTGGGTGTCAGCTTGGTGGTCTTCCACGGCATCGGATTGCCCCACATCGGCAGGCCGTCGATGATCTGCTGCGTGCTGACGCCGCCGACCGGGCCGAACAGGATCACGTCGTACTTCGCGCGCAGGTTTCTGCTGCGCGCCACGTCCTGGGTGCTGATATAGCTGTACGGCACGTGCAGCTTGTCCAGCGCCATGCGCCACCAGCCCTCGGTCTGGGTGTCCAGCCAGGTGTGCATCAGCGCGATGCGCGGCAATTTTCCGTTCGGGATGTCGATCGCAGCCAGACCCTGCGGCACCGTGACGGGCTGGCTGACGAGATCCATCGGTGCTTTCAGGATGGCGTTGTCGGTGACGCGCACGACCTTCACGTCGAACAGGTCGCCCATCGACCAGGCGGTGTCGTCGTAGGGATGCTGCTGCGGATCCTTCGGCGACCAGTACTGGCGATCCAGCAGCGTATCGGCGATGCGCGAGTACGGCTGGTCCATGCGCACCACGTAACTGCCGGCGGGGAAGGTTTGGGTGGTGGTTTTTGGAGTCTTGCCGTCGTCTTTCTTCGCCTTCGGCAACGTCACCGTGACCGGCGCGGTAATCCGGCTGACTTCCGCATGCTGCAGCTGCATGATGCGCAGCAGCTGCGCCTGCGAACCGCTGCGCCGGTCGTCGGCCGGAAACACGTAAGCCGCCGGACCGGCTTGCTGCGGTTTCTCGATCGAGCGCTTGCTCTTGAGGTAGAAGTTCTTCAGGAACAGCGGGCCATTGCCGGAAAAATAATTCAGCGCGGTGAGCAGGCCGGTCTGCTCGTAGTTGTTGTTGTCGCGTTGCGACCACAGCACGGTCGGCAGCGGCGGGTTGGGCTTGTACCAGGTGCGCTGGTAGTCGCTGGGATCGAGGATGCGCTGCACGGTATCGGCACCGTCGTTGCCGAACGTTTCGTACAGCCGGCTGATGCCGTTGTGCATGGCGGCGATGAACATCAGGTAGCCCGGGCTCCAGGTATCGAAGTCGCCGTGGGTGAACACGCCGGGCATGCCGAACTTGGTCAGCTGCTGCACGTTGTCCCAGCCCAGCTGCTGCCACTCGCCGGTGAGGATGGGGTCGATCCACGCGTTGTACGGGCCGTCGCCCACGGTGTTGTCGTACAGGAACGGCACCGACTCGTGCAGGTCGTGCAACACCTGCGCATGCCAGCCGATATAAGTGTCCGCCACGTTGCGGGTGAGGTTCAGCGTCATCGCCATCGCATCGCGGTTGTTGTCGTGCGCGACGTAGTGGCCCCAGTACAGCAGCGGCGGATAGTTCTGGCCCGGATGCGCCAGGTGCCAGTTGTAGCGGTCGACCATGCGGTCGCGGCCGTCGACCTCGACGATCGGCGTGATCAGGGTGATCACGTGCGAGCGGATGTGCCGGATGTACGGCGCGTTGTCCACCGCGAGGCGATAGGCCAGTTCCATCAGCGCGGTGGGCGCTCCGGACTCGGTGGAGTGGATGGTGCCGGTGATGTAGTAGACCGGCGTGGACTGCGCGATCAGCCGGTCGGCGGCGGCGTCGTCCATGTCGATGCTGCGCGGGTCGCCCAGCTTGGCCAGGCGCGCCTTGTTCGCGTCCAGATCGGCCAGCAGGCTTTCGTCGGCGATCGCCACCGCAATCATCTCGCGGCCTTCCTCGGTCTTGCCGATCGAGAACACCTTCACCCGCGGACTGGCCGCGGCCAGCGTACGGAAGTAGCGATAGACATCGGCCGAGTAGGGCAGGTAGTTCGGTGCGCCGGAAATGTGGCCCAGCACTTTCTCCGGCGTGGGCACGCTGGACGAGGCGGGCAGGTAATCGGTCAGCGGCGAGTTGAACGAGGGATCGGTGGTGAACTTGAGGATCTGCTCGGTATAGCCCTGATCGATCGGCTGGGTGGGGTCGCGTGCATACGGCACCGAACCGTCAGGCGCGGTCGCCGCGAGGACTCCGGCGCTACCGAGCGCCAGCAAGGTGACAAGTGAGAGCCGGACGGACACGCGCATGATATGGATTTCCCTCGGGCCGCAGGCAGCGGATCGCTGCACTTTGCCAGAAGGAGATCGACCGCGCGTAGCCCATCAGTTGGGTAAGGCGATGGCCGTGACTTCGTCCTGATGGGGCGAGCTGCCGCATGTCATCGGCCTTTGGCTCCGATGACGCCCCGAGCTCTGCCCGGAACTTCTGTAGGAGCGCACCCTGTGCGCGAATGGCCTCGCGGGGTACACCCGGAGGAACCATCGCGCACAGGGTGCGCTCCTACAAAATCGGGGGCGGGCGCCTTAGAGATCGATGTCGTCGCGAGCCAGCACGTGCCCGTTCGCATCCATATAGGTCAACCGGTATTTTCCGGGTCGCAGGTAAAGATCGCTGCCGGGCTGGCCCTCGGCGATATGTACCTGGGTCATGGGCAACTCGCTGAGGGACTTCGGCTCCAGGACCAGACGATCCGCCGGTATGGCATCCGGGCTCTCATCGGCATGGCGAGCTTCGATGAGGCATGGGTATCGGCGTACGCACCTGGCGCCGCTGACGAAGTACGGCTTGCGCTCGCCGCCCAGGATCAGCCAGGTGGGACGCCCGTGCCGCAACGCCTGAGGCGGAAAGAACACGCTGACGTCGTAGCCCGCACGGAGTATCCAGGGTCTGCCGGCCTGGTCCTGAAAAACGATAGGCACCTTCGGCCGCAGCTTCTGCACGACGGCGGTGTAGGTTGGATGATCGTCGCCGGCTGATCGATGCGGAAACAACACGGTCTGTTCGATGGTGAGCGGGTCGATGCCGGTGAGCTTGCGCAGGTGTTCGGCCATGGACGCGCCGCCGAGAAACGTTCCCGATTCCCGGATGTGTTCATAGCCGGCATTGACCACCAGGCGCGCGTGCGGATCTTTCTGGAAGACCTGGCGATAGAGGTTGTCGGCCTGCTCGGCTTCGCGGGCATCGCCGGTGGCGTCCGAAGTGGCTTCGTAGGCGATCACCTTGAAGCCGAGCTTCAGCGCGGTGCGTACCATGTCGGCGTAGATCGGTTCTTCGGTATAGAAGCCGCTGCCCTCGACCGGATAGCCGCGTGCCTGCAAACCGATGTCGGTCTGCGAGAGCGTTTCGGCGGCGAAGTAGTCGAAGCCTTCCGCGCGCAAGCTGGCCAGCAGCTGCACGGTCAAGGTGCGGGTGAGCGGCACGTTGTGCGCTTCGTTGAGGAACACCGCCCGGTAGTTCCTGGCCAGCTCGGGAATCGCTTCGAGTGCGGGGCGGGCGGTGTACCCGGAGCCGGGCAGCGGCGGCGGGCTGTCCTGCGGCAGCTGCGCCTGTCTGATGGAAAAGGTGGCCGAAGCACCGGGATAGTCGCCGAGAAAGGTCTGATACCAGCTCAGGTACTGGTCGAAAAGCTGATGGAAGGCCGGATCCCTGTTGCCGGCGTACGCCGCACGCATGAGCTGGTAGCGGGCCAGCAGCCCCTTGTGCTGGTCGGCGTCGCGCACGATGTTCCCATACAGGCGCGAGGCCTCGGCCTGACGGGCCTGCCACGAGTCGGCCGATTGCGCCAGAGCCGCCGCCGACATGCCGGCAAGCAGCAACGTGCATGCAAACCTGGTTCCTGCTCGAGGCAGCGACATGAGCTTCCGGTGACCGTTTCCGGTTGGGTGGCAGGCCCGTTTTACTCGTCTGTGCGGCGGCTGTCGCGTGCGGCAGAAGTCCGTGCGCCGAACTGCTTTTTCGCATTATCTGATCAGTGCCGAACCTCGCCCATACGCAACGTCACCCCGGCTTTTGCCGGAGTGACGAGAAGAAAGCACGGCAGGCCGAGGTTGGGCGCCAATCGGGCCGCACTGCGCAAGAAGGCGACGGATTACTTGTTCAGCAGCGCGGTCAGCCGGTCGAGTTGCTCGCCGTAGCGGTCCAGCACTTTCGCGGTGACCACGGCGTAGCGGTTGGCCTCGTCCCAGCGGCGTGCCTCGATCGCCTCGCGCACGCCGGGCACGGTCTTGACGTCGTAGCCGGTGAGCATGCCGGGGGCGTAGATGAAGTGCTTGAACCAGGCGCGACCAGGCAGGCCGGCCGGATCGGTCAGGGCCTGCTCCATGCCGCCCATCCACTGGTTGAGCTGCTGTTGTTGCGCGGCCGGCATGTCGAAGCCCGCGGCGGCGCGTTTATCGTAGGCCGCCTGATACGTCTGCGCGCTCAGCTCGAGCCGCTTCGCGGCCTGGTCCAGCGGGGCCAGGTCGATCGCCGGCATGTCGGAGTCGCGTGCGGGTGGGGCGACCGGCCGGGTCGGGTCGGAGGTCAGCGCGAACGCATGCAGGTCAAGCAACTGGTGCTGTTGCTCGGTGGCCTTGCGGGTGTCGTCGACCAGCTTGTGCAGTTCACCCACGTAGCGGTCGAGCGTGCTGCTGAAATCGCCGAAGCGCATCGGCAAGACGCTCGCATCCGCGGTACGCAGCACGATGTGGCCGGCGACCTTGGAGAGTGCGACGCCGTACTCGAAGGTGGGGTCGCCGAAGCGCACGTAATGGTCGAACGAGTCGTAGCGCGAATGGTAGATGCCGCCGTCGTCGTCCTCGCCGCTGAAACCGAGGTCGAGCGAGGCGATGCCGAGATGTTCCAGGAACGCGCTGTAGTCGGAGCCGGAGCCCAGCGCCTGGATCGGCACGTCGCCGCCTGCCGCTGCCAGCTTGGCGTTCGCCTTGGCCTCGGGCTTCGCATCCTTGCCGGCGCCTTCGACCAGCATGCGCGCGCGCATGCGTTCGCGCACGCTGACGTGGGTTTCCGGATCGGTCACGCCCTCGGCGACCTGGTTGACCAGGCGCTGCAGCGAATGGCTGCCGCCGGCATCGAGGAAACCGCGGCCGTTGGTGTCCGAGTTGAGGTACAGCACGGCCTTCTTCTGCAGTTCGGCCGCGTGCGTCTCGGCCCATTCGGTCGAGCCGAGCAGACCCGGCTCCTCGCCGTCCCAGCTCGCGTAGACCAGGGTGCGCTGCGGCCGCCAGCCCTGTTTGACCAGGCCGCCGATCGCCTTGGCCTCGGCCATCAGGGCGACATTGCCGGCGAGCGGGTCCCAGGCGCCGAACACCCAGCCATCGTGGTGGTTGCCGCGCACGATCCACTGGTCCGGCGCGGTGGAGCCCTTGAGCATGGCGATCACGTCGTAGATCGGTTTCTGGCTCCAGTCCGACAGCACGGTGAGGTGCGCCTTGGCCGTGCTGGGGCCGACGTGATACGTCAGCGGCAACGCGCCGCGCCAGCCGGACGGCGCTACCGGGCCGGTCAGCGACTGCAGCAGCGGGGTAGCGTCGGCATAGGAAATCGGCAGCACCGGAATCTTCAGGATGGTTTTCGCATCCTTGATCGCCAGTCGCTTGGCGCCCGGGGTGGAGCCGATGCCGGGCGTCAGCGGATCGCCGGGATACAACTGCATGTCAGCCACCGAACCGCGCTGCACGCCTTGCGCCGGGCGCCAGCCGCCTTGCGGATAGGCATCGCCCTGGGCGTAGCCGTCGTCGCGCGGATCGGAATAGATCAGGCAGCCGACCGCACCGTGCTCCTGCGCAAGCTTGGGCTTCAGGCCACGCCAGCCGGCCCCGTAGCGGGTGATGACGATCTTGCCGCGCACGTCGATGCCGCGGCGGGCCAGCTCCTTGTAGTCGTCGGGCATGCCGTAATTGGCATAGACCAGCGCTGCGGTGACATCGCCGTCGCCGCCATAGACGTTGTACGGGGGCAGGGCGCCGGCTGCGTTGGAGGTGGCATCGCCGGGGACGACAGGTTCTTTCAGCACGGCGGTGTAGGGGTGCGGGCCCAACAGCTGCAGCGCCACCTTTTTCGGGGTGGGATACAGCACGCTGAACGTCTCGATGTGTGCGTCCCAGCCCCATTCGCGGAACTTCGCCAGCATGAACTCGGCATTCGCCTTGTCGTGCGGCGATCCCACCTGGTTGGGCGCCGACGACATCTGCTTGAGCCAGCTGCGCTGGTCGGCGGGGTCGAGCTGCGCGTCGAAGCGCTGTTCCAGGCTTTGCTGGGCGGCGGCATGGGCGGGAGTGAAGCCGAGCATGCCGCCATCTTCGTGGCGGGCCTGGTCGGTGGCGGCGGCCGCGAAGGTCGCAAGCACGCCGGCCAGCGTCAGCAGCGGGCGGATTTTCCATCGAGTCATCTGTTATCGCTCCCCATCGGTTGATCGTCGGGTGAATCGCGGTCTGACCTGGCCGGATTCAATCCGCCATGGCCATGTCCGGTTCGTTATACGCGCACGTGACAAAGCCTGCCTAGGACAGTAGTCATGCCTGTCGCACGCCTTAGCCGGGGTCTGCCTTGACCAAGGCGTTGGGGGCGGACGATGCTTACGGCCCCGCCGCGCTCGTGGCAGCCCCGATTTTTGGCGGTACCTGAGGCGGATCGGAGTAGCCGGATGACTCGGCTTGATTTCCGTCCGGGACGGTAATTTCCTGCTGAAACAACTCATGGGCGTCTAGATCGCTGTAAGTCAATCTGTATTTACCCGGCCGAAGATAAAGGTCACTGAAAGGCGCGCCTTGATGGAAGCGAATACGTTCATCTTCCACTGCATTCAGGGGTACTGGATCGAGCGCCACGAGGTCGGCTGGAATAGCGTCGTCACCTTCATTGGCATATCGCGCCTCCACCAGGCACGGGTATGAACGTCGACAGCGTTCGCCGCTGACGAAATAGGGCATGCGCAGGCCGCCGAGACTGAGCCATGTAGGGCGTCCATGTCGCATTTCCTGTGGCGGAAAGAACACGCTTACGTCATACCCTTGACGCAGCGACCACGGTTTGCCTGCTTTGCTCATGAACACGATCGGCATCTTCGGCCGCAGCTTTTGCATGACCGCGGTGTAATAGGGATGGTCATCGTCGCCAGACTGATGCGGAAACAGCATGGTCTGTTCCACGGTGAGTGGGTCGATGCCGGAAAGCTTGTGAAGATGCTCGGCCATGGAGGATCCGCCGAGATAGACGCCCGATTCCTGGATATGCGCATAACCGGCATCGAGCACCAACCGTGCATTCGGATCCTTCTTGAATATCTGCCGATAGATGTTGCGTGCCTGTTCGGCTTCGCGGGCGTCGCCGGTGGCGTTGGAGAGTGCTTCGTAGGCGATCACCTTGAAGCCGAGCTTCAGGGCGACACGGACCATTTCGGCACAGATCGGCTCTTCAGTGTAGAAACCACTCGCCTTGATCGGGTAGCCGCGCGCCTGCAATCCGGTGTCGGTCTGGTAGAGCGTTTCGGCGGCAAAATAGTTGAAGCCCTCTGCACGCAATTTGCCAAGCAGCTGCACGGTCAGCGTGCGAGTGAGCGGTATGTTGTGCGCTTCGTTGAAAAACACCGCGCGATAGTTTTTGGCCAATTCGGGAATGACATCCAACGCCGGACGGGCGGTGTAACCGGGGTTGATCAGCGGCGAGGGGCGGTCATCCGGTAACGCCGCCTGCCTGATCGAGAAGCTGGTCGCGGCGTCCGGATAGTCGCCGATGAAGGTCTGGTACCAGCTCAGGTACTGGCCGAAGATGATATGGAAGGCAGGGTCCTTGTTCTGCACATAGGCGTAGCGCATGACTTGGTATTGGGCCAGCAGACTTTTGCGCTTGTTGGCGTCCTGCATGATCTGCTCGGACTGGCGCGAGGCCTCGATCTGGCGGGCTTGCCACTGTGCGGCCGATTGCGCGTGGCTGGTCGCGAGTGTGCAAGCCAGCAGCAGCGCACAACCCAACGGGATTCCTCTGCGAAGCGACAGCATAGATGCTCCTGTCTTCAGTTAGGCAAAGCGACAGTACCTGCTTTTACCAACGTGTGCGGGCGCTGTCAGGTGCGCGGCTACGCAGCCCTTGCGGACAAGCATGGGTCTTGAGCCGGGGCATTGCACCATGCCAAGCGGCACAGGGCCGCGCAGGTTATTTGGGTGCACAATCGGCGCCACCTTGCCCATGAACGGAGTACGTCATGCGTCCGACTGTTCTTGCTGTATTGATTGCCCTCGCGCTTCCCTCGGTGGCGCTGGCGCGGGTTTCGAATCCGCATCCCGGGGCCGTTTCCTCCGTCGTGGCCAAAGCCATCGGCGATCCGGCCCGGCAGGCGGATGTGTCCAACGATGGCCGCCGCAAGATCGCGGCGGTGATGACATTCGCCGAGGTCAAACCAGGCCAGAAGGTGCTGGAGCTGATTCCCGGCAGCGGTTATTTCACCCGCGTGTTCAGCGCGATCGTGGGATCGAAAGGCCATGTCTATGCGCTATGGCCGAACGAATATGCGAAAGAGGATGCTGATGATCTGGCCGGTTCGCAAAAGCTCGCCGCCGATCCGCACTACGCCAACGTCAGCGTGCTGGCCCAGCCGGCGAACCAGCTCAGCGTGCCGGAGCCGGTCGACCTGGTGTTCACTTCGCAGAACTATCACGACTACCCCGACAAGTTCATGGGCAAGGTCGACCCGGCGGTGCTCAACAAGCAGGTGTTCGACGCGCTCAAGCCCGGTGGCCTGTGGGTGATCATCGATCACGTGGCGCCGGCGGGCTCCGGCATGGCCGACACCGACACGCTGCATCGGATCGATCCGGCGATCGTGAAGAAGCAGGTGGAAGCGGCCGGCTTCGTGTTCGACGGCGAGAGCGACGCGCTGCGCAACCCGCACGATCCGCACACCATCAAGGTGTTCGACAAGTCGATACGCGGCCACACCGATCAGTTCATCTACCGCTTCCGCAAGCCGGCCACGAAGTAGCCGCAGGAACCGAGGCAGGCCGTGCGTGCTCACCACACGGCCTGCTTGAGCTGCGGCGGCGATGAGCTGCACCATCGGCCATCGAGATGGCATATACGCCGCCCACACGATGCAGACAGGAACGCCGCGAGTCCCGGTGAATCCACGCCGCCGGCGCCGGATCCCGCCGATCCGCCGCCCGTGCCGCCCGTCGAGCCGGACGCTGCCGATTGCTGCGGCGAAGGTTGCGTGCGTTGCGTGTACGACATCTACGAGGAAGCCCTCGAACGCTACCGCGCTGCGCTCGCTGCATGGCAGGCCCGCCATCCCTGAGTCGTACTTGTCCAAGGAACCACCATGTGGATCGCCGTTACCCGTGAAGTCAGTCCCGCCCTCGGCGATTGCGAGCTCTCGTATGTATCGCGCGAGCCGATCGATGTGGCACGTGCCAGTGCGCAGCATCGCGAATATCAGCGTGCGCTGGAAATACTCGGTTGCCGCCTGTTGGCCTTGCCGGCCGAGTCCGGCTTGCCCGACTCGGTCTTCGTCGAGGACGTGGCGATCGTGCTGGACGAGGTCGCCGTGCTGACCCGGCCCGGCGCCTTGTCCCGCCGCCCCGAGGTGGCCAGCGTGGCCGAGGTGCTGCGCGATCACCGGCCGGTGTTGGCGATAGCGGCGCCGGGCACGCTGGATGGCGGCGATGTGTTGCGCGCCGGCCGCACGCTGTACGTCGGCGAATCGGCGCGCAGCAATGCAGCGGGCATCGCGCAGTTGCGCGAGCTGCTGGCCGGCCATGGCTACGCCGTGCAGGCGGTGCCCACCCGCGGCTGCCTGCACCTGAAGTCCGCCGCGACCCAGATCGGCGATGACACGCTGCTGCTGCAACCGGAGTGGGTGGACCGCGACCGGTTCACCGATTTCAAGATCATCGAGGTCGACCCCGCCGAGCCGCATGCCGCCAACGTGCTGCGTATCGGCGATGCACTGGTGATGCCGGCCAGTTTCCCGCGCACGCGGCAGCGGCTGCTCGACGCCGCCTTCCAGGTGATGGCCGTCGACGTGTCCGAATTGCAGAAGGCGGAAGGCGCGGTGACCTGCTGCAGCCTGGTGTTTCGCGCGGACGAGTGACGCCGATGAGGATAAGTTACCGTCTCGGCCGCCCGCAGGATGCGCTAGCCATCGGCCTGCTGGCGCGCCGCATGACCCGGCGCTGGATACTGCCGGAGCAACCGGCCAGTGCGGCCGTGCCATTGCTCTACGGCATGACCGCGAGAGTGATACGTCAGAAGATCCGGGACGGCCAGCGCTTTCATCTGGCGTGGCTGGACGGCGATCGTCTGGTCGGGGTGGCGGCGATGCGCGATGACGCGCACCTGTTCCAGTTCTTCGTCAGCACCCGCCTGCACGGCCACGGCATTGCGCGCCAGCTGTGGCAGCGTACGATGCGCGACGCGGTGCGCCGCGCCGGTACGCGTCATTTCACCTTGAAGGCCTCCGCCATGGCGGTACCGGTATACCTGCACTTCGGCTTCGTGCCCGGCGGCCCGCTACGGGTCAGCGATACCGGTCTGGTCACTCAGCCGATGCATCTCGATCTGCGGTAACAGCACGCTCGGCGATGGCCGCATGCCGCCAGGTTGCGCCGTCGACCGGTTAGGCTATGCCGATTCCCCACCTCACCGATCCAAGGAGCAGCCCGTGACCGACCCCATGTACACCAGCTCCATCCCCGTCTTCAGGCAGATGCTCGGCAGTCTCGCCGCGATCCTGGCCAAGGCGGAAGCGTACGCTGCCGAGAAGAACATCGAGCCGGCTGCGTTGACCCAGGCGCGGTTGTTTCCGGACATGTTCCCGTTGCGCCGCCAGGTGCAGATCGCCTGCGATTTCGCGCGCGGCGTGTCGGCGCGGCTGGCTGGCGCCGACGTGCCGAAATACGACGACGAGGAGCAGACGTTCGGCGAACTGCGCGACCTGATCGCCCGCACGCTGGGCTTCATCGATGGCTTCACGCCGGCGCAGTTCGACGGCAGCGCGCGGCGCGAGATCGTCGTTCGCGCGGGCACGCCGAAGGAGCGCCGGTTCGACGGACAGGCCTATCTGCTGAGCTATGGCCTGCCGCAATTCTTCTTCCACGTCACCACGGCGTATGCGCTGCTGCGCCACAACGGGGTGGATATCGGCAAGCGGGACTACATGGGCCAGTACTGAGCCGCTCAGGTCCTACCGGCTTCTTCGGCAAACTGTCTTCGCAGGTCCTGCTGGCAGCGGGCCAGCAGGTTCGGCCCGAGGATATCGGGCCAGCTGTGACTGAGGTCAAGATCGGCCGCGAGCCGGTCGTGTTCGACCAGCAACTGGGCTATCGCCAGCGTGTCGGCTACCGAGAGGGTTCGGCCCAGTGCCGACCCGGTCGGGGTGGGCGGACCCTGGCATTCGGTCATCGCCTCGATCACCCGCGGCGGCAGCTCCCAGTGTTGCGCGGCCTGCAGCGATAGCCGCGCCGCGAGCTTCGAGCAGCCCTTGAGGAAGCCGGAGGAGAGCGGCGGAGTCTCGGCAGGCATCAGCTGATCCAGCAAGCGCACCACGGCACCGGTGCCGGTGTGGCAGACGATGCCGGCCAGGTAGGCCTCGAACGCATCGCAGCCCGAGCTGCGGCCCAGCCACGCGCATGCATGCGCACAGCGCTCGGCGTGTTCCCATAAACGTTCGCCGGCGGCGTGGCCCAGCGTGCCCACGTTGGCCTGCAGGATCGGCTTCATGACGTGCTGGGTGATCACCCGGCGCAGCCCGTCCTGACCGAGCAGCACCACCGCATGCTGCAAGCTGGTGATGGGCTGCGCCGAACGGTAGAACACGCTGCCGGTGACCCGCATGACTTCGCCCACCATCAGCGGATCGCGGCCGACCAGCTTGGCCAGCTCGCCGCCAGCCGCTCTGTCGCTCTTCAAGGTGCGTAGCAATTGCGGCAATACGGTCGGCAGGCGCGGCAGGCTGCGCATATCGAAACGTGTGCTGAGCAGTTCCAGCCGCCTGAGCGTGGCCAGCTCGGCGCCGCTCGGTTCGTCGGATCGTGCTTCGGGCAGGCCCAGCACGAAACGGTGGAAGCGGTCATCGATCTCCGCCAGCGACGTCGTCGGCGGCGATGCGGGGTTTGCGGGCACGGGCGAGGGCGCAGCCTTCCGCGTGGCGACGGACGGACGCGTGCGGCTGACCGTTGCCTCGCGGACGCGAAAAAGGCGCCGCCACATACTGCCCCCCATACGGTGTGTCCTGTCTTCCAGCGTGCCGATTTCGCCCGATCGCCTCTTTCTATCGGCCAGGGGCCGCGGAAATTGAGCCGCCGGGAAGCGCCGCGGCCGATCCGCCGGCATGGCCGGACCACGCCCGGGAATGTGGTCCCGCCGTGCCGCCCCGGAGCGGCGGGACGCGGTGATCGGCCACATCCCGCCCGGCCTTCATGTGGGAGCCGATTACTTGTTCTTCTTCTTTTCCTGCTTGGCGGCCTTCTTTTCCTTCATGGTCTTGGCCGGCTTTTTCTTTTCGCTCTTCTTCGAATCAAGGCCCTTGCTCATGCTGCTCTCCGTAATGGTTGGATGACTGCGATACGCGACGCGCAGGCAAGTCTAAGCCGTTCCGATGGCGGTTGGGCAGGGGCGGGCCCCGAACGAGCCCACGCCGTTCGCTCAGGGCGAACGGTGTGGCGTGACGAAGCGCGAGTGGCTTCAAATGCGTTCGCCGGGCGCCAGGTAGCGCCATTGCCCCGGCGGAAGTTTCGCCAGCGGTATGCGGCCCACGCGCAGGCGCTTCATCGCCAGCACCTTGAGCCCGACCGCCTGGCACATCGGTTCGATCTGGGTCGGCTGCAAGACCTTGAATGCGAAGCGCAGCCGCTGTTCGCTCTGCCAGCTGACCTTGATCGGCGGCATCGCGTAGTTGTTGAAGCGCAGGCCATGGTTGAGCAGGGCCAGCCCGTTGGGGATCAGCGTGCCCTCGACGTCGACGACGAACTCCTGTTCGACCCGCTCGATGTCTTCGGTGAGCTTGCGGGTGACGCGCCAGTCCTGGGTGAAGATCAGCAGGCCGCTGGCGCCGGCCGGCATCGGCAGCGGCGCGGTCAGCCGCTGCAGGTGCCGCTTCAGCGGGCGCACGCCGGAGGCATCATCGGGTGATCGCCTCTGCGGCGTGACCAGCGCGCTGGCGGGGTTGGGGCCGTCGCCGGCGTCATAGCCGACCGGCTTGTGCAGCACCAGGGTGGCCGGTTCGGTGGGGATCAGCTTGGCCGCGGGATCGAGCTCGACGGTCTGCGTGTCGACCATGAACTGCGGCTCCTCCACCACGACGCCGTCGACGCGCACCCAGCCGCCCTCGATGTACTGCTCGGCCTCGCGTCGCGAGCACTGGGCCAGGGCGACGACACGTTTGGCCAGGCGAACGGGTTCAGTCATCGAGGTGCCATGAAGTGAGAATGAGCCATTGTAGACGTCGGCAGGAGCACCTGTAGAAGCGCCTTCAGTCGCGATGCTCTGGCTCGCTCCGTTGCCGGACCAGAGGCCATTGGCTTTCATCCGCCTTCGACGGCCGAGTTCTTTTGCACAGCCCTTCTTTGGTTGTAGGAGCCTGCTGGCGAGCGATGCTCTTGCTTGTTGTTTCCGCATTCGGAGCAAAGAGCTTTCACCCTCCTGCGGAGGGCGAGTCACTTCTCTTTTGCTTGTCCACGAATCACCAACCAAAGAGCAAGAGCAAGAGCAAGAGCATCGCCCGCCAGCGGGCTCCTACAAGGATCTGGGCGGCCTGATAACTCGGTGGTGGAAGACAGACGAAAAGCTCCTTCGCTACAAACCGACCACCAAGCGCAAAAGCATCGCGACTGAAGTCGCTCCTACAAAAGAAAAAAATGAACGAGTGCCAGGGTGGCAATGGACACGATTGTCCCCAGATCGGAAGCTTCCGGTCTGGCGAGCGCGCGACATGATTCCGTTTTCCATCCTCGATCTGGCACCAGTCACCGTCGGCAGCGATGCCGCACAGGCGTTCCGCAACACGCTGGATCTGGCCCGGCTGGGCGAGCGTCTCGGCTACCGGCGTTACTGGCTGGCCGAGCACCACAACATGCCGGGTATCGCCAGCGCCGCGACGGCCGTGCTGATCGGGCACGTGGCCGGCGGTACCTCGACCATCCGCGTCGGTGCCGGCGGCATCATGTTGCCGAACCATGCGCCGCTGCAGGTGGCCGAGGCATTCGGCACGCTGGCGTCGCTGTATCCGGGGCGTATCGACCTGGGCCTGGGTCGGGCGCCGGGTACCGATCAGCCCACCGCCAAGGCATTGCGCCGTTATTTCGACAGCGCCGATGCGTTCCCGCAGGACGTGCTGGAACTGCTCGCCTATTTCGAGCCGGCGCTGCCCGGCCAGCAGGTTCGTGCCGTACCCGGCGCCGGCATCGAGGTGCCGGTGTGGCTGCTCGGCTCCAGCCTGTTCAGCGCGAAACTCTCGGCCCAATTGGGCCTGCCGTTCGCGTTCGCCTCCCACTTCGCGCCGGATGCGATGGACGAGGCACTGGCGCTGTATCGGCGCGACTTCCAGCCATCGGCACGCTTGCAGCAGCCGTATGCAATGCTGGCTCTGAACGTGGTCGCGGCCGACAACGATGCCGAGGCACGGCGTTTGTTCACCACCCAGCAGCAGAGTTTCATCAACCTGCGCCGCGGGCGGCCGGGGCTGATTCCGCCGCCGATCGACGACATCGAGTCGTACTGGACGCCAGCGGAAAAGCTCATGGTGGAGCGCGCGCTGGCCTGTGCGGTGATCGGTGCCGCCGACACTGTGAAGGACGGCATCGAGGCGTTCATCGCACGCCACCGGCCGGATGAATTGCTGATCACTGCCAACGTGTTCGAGCATGCGGCGCGACGGCACTCTTTCGAGATCGCGGCGGCCGTGCGGGAACGGCAGATGGCTGCGAGCTGACCGGCGAGCTCTGGAAAGAACGGGCGGGGCGCCGATCGGCCATAATGGGCATTACTCCACGAATTGCCGAAGCTTTCCCACGCATGAAAACACCCAAGGGCCTGCAGGCGCTGATCGAAGAGGGCGTGATCGATCAGGTGCTGCGACCGCTGAAGAGCGGCAAGGAAGCCTCCGTCTACGTCGTCCGCTCGGGCGATGACATCCGCTGCGCCAAGGTCTACAAGGACATGGCGCAACGCAGCTTCCAGGCGCGCGTGCAGTACCAGGAAGGCCGCAAGGTACGTGGCAGCCGGCAGATGCGCGCCATGGGCAAGGCGACCAAGTTCGGCCGCAAAGAGGCCGAGGCCGCCTGGAAGAACGCCGAGGTCGACGCGCTGTACCAGCTCACCGCCGCCGGCGTGCGGGTGCCGAAGCCGTACGGCTATTTCAACGGCGTGCTGGTGATGGAACTGGTCACCGATGCGGACGGCTACTCGGCGCCGCGGCTTGGCGAAGTGGAACTGTCAGCGGACACCGCCCGCGACTACCACCGCTTCCTGATGCAACAGGTGGCGCGGATGCTGTGCGTGGGACTGATCCACGGCGACCTGTCCGAGTACAACGTGCTGGTGGGGCCGGACGGCCCGGTGATCATCGATCTGCCGCAGGCGGTCAGCGCCTCCGGCAACAACGCGGCGCGAGCGATGCTGCGGCGCGACGTGGGCAACATCACGATCAGCCTGTCGCGCTTCGCGCCGGAACTGCTGGACACGTATTACGGCGAGGAGATGTGGGCGCTGTACGAGCTGGGCGAGCTGCATCCGGACAGCGAGCTCACCGGCCACTTCGAGTTCGACGAAAGCATTGCAGACGTCGACAGCGTGATGCAGTCGATCATCGACGCCCGCGAGGAAGCGATCATCCGCCAGCAAGGCCGCGAGGCAGCCGCGCAGGAAGATTGACCGTGCGCCTTTTTTTGTAGGAGCCCGCTCGCGGGCGATGCCCTTGATTTGATGTCGGGTAGGAAAAATCAGAACAACACCATCGCCCGCTAGCGGGCTCCTACACGCGCACAATCATGAGGGGCGTCAGGGGGTGCCGACTTTCAGCAACTCCACCTCGAACACCAGCGATGCGTTCGGCGGAATGTCGTCGCCGGCGCCGCGGGCGCCGTAGCCGAGCGCTGCCGGGATCAGCAGGATGCGCTTGCCGCCTTCGCGCATGCCGGCCACACCCTGGTCCCAGCCGGCGATCACGCTGCCCTGGCCGAGCATGAAGGAGAACGGCTCGCCGTGATCGCGCGAGCTGTCGAACTTCATGCCGTGCTTGTCCTTGGCGCTGTCGTCGTACAGCCAGCCGGTGTAGTGCACGGTCACCGACATGCCGTCCTTCGCTTCAGCACCGGTGCCGACCTTCTGGTCGATCGTGGTGAGCTTGTCCACGCTGCCGGTGGCATGGGCAGGTGGCGCGGCGGTGCAGGCGGCGAGGCCGAAGACGGCGAGCAGAGACAGCAACCAGCGCATGGGTGACTCCATGGAAACGTGGACGAGGCGGCGATTATCCGGCAAACGGGGCGCGGCGTCCCGTTTGCCCCGGCTCAGGCATGCGGATCGGTCGCGTCCCGGTGCTCGCTGCGAGCGGCCTGCCAGACTTCGCGCGCCGCATCGGCGTTGATCAGCATGATGCCCGCGCCGACGACCATGTCGGGCCAGACCGAGTGCGTCATCGCGGTGGCTGCGCCGGCGAGCACGATGGCGATATTCGCGAACACGTCGTTGCGCGCCGACAGAAACGCCGCGCGGGTCAGGCTGCCGCCGCGATGGCGGTAGCGCATCAGCAGCATCGCGCAGCCGAAGTTGACGAACATCGCGCCCAAGCCGGTGATCGTCAGCGGCAGCGGTGCCGGCGGTGCGGGCAGCTGAAACTTGCTCCACAGCGCCCACAGCGTGGCGAGCGCGGGCACCAGCAGGATGCCGGCCAGCCCCATGCCCACGCGCGCTCGAGCCTTCAGACTCCAGCCGAGTGCGAGCAGGATCAGCAGATTCACCGAGGCGTCTTCCAGAAAATCGACGCTGTCGGCAAACAGCGAGACCGAGCCGATCGCCAGCGCCACCGTGAATTCGACGCCGAAGTAGGCCAGGTTGAGCAAGGCCACAAGGCTCACGACGCGGCGTAGCGCTGTGTCATGCACCGTCATCGGCACGGTCACTCAGCTCACTGTTTCGGTGGGAGCCATGCGGCGCAGCGGATCGACGGCGACCGCATCGGCATCATTCATCATCTGCAGTTGGCCGTCCTGGATCAGGCACTGCAGGCGCATGCCACGCTGCAGCAGCGCGACCAGTTCAGCCACAGTGCCGGCGGGAATGTCGAGCACGGTGAGGTTCCTGATGCGACCCAGCGCTGCGCCGGCCTTGTTCCACCAGATCTCCGCCGCGTTGCCGCCGTAGTTGATAACCACCACCTGGCGCGAACGGCCGCAGGCCTTGCGGATGCGCGTCTCGTCCGGCTGGCCGACCTCGATCCACAGCTCGATCTCATCCGTGTACGCCTTGCGCCACAGCGCCGGTTCGTCCTCGTCGCTGATGCCCTTGCCGAACTCCAGCCGCTCGTCCGCATACAGGGCGAACGCGAGCAGCCGCACCATCAGACGCTCCTCGGTTTCCGACGGATGCCGCGCCAAAGTCAACGCATGGGTGGCGTAGTAATGCCGATCCATGTCGCTGATCTGCAGTTCGACTTTGTAGATGGTGGAGTTGAGTGCCATGGGAGTGCCTCGGGACGACAATCGACCATTCTACGCGGTGAGGCGGTCAACTCACCCTTTGCAGCCGGAATGGATGGAGTGGATCTCCGCAATGCTGGCTTCTTCCTGTAGGAGCCCGCTGGCGGGCGAAGCCTTGGCTCTTGGTTTGCAGTTTGATTTGAAGCAAAGAGCTTTCGTGCGCCGTTGGCGCCCGAGTCACTTTCTCTCGGGCGAAAACAAGCAAGAGCATCGCCCGCGAGCGGGCTCCTACAAGAACTCATGGCGCGGAGTGGCGGGCTCTCCGCAGGAGGCTGAAAGCTCTTCGCTTCAAAAGCAACCAGAGCAAGAACATCGCCCGCGAGCGGGCTCCTACAACTAAGGAGATGCACGCGAGGCGACTTGGCTGCCGGTTCGGCAGGACCGCATTAGACTGGCGGTGACCATGAATCCGCCCGTCCCATGCTTCACCCGCGATCCCCACGCCAGCACCGTGCACCTGCATGGCGGTGCGTGGCCGACCGCGCTCGACGGCCTGTGCGCGCAGTTCGCCGCGATCAGTCGCGGGCAATGGCTAGATCGCATCGCGCGTGGACGCGTGCTGGACGGGGAGGGCGTCGCAATCACGCTGTACACGCCGTATAGGGAAGGGATGCGCATCCACTACTACCGCGAAGTGGTGGACGAGACGCCGATTCCGTTCACCGAAACCGTGCTGCATGTGGACGAGCATCTGGTGGTGGCGGACAAGCCGCACTTCCTGCCGGTGACGCCGGCGGGCGGCTTCGTGGAGCAGACGTTGCTGCGGCGGTTGATCCGTCGGCTGGGCAATCCCGAACTGGCGCCGCTGCACCGCATCGACCGGTTGACCGCGGGGCTGGTGCTGTTCTCGGCGAACCGAGACAGCCGGGCCGCCTATCAGGCATTGTTTCGCGAGCGCCGGATCGACAAGCGTTACGAGGCGCTGGCCGCGGCCTTGCCGGCACTTGAATTTCCGCTGTCGCGGCGCTCGCGCATCGCCGCGGGCGATCCGTTCTTCCGCATGCGGGAGGTCGACGGCGCGCCGAACAGCGAGACGCGGATCGAGCTGGTCGAGCGCGGTAGTGACGTCTGGCGTTATGCGCTGCATCCGGTCACCGGCAGGAAGCACCAGCTGCGCGTGCACATGGCCGCGCTGGGTGCGCCGATCGCGGGTGACACGCTGTACCCGGAGCTTGCCGAAAGGTCGGAGGACGATTACCTGCACCCGCTGAAGCTGCTGGCGCAGGGCCTGGCGTTTGCCGATCCGCTTTCCGGCGAGTCGCGGCGCTTCGAGAGCCGGCTGACATTGTGACGCATGGCACGCCGGAGCACCGGGGCGCAAGGGGTAACCATCCGCTGCCATTCCACGCTATCTTCCACCGCAGCATCCGCCCGGGGGAGAGACAAACGTGAGTGCACAGCCCATGTCCAGCGCGACACCGCGTAACGAATTGACCTTGCGCGGCGTGATCATCGGCGTCGTGATTACCGTGGTGTTCACCGCGGCCAACGTGTTCTTCGGCCTCAAGGCCGGGCTGACCTTCGCCACCTCGATTCCGGCGGCGGTGATCTCGATGGCGGTGCTGCGCTACTTCAAGGGCGCCACGATGCAGGAGAACAACATCGTGCAGACGGTCGCATCGGCCGCCGGCACCTTGTCGTCGATCATCTTCGTGCTGCCCGGCCTGATCCTGATCGGCTGGTGGACCGGCTTCAACTACTGGACCTCGTTCGCCATCTGCGCGCTGGGCGGCATCCTCGGCGTGATGTATTCGATCCCGCTGCGCCGCGCCTTGGTCACTCATTCCGATTTGCCGTATCCCGAAGGCGTGGCATGCGCCGAAGTGCTGAAGGTCGGAGCCGGCGGTGGCGAGGGCGTAAGCGCCGCAGCGGCCGTCGAATCCAATCGCGCCGGCCTGCTCGCGGTGCTGTGGGGCTCGATCGTCTCGGCGGTGTTCGCGGTGGTAGTGGCGACCCGGGTGTTCGCGGGCGACGTGGTGCATTACTTCCGCATCCGCGGCGACACCGGCGGTGTTACCGGGTTCGATTTCTTTCTCTCGTTCGCGCTGTTTGGTATCGGCCATCTGGTCGGATTGTGGGTCGGCATCGCGATGCTGGTGGGAGCGCTGGTCGGCTGGGGTTGGGGCGTGCCGCATTTTTCCGCGCTGGTGCCGATGACCGGCTCGATCGCGGAGCTGGCCAGCGCCACCTGGAGCCACAAGGTCCGCTTCGTGGGTGCCGGCACCATCGGTGTGGCCGCCATCTGGACCCTGGCCAAGCTGGTCAAGCCGGTGGTCACCGGCCTGACTTCCGCCATGGCCGCCTCGCGTGTGCGTGGCGCCGGCAACGCCGCCTCGCTGCCGCGCACGGAACACGACATCCCGATCGGCCAGGTCGGCCTGATCTCGCTGGTATGCCTGCTGCCGATCGGCTGGCTGATCGCGAACTTCGCGATAACCTCCGGTCACGGACTGGGCGACCACGTGGTGGCGCTGGTGGCCAGCGGGCTGATCTTCGTGGTGCTGATGAGCTTTTTCGTGTCCGCCGTGTGCGGCTACATGGCTGGCCTGATCGGTTCTTCCAACAGCCCGTTGTCGGGCATCGGCATCATCGTGGTGATCAGCGCGGCGCTGCTGCTGATGTTCGGTATCCGCTCGGCGCTGCCCGCCGGCAGCGAGAATGCGCTGGTGGCATTCGCCCTGTTCATCACCTCGATCGTGTTCGCCGCCGCGGCGATCGCCAACAACAACCTGCAGGATCTCAAGACCGGACAACTGGTCGATGCGACGCCGTCCAAGCAGCAGTGGGCGCTGGTGATCGGCGTGATCGCCGGCGCCGCGATCATTCCGCCGATCCTGGACCTGCTCAACCATGCCTACGGATTCGTCGGCGCCCCCGGCCCGCAGCGTGTCAATGCGCTGCCCGCGCCGCAGGCCGGATTGATCTCGGCGCTGGCGCAGGGCGTGATCAAGAACAACATCGACTGGAGCCTGATCGAGATCGGCGCGGCGGTCGGCGTGGTGATGATCATCATCGACGAAGTGCTGCGCCGCACGACCAAGTCCGCGCACCTGTCGCCGCTGGCGGTGGGCCTGGGCATCTACCTGCCGACCCAGAGCACGCTGATGGTGGTGGTCGGTGCAGTCGCCGGCTGGTGGTTCGACCGCCGCGCCGACCGCAGCGCGAAGAATCCCGAGGCGACCAAGCAACTCGGCGTGCTGCTGGCCTCGGGCATGATCGTGGGCGAGGGCTTGCTCGGTGTGGTGATCGCCGCCTTCGTCGCGTTTTCCGGCAAGGATTACCCGCTCGCCCTGGTCGGCGACACGTTCGCGCACGGTCCGGCGCTGTGGATCGGCGGCGCGGCATTCATCGTCGTGATGCTGTTGCTGTACCGCTGGGTGGGCCGACTGGGACAGGGTTCGACGAACGCGTAGCGGATGTTCGGAGCCGGCCGCCGTACGGCGGCTTTCCGAATGGCGTGGCGACCGGAGCGGATGGTTGCCGGGTTCGCCGCAGAATGCCAGTCAGTTTCGGTGTGGCAATCTAGTGGGTCTTTACAAGGGGCGTCGGGTCGCGTGGAGCAGGAAAAAGTCGAGCAGGTTCAAGGCGCCGGGGAGGTCCTGACGCCGCCGAGCCAGCGCACGGTGCTGCTGCGCCGGCTCGCCGGGCCACTGCTTTCGGTGGCCATGCTGTGTCTGGCGCTGTGGGCGCTGCATCTGCTGGCCAGGCAGGTGAACTACCACCAGGTGCGCCAGTACGTGCAGAGCATTTCGCATGCACGCCTGCTGCTGGCTGCGTTGTTCACCTTGTCCGGCTATGCGGTGATGACGTTGTACGACCGCTTCGCGCTGGCCTCGATCGGGCGGCGGCTGGCATGGCCCCGGGTCACCTTGATCTCGTTCATCAGCTACGCCTTCAGCAACGCGGTGGGCATGTCGCTGCTGGTATCCGGTTCGATCCGCTATCGCTTTTACATCCAGAATGGCCTGTCCACCGGCGAGGTGGCCAAGGTGGTGCTGTTCTGCACCACCAGTTTCTGGCTGGGCCTGCTGGCGCTGACCGGAGTGACCCTGCTGTGGGTGCCGCTGCCGTCCGGGTTGATGCTGGCGGAGTACCGCTTGCCACTGGGCTTGCTGCTGACCTCGTTGCCGCTGGCGTGGCTGGCGGGCGGCCTGATTCGCAGGCCGCTGCGCGTGTGGCGCTGGCGCTTGACCATGCCGTCGGTGGCCACCGGCTTGCGCCAGATCCTGGTCGGCGCGCTGGACTGGGGACTGGCCGCGGCCGTGCTCTACGTGCTGATGCCCGATGCGCTGAACAACGGCTTCGGGCACTTCCTGGCGATCTTCGTGATCGCCCAGATCATCGGCCTGATCAGTCACGTGCCCGGCGGCCTCGGTGTGTTCGAAGCGGTGATGCTGGCCGGCTTCGGCGCCACCGGAAACCAGGCCCTGGCCGCGCCCATTCTCGGTGCGCTGGCTGCGTTCCGGGTCATCTACTACCTCCTGCCGCTGTGTACGGCCACCGTGCTGGTGCTGCAGCGCGAGGCGCGCGGCCTGCGCGAGAAATCCCTGTTGTCGCCGTGGTTCACCGGCCTGCTGCCGTCGTTCTTCGCGGGCTTGACCCTGGTTTCGGGCGCGGTGCTGCTGTTTTCCGGCGCGACCCGTGCGCTGCCTGTGCGCATGGCCATCCTGCGCGACGTGCTGCCGCTGTCGGTGCTGGAAGTCTCGCACCTGCTGGCCAGCGTGATCGGCATGTTGTTGCTGATCCTTGCCCGCGGCCTGCAGCGCCGGCTGGACGCGGCTTATTGGCTGACCCTGGTGCTGCTGCTGGCCGGTGCGGTGTTCTCGCTGCTGAAAGGCATCGACTACGAGGAAGCGACCCTGCTTGCCTTGCTGGCGATGGCGCTGGCGCCGGCGCGCCGGCTGTTCTACCGGCGCGCCTCGCTGTTCAGCACGACCTTCTCGATCGGCTGGATCGTGGCGATCCTGGCGATACTCGGTTGCGCCACCTGGCTGGTGCTGTTCAGCTACAAGCACGTCGATTACGGCGCCGACCTGTGGTGGGAATTCAGCTTCTACCAGGGCGGTGCGCCGCGTGCCCTGCGCGCGCTGGTGGCCGCGGCGGCAGCCGGCATGCTGTTCGCGCTGGCCAGCCTGATCCGGCCGGTGCGGCTGCATCGCGAACCGCCCAGTGAAGCGGATCTGAGCCGCGCGCTGCCACTGATCAAGCAGTTTCCCTCCGCGCAGGCGCATCTGGCCTTGATGGGCGACAAGAGCCTGCTGTTCGATGCCGCCCACGAGGCGTTCGTGATGTATGGCGTCGAGGGCCGCAGCTGGGTGACCATGGGCGATCCGGTGGGCAGCAACGAGGACGCGCGGCACGAACTGGTCTGGGCGTTTCTCGAGCAGTGCGAGCGCGCCGGCGGCTGGCCGGTGTTCTATCAGGTGAGTCCGGCCGATCTGGATCTGTATCTGGAAGTGGGCATGAACCTGCTGAAGATCGGCGAGGAGGCGCGCGTGCGGCTGGACACGTTCAATCTGGACGGCAAATCGAAGAAGGTGCTGCGCAATACGGTGAACAAGCTGACTCGCGATGGCTTGTGGCTGGAGATCGTGCCGGCCGAGGCGGTGGCGCCGTTGCTGCCGCGCCTGAAAGAGATCTCCGACGCATGGTTGCGCGACAAGAACGTGCGCGAAAAAAGCTTCTCGCTTGGCGCATTCGATCCGCACTATCTGGTGCGCACGCCGATGGCGCTGGTATGGCAGAACGACCGCCTGGTGGCGTTCGCCAACCTGTTTCTCACCGACACCCATGAGGAGGCGTCGGTGGATCTGATGCGATTCCTGCCCGACGGCCCGACCGGGATCATGGATTACCTGTTCGTGGAACTGATGCTGTGGGCGCAGGCCGAGGGTTACCGCTGGTTCAACCTCGGCATGGCGCCGCTGGCCGGCTTGCAGAACCGGCGCCAGGCGCCGCTGTGGAACCGCTTCGGCGCGCTGGTGTTCGGCCGCGGCGAGCGCTTCTACAACTTCCGCGGGCTGCAGCGCTACAAAGACAAATTCGATCCGGAATGGGAGCCGCGCTACATGGCGGTGCCTGGCGGCATCGCGTTGCCGATGATCCTGGCCAACGTCGCCAGCCTGATCTCCGGCGGACTTTCCGGCGTGGTACGCCGATGAAACGCAGGAGCTGGGTCATGCTGGCAGCGGTGGGCGCAGGCCTGATGGGTATCGCACTGATCTGGAGCCCGTGGGCGCGGGTCAGCCTGGAGCAGGCCACCCTGGTGCTGCCGGTCAGCAGCATCAGCGTGGCGCCACCGGCCGGCAAGGGCGATGTCATGGCGATCATCTACTCCGGCGATGGCGGCTGGGCCGACCTGGACCGGCGGCTGGGCATCGCCTTCATCGACCGCGGCATTCCGGTGCTGGGCGTCAACACCTTCAAGTACTACTGGCGCGAACGCACGCCGGAGGAGTCGGCGCGGCAGCTCGATGCGCTGATGACGAAATACGTCGGCGTGTGGGGCAGGCGGCGTGTCTGGCTGGTGGGCTTTTCCTTCGGTGCCGATGTATTGCCGACGATCATCGACAAGCTCAGTCCGGAAAACCGCGCGCGCATCGCCCAGCTGGTGCTGCTGTCGCCAAGCCGGGATGCCACCTTCGAGATCGAACTCGAGGGCTACATGATCAAGCAGGGCTGGTTCAAGGAGCACGTCAAGAGACTGCTGCAGCACGTCAACCCGATCCGGCACTACGACACCATGCCGCCGCTGCAGGCCTTGCAGAACCGGCCGCCGGTGGTCTGCTACTACGGACTGGACGACAGCGACGACAGCCTCTGCGACGAGCCGAACCTGCCGGCCTGGGTGACGGTTCACGCCAAGAAGGGCAGTCACCATTTCGACGGCGGCTATCCGCCGCTGGTCAGGCAGATGCTGGAGGAATTGCCGGCAAGCGCGCCGAATTCCAGCGCCGCAGGTAGGAGCGGCTTGTAGGAGCGGTCTGTGGGAGCGGCTTCAGCCGCGATGCTCCTGCTCTTGCGATATGCAGAAAAGCATCGCGGCTGAAGCCGCTCCTACACATCGCTCCCAGAAGCAAACGAGCATCCCTGGCACTTGTAGGAGCGCACCCTGTGCGCGAACCCCGTCACCGCATCGCACCGTGCTTTCGCGCACAGGGTGCGCTCCTACAAATCGGGATTATTCGCATTGCCCTACAATGCCGCCACCGTTTCACCGCTGAAGAGATGACGTGACTGCTGCCGGATTTTTCGCCGCCGCGCCGGATGCGGCGCTGGCGGCCTTGTTTGTGCCGTTCGAATCGGCCGAGCTGCGCTTGCCGGCGGATGGCCGGGCGCTGTTCCTGCGCGCGCGCGCCGGTGTGCGGCTGCGCGAGATGGCGCAGCCCGGCTGGTTGTGCGAGCAAGGCTTCATGCCGTTTGCCGATGAGCTGGCTCGCAACGGACTGCGCGTGGGAGAGCCGGCCGACGGTGAAGTATTCCCGCTGGTGCTGGTGCTGCCGCCGCGCCAGCGCGACGAGGCGCGTGCGCTGTTCGCCCGCGCGTTGCTGCACACGGCGCCGGGCGGCACCGTGCTGGCCAGCATGTCGAACGCCGAGGGCGCGAAGTCGGGCGAGGCGGATCTGGCGAGAGTGGCCGGCACCGTGCAGCATCAGTCCAAGCACAAGTGCCGGGTGTTCTGGAGCACGCCGGATGCGGCCGGCATCGATCAAATCCTGTTGGCCGAATGGCTGGCGCTGGATGCGCCGCGCGCCATCGTCGACGGCTACTTCAGCCGTCCCGGCCTGTTCGCTTGGGATCGCATCGATCGCGCCTCGGCGCTGCTGGCCGCGCAGTTGCCGCACGACCTGCATGGCCGCGTGGCGGATCTCGGTGCCGGTTATGGCTATCTCGCCAGCCAGGTCGTCGCCCGTTGCCCTGGCGTGGGCGCGATCGACCTGTACGAAGCGGAAGCGCGCGCGCTGGAGCCGGCGCGGCTCAATCTGGCCCGGGCGCAACGCGACTGCGGCCGCGAACTGGCGGTGGCGGTGCACTGGAACGACGTCACGCGCGGCCTGCCACAGCACTACGACGCCATCGTCAGCAATCCGCCTTTTCATCAAGGCCGGGCCGATCTGCCGGAGCTGGGCCGCGCGTTCATCACCAGCGCGGCCGAGGCGCTGCTGCCGGATGGCCGCCTGTTGATCGTGGCGAACCGGCATCTGCCGTATGAGGCGATACTGGCGGCGCATTTTCGCGACGTGCGCACGCTGGCGACGCAAGAGGGTTTCAAGGTGATCGAAGCGACGGGAGTGCGTGGGTGAAACGGGTCAAGCCATGAAGCTGGTCAAATTAATCGCGAACCTGGGCTACGGCAGCCGCAAGGACGTGACGCAGTTGTTCCGCTCCGGCCGCATCACCGACGCGGATGGCGAGGTGCTGTATGCCGACGACGTGGTGGCGTACGAAACCATCCGCGTCGACGACGAACCGCTCGATCCGCCGCCGGGCCTGGTGCTGATGATGAACAAGCCGCTGGGCGTCACCTGTTCACGCAAGGATCCGGGCCGGGTCGTCTACGACCTGTTGCCGCCGCGCTACAACGTGCGCTCGCCGGTGCTGTCCAGCGTGGGCCGGCTCGATCGCGATACCAGCGGTCTGCTGCTGTTCACCGACGACGGCGCGCTGCTTCATCGGATCATCTCGCCGAAGGCGCAGGTGACCAAGGTCTACGAGGCCACCTTGGCGCAGGATCTGCGCGGCGACGAAGGCGCGCTGTTCGCCAGCGGCACGCTGATGCTGGAAACGGAGAAGGAGCCGCTGGCGCCGGCGGTGCTCGACGTATGGGGGCCGCGGCATGCTCGGCTCACCGTCACCGAGGGCCGCTACCATCAGGTGCGCCGCATGTTCGCTGCCGCGGGCAATCATGTCGAGACGCTGCAGCGCATTTCGGTCGGCGGGCTCACCCTGGGTGAGTTGCCGCCGGGCGAATGGCGTGCGCTTGCCGCCGACGAGGTCGCGCAAATTTTCGCGTCGTGAAACAACGACGCCATCTGTAGGAGCGCACCCTGTGCGCGATTTTGTGGGAGCGACTTCAGTCGCGATGCTTTTCCCATCTTGAGCCGAGAGCATCGCGACTGAAGTCGCTCCCACACAAAAGCATCACGCACAGGGTGCGCTCGCGCAAAAGCGGGGTTACAACATGTGCACTGCGGTAGGAATCGCTGCGCCGAACCACTTGTGCCGTTCGTCGCGGCAGCTGGGGCTGCCCATCGCGTACTTGCGGCAGATGCTGGGGCGATCCTCGTAGATGGTGCAGCCGGAGGTGTTCGGATTGACCGCGGCGCACCAGCCGTCCTCACCCTTGGCCAGGGTTTCCATGCCGTGTTCGTCGCGGGCGATCAGCCAGGCCGGCACGTGATCTTCGGGCATCAGCACCACGGTGAGACGACAGCACACGGCTTCGCAGGTCGTGCATTGCACGCCGGGGTCGACGCTTTCCGCGTAGGGATCGGGGAGATTGTTCACCCGTCAGCATGACAGCTTCATCCGGCGCGAATGTGAATCGCATGTTGCGAGCGGGGCGATCAATCCTCCGTGTCGCGCCACAATGCCTGCCAGCCAGTCGTGCCCAACCGCTGCAGCGTCTCGATATTGCGCCGGTAGATGCTGTCGGTATCGCTCATCGCGTCCATCGCGCGTTCGATGCTCGATTCGCGCAGCAGATGAAGCGTGGGATAGGGCGAGCGGTTGCTGAAGTTCTCGATCGCGTCCGGCGCGCAGTCGGCAAACCGGTAGTCGGGATGGAAGCTGGCTACCTGCCACTCGCCTTCCAGCCCCAGCGTCTGCACGGCCGCATCGGCCACGTCGAGGAAGTCGTTGTAGTCGAGGAAGTCGGTGAGCACGAACGGATGGATCAGCAGGCCGGTTTCGCATTCCTCCGGCGTCAGCGCGTTCAGCGACTGCAGTTCGCCGCACAAGTCGTCGAGCAACGCGTCGGTGTCGCGCGCATGGCTTACCCGAAAGCGCAGCTTGCCCTGCACATGCGGCGCGCGGGCGAACGGGCACAGGTTGAGGCCGATCACCGCGCGTTCCAGCCAGCGCGTGGTGGCGGCGATGTACGGTGCGTCCCCGGGCAGCGCATCGGTGTTGAGGCTGGTGGGCGGCGGCGTGTCGTGCATGCGTTTCTCGCGAGGCGGGGGCGGCGCCGACTATAACGGTTGCCGCACAAGAGGCCCGACCAGGCCAGCGGGCTGACTGCCAGCCGCGCGCAGGAACCTGCGTTGCAAAAAGCTGTTTTAATGGCGACCCCCGACGCGGCCGTGTCATCTGCCCGCTTCTGATCAGGATGCACCCGTGGATGGTTTGATCCCAACGGCCACCGATGCCTTGCACGACGAGAGCCGCGAGCACCGGAGGGTCGGCGGTTTCCCGGCGACTTTTCACCCGTCGATCGAGCGCGAGCCCGTTCCGGCCAGGCACGGTCGCGCCCATGCGCATCGCGCGGCCACGTCTGGCGGCTTGTGCGATTTGCCGGTGCGTGGACAGGAGCGGCTGTCGGTCGCGCGTCGTACCCGGCATCGTCCGGCTGTCGACGCATGCCGCGGAACGGGCACGGGCAAGCCTTCGGTCCCGGATTCCATCGCTGGGCGAGGCGCCCCTCAAGCATCGGACCGCGTGCATCTGATGGCGCCGGCACGGTGGAAAGCCGGTGACGTGGCGGCACGCATCGAGCAGGCCGTTCCCATGCCGGCACCTGCCCAGTGGAAGCGTTCGCGGGCCGTGCATGGCCGTTCGACACCCGGCATGCCGTCGCTATCGGCGCGGGAGTGGCTATTGCCTCCCATGTGGCCGCTGGATGGATGGGGCGTGACGGCCTTGGCCGGTTTGCGCCGGGTCCGCGGCGTCAGGATCGTGCCTTGGGCGCGGACACGAACGATGTCGTGGTCGGCATGGGCCGGCGCCTACCGGTACAGGCTCGCGGCAGGCTTCGCCATCGGCGCGGTTGCGGGCATCGCGCTCATGTGGCTGCACATCGGCGTGCCGCATCCCGATACTCGGACAGCACCTCTCGGGACGCTGGCGATCGCGCCGGCAACACCTGTGCCAGCCGCTTTCCCGTCGTCCTTGCCGGTCGAGCCGGCACCCGTGTCGGCCATCACCGCGCCGATCCCGGCAAGCGGGTCGGCGGACTCGTCGAGTGTCCGTCCCATGCCGGCCGAAACGGGTCACAGCCTGTTGTCCGACGCCAGCACGATGGATCTGATGATGCCGGTCGAGGAGCCCGACCTGGACATCACCTCCCGCCGCAGCCTGTGGTCTGAGATCGGCAAGGCTTCGGGGGTCGATCCGCTGCTGCTGTACAGCGTGGCCCTGGTGGAATCGAAGGCGCTGTATCCGGATGGCAAGGTCGCGCCCACGCCATGGCTGTTCCGCGTCAACGATCATCTGGTGCGCGGCGACCGGCACGACGTGCAGCTGGCGATGGCGGCGGCGAGCCAGTTTGGCTCGGCCGTGCAGGACGTCGGCATCATGCAGGTCTACTACCCGATGCACCGCGACGCCGTACGCGATCCGCTGGCCTTGCTGAATCCGCGCACCAACATCACCGTGGCCGCGAAAATCCTGCGCGACGGCATGCACGAGACCCGCGATCGGGTGCTCGGCGTGGGCTACTACCACAGCCACACGCCGGCCCTGGCCAGGGATTACGGCACCGCGGTGCTGACCGTTTACCAGCGGCTGAAGGCGCTCCATCGTCCGCCGGGACACACGCAGGCGGTGGCGCGCTAGCCGGCAATGCCTACTGCGGTGGCCTTGCATCGGCACCGCGGCGCCCGGATATAGGCTGCATCA
This sequence comes from Rhodanobacter terrae, assembly GCF_042657005.1. NCBI lineage: Bacteria > Pseudomonadati > Pseudomonadota > Gammaproteobacteria > Lysobacterales > Rhodanobacteraceae > Rhodanobacter > Rhodanobacter terrae. The sequence continues at coordinate 92,845 of NZ_JBHSNG010000002.1, forward strand.
TTCCGGCTTGCGCGACCTCATGTTCACCTTGCAGTTCGACAACGCGTTCGTGCATGAGCTGCCCGGCGACACGGAGCAGGGCGCGCGCCTGCGCCAGGTCGAAGGTGCGCTGTATTCCTTCATCGAGCCCACGCCGGTGGCGGCCCCGTGCCTGCTGGCGCATTCGGCGGAGATGGCCGCGACACTCGGGTTCAGCGAAGCGGAAGTCGCCACGCCGGAGTTCGCGCAGCTGTTCGGCGGCAACGCGCTGCTCGACGGCATGCAACCGTATGCGGCGAACTACGGCGGACACCAGTTCGGCCAATGGGCGGGGCAGTTGGGCGACGGCCGCGCGATCGCCCTGGGCGAGGTGGTCAACGCGGCCGGCGAACGCTGGGAGCTGCAGCTGAAGGGGGCGGGACTGACACCGTATTCGCGCGGTGCCGACGGCCGCGCGGTGCTGCGCTCGTCCGTGCGCGAGTTCCTGTGCAGCGAAGCGATGCATCACCTGGGCGTGCCGACCACGCGTGCTTTGAGCCTGGTCGACACCGGCGAGGCGGTGGTGCGCGACATGTTCTACGACGGCCACGCGAAACCGGAGCCAGGCGCGATCGTCTGCCGCGTGGCGCCTTCGTTCATCCGCTTCGGCACAATCGAATTGCCTGCGTCGCGCGGCGACACCGCGCTGCTGCGGCAGCTGGTCGACTTCACCATCCGCCGCGACTTCCCGGAACTGCAGGGCCGGGGCGAAGCGCTGCATGCGGCATGGTTCGCGAAGGTATGCGAACGAACCGCCACGATGATCGCGCACTGGATGCGCGTGGGCTTCGTGCATGGGGTGATGAACACCGACAACATGTCGATCCTGGGCCTCACCATCGATTACGGTCCGTACGGCTGGGTCGACAATTTCGATGCGGAATGGACGCCGAACACCACCGACGCGCAGCGCCGCCGTTATCGCTACGGCCAGCAGCCGGACGTGGCGTGGTGGAACCTCAGCCGTCTCGCCGGCGCGCTGGCCCCGCTGTTCGACGGCATCGAGCCGCTGCAGGAGGGACTGGATCGCTATGCGGCGACCTATGCCGCCGCCGATCGCGGCAACATCGCCGCCAAGCTGGGTCTGGCCGAATGCCGCGACGAAGACGTGGCGCTGATGCAGGCGCTGCAGGCGCTGATGCAGCAGGCCGAGGTCGACATGACGCTGTGGTTTCGCGCGCTGGCCGATATCGACCCGCAGGCGCCGACGCTGAAGCCGATGCACGAGGCGTTCTACGACGAGGCGAAACGGCGCGAGGCGGAGCCGGCGCTCGACGACTGGCTGGCCCGCTACGTCGCCAGACTTGCGCAGGACCCGCTGTCGCCACAGCAACGCCGCGAACGCATGCGCGCGGCGAATCCACGCTATGTGCTGCGCAACTATCTGGCCCAGCAGGCGATCGACCGCGCCGAGCAGGGCGACGCCAGCGGCATCGCCGAACTGCTCGACGTGATGCGCCACCCGTACGACGACCAGCCCGGCCGCGAGGCATTCGCGCAGAAGCGCCCGGACTGGGCGCGGCACAAGGCCGGCTGCTCGATGCTGTCGTGCAGTTCCTGAGCCTGGAGCAACATCTGGACAAGCTTCCGCTCGCCTGTGGGAGCGACTTCAGTCGCGATGGCCGCGGCCGCGGCCCGCAGCGTCGCAACTGTTCGGTATACAACCGGGCGGCGCGGCGCGCTGCCACACCGTCGCGACTGAAGTCGCTCCCACAAAGTTGAGCAGCAGCCGATGCGCAACGCCTGCTACCGCAAGTCGTCGGGATAAAAGGCTCCCAGACTTTGCGTCCGGGCTTATTCAGAGCATCCTTAAATGCCAAAGGCCGGCATGGCCGGCCGCTGGGTTCAAATAATTGGTGCCCTCGAGACGATTCGAACGTCCGACCTGTCCCTTAGGAGGGGACCGCTCTATCCAACTGAGCTACGAGGGCAGCGGCGGGATTTTCGCATGGATCCCGCGCTGGTGCGATCCGGCCGGCTTTGCTGAGGCATGGGCGGGTGGCCTGCTAGAATGGCCGTTTGATAAGCCTTCATTTCACGGTGCCGGCAGGCGCCACGCAAGTTCAGGAGACATCCATGTCCCACGCAATCCTCACCGCGCTTGGCCTCGACGGCGAGCAGTCCGGCAGCTACCTCGGCCAGGGCGAATGGTCCAGGACCGCCGACGCCGGCGCGCTGCAGCCGGTGAATCCGGCTACCGGTGAGGTGCTCGGCACCGTGCATGCGTCCAGTGCCGCCGATTACGAAGTGATCGTCAAGCGCGCGCAGGCCGCGTTCAAGGTCTGGCGCGCCACGCCGGCGCCGCAGCGTGGCGAAGCGGTGCGCCTGTGCGGAGAAGCGCTGCGCAGGCACAAGGATGCGCTGGGCTCGCTGGTGGCGCTGGAGATGGGCAAGATCAAGCCCGAGGGCGACGGCGAAGTGCAGGAGATGATCGACATCGCCGATTTCGCGGTGGGCCAGAGCCGAATGATGTACGGCGCCACCATGCACTCGGAGCGCCCCGGCCATCGCATGTACGACCAGTACCACCCGCTGGGCCTGGTCGGCATCATCAGCGCGTTCAACTTCCCGGTCGCGGTATGGGCGTGGAACGCGATGCTGGCCACCATCGCCGGCGACATCTGCATCTGGAAGCCGTCGCCGAAGACGCCGCTATCGGCGGTCGCCACCATCCGCATCTGCAACGAGGCGCTGAAGGCCGGCGGTTTCCCGGACCTGTTCTTCCTGTTCAACGATGCCGGCACCGAGCTGTCGCAGGGTTTCGTCGACGACAAGCGCATCCCGCTGATCAGCTTCACCGGCTCGACCAAGGTCGGCCGCATGGTCGGCGAGCGCGTGGCGCAGCGCATGGGCCGTTCGCTGCTGGAGCTGGGCGGCAACAACGCCATCATCCTCGATGAAAGCGCGGACCTGAAGCTGGCGATCCCGGGCATCGTGTTCGGAGCCGTCGGCACTGCCGGGCAGCGCTGCACCACCACGCGCCGCCTGTTCGTGCACGAGTCGATCTACGACAACGTGCTGGAGACCCTGGTCAAGGCGTACAAGCAGGTCGAGGGCAAGATCGGCGATCCCAACCTTTCCACCACGCTGATGGGCCCGCTCAATAGCCGCGAAGCGGTACAGGGTTATCTCACGGCGGTCGAAAAGGCCAAGGCCGCGGGCGGCACGATCGCCACCGGCGGCGCGGCGCTGACCGATCGCAAGGGCAACTTCGTGCTGCCGACGATCGTCACCGGCATCGCCAATTCGCACGAAGTCGTGCAGACCGAGACGTTCGCGCCGATCCTCTACGTGATGCCGTTCAGGACGCTGGACGAGGCGATCGACATGCAGAACGACGTGCCGCAGGGCCTGTCCTCCTCGATCTTCACCAACAACCTGCGCGGTGCCGAGCAGTTCCTGTCGGCGGCCGGTTCGGACTGCGGCATCGCCAACGTCAACATCGGCACGTCCGGTGCGGAGATCGGCGGCGCGTTCGGCGGCGAGAAGGAAACCGGCGGTGGCCGCGAGTCGGGTTCGGATGCGTGGAAGGTCTACATGCGCCGCCAGACCAACACGATCAACTATTCGAGTTCGCTGCCGCTGGCCCAGGGAATCAAGTTCGACCTGTAACCATGTGAGCGGGTCGCGGGCGGTTCGCCGTCCGTGACCTGCGGCGAGACACGACGGCGCTGAACCGCTTCGACAAGTTTCCTCCCGACACGAGTGAGCGATCCGATGAGCTATCAACCGCCTTATCGACCGGCGTCCGGCACCAATTCGCTGGCCATCGTGAGCCTGATCTTCGGCATCCTTGCCTGGTGCGTGCTGCCGTTCATCGGCGCGATCGTGGCGATCGTCTGCGGCCATCTGGCCCGCGGCGAGATCCGTCGTGCGGCTGCCGACCGCCCTGTCGAGGGCGACGGCCTGGCGGTCGCCGGGCTGGTGCTCGGCTATCTGCAGCTGGCGCTGTGCGTGCTGGCGGTCTTCGTGGTCATCGCCGCGCTGATCTTCGGTTTTGCGCTGTCGAACTGGCATTGACCCACGAATGAGCGCCGAACGACCTCCTGCTCCTTTCGACTTCAACGGTTATCGCGTCGTCGTCGCCGGCGGCAGCCGCGGCATCGGCCGCAGCATGGCGCTGGCCTTCGCCCAGGCCGGCGCCGCAGTGTCGATCTGCGCGCGCGACGCCGCGGCGCTGGAAGAAACCCGCCAGGCGGTCGCCGTGCAAGGCGTCACCGCACACGCACAAAGCTGCGACCTGGCCGACGCGGCGGCGATCGATGCCTATGTGACGAACGCCGCCGCCGCGCTGGGCGGTATCGACGTGCTGGTCAACAACGCCAGCGGCTACGGTTTCGACGACACCGACGAGGGTTGGCTGGCCGGCTTCAACGTCGACCTGATGGCGGCCGTGCGCGCGTCGAGGGCTGCGTTGCCGTATCTCAAGAGCTCGCCGCAGCCGTGCATCCTGCATACCAGCTCGATTGCCGCATTCCGTCCGCGCGCCAGCGGCGCGCCGTATGCGGCGGTGAAGGCGGCACTGAGCCAGTACACCTCCTCGCAGGCGCTGGCCCTGGCCGAGCATCGCATCCGCGTCAACGCGATCGCGCCGGGTTCGATCGCGTTCGCCGATGGCTTGTGGGAGCGCCGCAAACTCGAACAGCCGGAGCTTTATCGCGCCACGCTGGCGAAGATTCCGTTCGGCCGTTTCGGCAGGCCCGAGGAAATCGCCCATGCCGCGCTGTTCCTCGCTTCGCCGTTCGCGGGCTGGGTCACGGGACAAACGCTGGTCGTGGATGGCGGCCAGATGCTCAACGGTTGACGGGACAAGACGGGATCGATGACATGAGCGACCTGCACTCCACCGCGCGCTTCAGCGACCGCGTCGACGACTACGTGCGCTACCGGCCGGACTATCCGCCGGCACTGATCGAATGGCTGCAGCGCGAGCAGGGCGTCGACGCGGGTTGGCGGGTGGCGGATGTCGGTGCCGGCACCGGCATCTCGTCGAAGATGTTTCTCGATGCGGGCTATCGCGTGACCGCGGTGGAGCCGAATGCGCCGATGCGCGCCGCCGCCGAACGCTGGCTGCAGGGGTACGAAAATTTCGATGCGATCGATGGCAGCGCCGACGCCACCGGCTTGCCCGATGCCAGCGTGGATTTGATCACCGTGGCGCAGGCGTTCCACTGGTTCGACCAAGAAACCACCCGACGCGAGTTCGCGCGTATCCTGCGTCCGCGCGGACTGGCGGCAATCTGGTGGAATTCGCGCCGGCTCACCGGCACGCGTTTTCTGGAGGGTTACGAGGCGCTGCTGCAAAAGTTCGGCACCGACTATGCCAGCGTGGCCGAGCGCTACACCGATGACGCACGGATGCGCGAGTGGTTCGGTGCCGGCTTCCGCGGCAGCGCCCGTTTCGAGCACGCCCAGCGGCTGGACTTCGAGGCGCTGCGGGGGCGACTGATGTCGTCGTCGTATGCACCGCAGGCCGGGCACCCGCAGCACGAACCGATGTTGCACGCGCTGGGCGAGCTATTCGACAGCTGCGCCGAACGCGGCACGGTAAGCTTCGATTACGATACCCGCATCTTCGCCGGACATATGGCCTGATCCATGTACGACTACCTGCGCCCGCTGCTGTTCAAGCTCGATCCCGAAACCGCGCATCGCGCCACCTTGTACGGATTGGGCGTGGCCCAGCGCAGCAACTTCGCGCACTGGATCGCCAGGCCGCCGACGGATCTGCCAGTCACCGTGTTCGGCATCACCTTTCCGAATCCGGTGGGCCTGGCCGCCGGGCTGGACAAGAATGCCGAACATCTCGATGCGTTGAATGCGCTCGGCTTCGGCTTCATCGAAGTCGGCACGGTGACGCCGCTGGCGCAGCCCGGCAACGACAAGCCGCGCATGTTCCGGCTGCCGCAGCACGAGGCGATCATCAACCGGCTCGGCTTCAACAACGGCGGCGTCGATGCGCTGGTGCGCAACGTGCGGCAGTCCAGCTACCACAGCGTGCTCGGGATCAACATCGGCAAGAACAAGGACACGCCGAACGAGAAGGCGGTCAACGACTACCTGACCTGCCTGCACAAGGTCTACGAATACGCCAGCTACGTCACGGTGAACATCTCCTCGCCGAACACCCAGGGGCTGCGCGACTTGCAGCAGGAAGCCACGCTGTACAAGTTCATCTCGCTGCTGCGTGCGGCGCAGGAGCGGCTCGGCTCGCAGCATGGCCGACGCAAGCCGATGCTGCTGAAGATCGCGCCGGATCTGAGCGAAACCGAGCTCGATGCGATCGCGGAAGTGCTGCTGCGCACCGGCATCGACGGCGTGATCTGCACCAACACCACAATCGATCACGCGGCGGTGGCGGGCGATCCGCATGGCGGCGAAACCGGAGGGGTGTCGGGCAAACCGCTGTTCGAGCGTTCCACCGCGGTGCTCGCCGGCATGCATCGGCGTCTGCAGGGACGCATCCCGCTGATCGGCGTGGGCGGCATCCTCGAAGGCAGCGACGCCGCCGAAAAGATCGACGCCGGCGCTTCGCTGGTGCAGGTCTATACCGGTCTTATTTATCGCGGGCCGCATCTGGTCGGCGAATGCGTCAACGAGATCCGCCGCCAGCGCGAGGCCGCCCATGCTGTCTGAACGTACGGACATGGGCGGTTACACGCTGATCGAGAACGCCTCGCTGACCAATCGCAACACGCTGCGCGTGGATGCGCGGGCGGCGCTGCTGGCGGAGATCCGCGACGCCGGCAAGCTGCCCGAGCTGCTCGACTTCCCGGCCGTGCGCAACGGACGTCTGCTGGTGCTGGGCGAAGGCAGCAACGTGCTGTTCACCGGCGATTTCGACGGCACCGTGCTGGCGATGGAAACCCGCGGCGTACAGGTGGAGAGCGACGGCGACAGCGCACGCATCGCGGTAGCCGCGGGCGAGCGCTGGGACGACTTCGTGCGCTGGACACTGGGCCACGGTTACGCCGGCCTGGAAAACCTGATCCTGATACCCGGCACCGTGGGCGCGGCGCCGATCCAGAATATCGGCGCCTATGGTTGCGAGGTGGCCGAGTTCGTCGAGAGTGTGGAAGCGTGGGACACCCGCGAGCGCCGCGTGGTGACATTGGATCACGCGGTCTGTGCATTTGCCTACCGCGACTCGCTGTTCAAGCACGAGCCCGGCCGTTACATCGTCACCGCTGTGCGCTTCGTGCTGCCGCGCAGCCGTCCGCTGCGCACCGATTACGCGGGCATCAACGAGCAGCTGGCGCGAATGGGCGTGGACAAGCCCGCGCCGTTCCACGTCGCCGAGGCGGTGGTGCACCTGCGCACCAGCAAGCTGCCCGATCCGGCGGTGATCGGCAACGCCGGCAGCTTCTTCAAGAACCCGATCGTCGATGCCGCGCTGGCCGATGCGCTGCAGCGCGAACATCCCGGGCTTCCTGCCTGGCCGCAGCCCGACGGGCGCTGCAAGGTCTCCGCCGCCTGGATGATCGAGGCCGCCGGTTTCAAAGGTGTCCGCGAAGGCGACGCGGGTATTTCCAACCGGCATGCGCTGGTGCTGGTCAATCACGGCAAGGCGACAGGACCGCAACTATGGGCGCTGGCGCAGCGAGTGATGCTGGGTGTACACGAGAAGTTCGGCATCGCGCTGGAGCCGGAGCCCGTGGTGATCGATCCATTCTGAACTACCTCGTCGTCGTAGGAGCCCGCTCGCGGGCGATGCCCTTGCTCTCAGTGGTTGGTGAAGCAAAGAGCCTTCGTCCTCCTACGGAGAGCAAGCCACTCCACGCTGTGAGGTCTTGTAGGAGCCCGCTCGCGGGCGATGCCCTTGCTCTTGTTCTTCGGCAGGTGATTCGAAGCGAAGAGCTTTCGCGCGCCTCTGGCGCGCGAGTCACTTTTCTCTTGTGTGGACAAGCAAAAGAGAAGTAATTCGCCCTCCACAGGAGGGTGGAAGCTCTTCGCTTCGAATGCGGAAACAACAAGCAAGGGCATCGCCCGCTCGCGGGCTCCTACGGGAAGCGCCGGGTGGGCGACTTGGTCCGACAAAGAAGCGGCAAAAGCCATCGCGACTGAAGTCGCTCCCACAAAAACATCAAGCGTGAGCGCGCTTCTCGATATTCGGCAGAAACACCGTGATCAACCCCATCAACGGCAGATACGCGCACAGCCGATAGACGTATTCGATGCCGTGCGCATCGGCCAGACTGCCCAGCACGGCGGCGCCGATGCCGCCCATGCCGAAGGCGAAGCCGAAGAACAGTCCCGAGATCATGCCCACTCGGCCGGGGATCAGCTCGTGCGCGTAGACCAGGATCGCCGAGAACGCCGAGGCCAGGATCAGGCCGATGATCACGGTGAGTACGCCGGTCCACATCAGGTTTGCGTGCGGCAGCAGCAGGGTGAACGGCGCGACGCCGAGGATCGACGCCCAGATCACCCACTTGCGCCCGATCCGATCGCCGATCGGGCCGCCGATCAGCGAACCGGCGGCCACGGCGAACAGGAATACGAACAAATGCACCTGCGCGCTCTGCACCGACACGCCGAACTTGTGAATCAGGTAGAAGGTGTAATAGCTGCTGAGGCTGGCCAGGTAGAAATACTTGGAGAAGATCAGCAGGCCGAGGGTGGTCAGCGCGCCGACGATCTGGTTGCGCGACAGCGCCACGACAGTCAGATGCCGCGCCGCCGACTTGCTGCGCGCGACGTGATGCTGCCCGTACCAGCGCCCGATCTGCAGCAGCACCACGATCGCCAGCAGGGCCGCCAGCGAGAACCACGCCACGCTGGCGCGCCCGTGCGGCACGATGATCCACGCCGCCAGCAGCGGTCCCAGCGACGAACCGGTATTGCCGCCCACCTGGAACAGCGACTGCGCCAGGCCATGCCGTCCGCCGGAAGCCATCCGCGCCACCCGCGAGGATTCCGGATGGAACACCGACGAGCCGGTGCCGACCAGCGCGGCAGCCAGCAGCAGGATCGGGAAGTTCGGCGCCACCGCGAGCAACAACAGGCCGCACAAGGTGAAGCCCATGCCCACCGGCAGCGAGTACGGCATCGGCTGGCGGTCGGTGGCCATGCCGACCAGCGGCTGCAGCATCGAAGCGGTGAGCTGGTAGGTCAGCGTGATCAGGCCGACCTGGGCGAAGCTCAGGCGGAAATCGCTTTTCAGGATCGGATAGATCGCCAGGATCAGCGACTGGATCATGTCGTTGAGCATGTGCGCGAAGCTGATGCCGCCAAGCACGCCGAAGGCGGTGCCTTCGCTGGATGGCGAACTGGCCGGTGTATCGGTCGACACGGGAATGGCAGCAGGGGACAGCGGGGCGCTTTCGACGCGGGTCTGCATGGGGAGGTTCGGGCTGGGGAATGAGGCACGGCGCCACGCGCCGCCGGGGATGGCAACGATAAGCCAATCGCCGGCAGCCCGCATGTGCCAGCCGTCCTGCTGCAGATCCGTGTAGGAGCCCGCTCGCGGGCGATGCTGTTGCTTTGATTTCTCCGACCAACCATCAAAGCAAAGGCATCGCCCGCGAGCGGGCTCCTACACAGGTGTGCGTGGTGGTGTCATCCACCGGTCAGGAAAGTCTCGCAGACTGGCTGCTGCACGGTCGTCGCGCTGCTGACCGAGTCATCACCGGCGACGCGGTAACATGCCAGAATCCTGAGCCCATCTTTACCGGACCCGGTGCATCGATGAAGAGCCACCTGATTCGCGAAAATCCGCCGACCGATACTTCGGTGCCGGCCGCCAACGATGCCTCGCCAGCGGCGGCATCGGTGGATCTCACCGACAACCGGCTGTATATCCACCGCGAGCTGTCGCAGCTGCAGTTCAACATCCGGGTGCTGGACCAGGCGCTGGACGAACGCACGCCGCTGCTGGAGCGGCTGAAGTTCCTGCTGATTTTTTCGCGCAACATGGACGAGTTCTTCGAGATCCGGGTGGCCGGACTGAAGGGCCAGATCGCGCTGGATCACGAGCTGATCGGCCCGGACGGCATTCCGCCGAAGCGCGCGATGGCCGAGATCAGCGAGATCGCGCACAAGCAGATCGAGCGGCAGTACGCGATCCTCAACGAGCGGATCCTGCCGGAGCTGGTGGCGCACGGCATCCGCATCGTCCGCCGCACGCAGTGGACGCACAAGCAGAAGCTGTGGGTGCGCCGTTATTTCCGCGACGAGGTGGCGCCGCTGATCACCCCGATCGGGCTCGATCCGACCCATCCATTCCCGTTGCTGGTCAACAAGAGCCTCAACTTCATCGTGCGGCTGGACGGTGTCGACGCGTTCGGACGCGACTCCGGCCTGGCGATCGTGCCGGCGCCACGCGTGCTGCCGCGACTGATCCGCCTGCCGCTGGAGATCTGCGAGGACGGCGACAATTACGTGCTGCTGTCTTCGATGATCCATGCGCACGCGGAGGAACTGTTTCCCGGCATGCAGGTGCTTGGCTGCTACCAGTTCCGGCTGACCCGCAACGCCGACCTCACGCTGGATCCGGAGGACGTCGAGGATCTGGCCATGGCGCTGCGCGGCGAGCTGTACTCGCGGCGATTCGGCGACGCGGTGCGGCTGGAGGTTGCCGACAACTGTCCGAAGGACCTGGCCGACTATCTGCTCAAGCAGTTCGGCCTGGCCGAGTCGGAACTGTACGAGGTGAACGGGCCGGTGAATCTGGCGCGGCTGTTCCGCATCGCCAGCGAGGCGGGCTATCCGCAATTGCAATATCCGCCATTCATTCCGGCGCTGCCGAAGGCGCTCAAGCACGCCGAGGATCTGTTCCAGGTCATCGGCAAGCAGGACGTACTGCTGTTGCATCCGTTCGAATCGTTCTCGCCGGTGGTCGACCTGCTGCGCCAGGCGGCCAGCGATCCGCAGGTGCTGGCGATCAAGCAGACGCTGTACCGTACCAACGCGAATTCGGAAATCGTCGATGCGCTGGTCGACGCGGCGCGCGCGGGCAAGGAAGTGACCGCGGTGGTCGAGCTGCGCGCGCGCTTCGACGAGGAGTCCAACCTCACGCTCGCTTCGCGCCTGCAGCAGGCCGGCGCGATGGTGATCTACGGCGTGGTCGGCATCAAGACGCACGCCAAGCTGATGCTGATCCAGCGCCGCGAAGGCAACGAACTGGTGCGCTACGCCCACATGGGCACCGGCAACTATCACACCGGCAACGCGCGGCTGTACACCGACTACAGCCTGCTCACCTCCGACGCGGCGTTGTGCGAGGACGTGCACAAGCTGTTCAGCCAGCTCACCGGCATGGGCAAGTTGCTGCACATGAAAAAGCTGCTGCATGCGCCGTTCACGCTGAAGAAGACCTTGCTCGAACTGATTGCGCGGGAAACCGCGCACGCCGCCGCCGGCAAGCCGGCGCGCATCATCTTCAAGGTCAATGCGCTGACCGAACCGAAGATCATCCGTGCGCTGTACAAGGCCAGCATCGCCGGTGTGCAGATCGACCTGATCGTGCGCGGCATATGCTGCCTGCGCCCCGGCGTGCAAGGCGTATCGGAGAATATCCGGGTGCGCTCGATCATCGGCCGTTTCCTCGAACACAGCCGCGCGTACTGGTTTGCCGACGACGGCGAGCCGCGGCTGTACCTGTCCAGCGCCGACCTGATGGAGCGCAACCTGGATCGCCGTGTCGAGACGGCGTTTCCGATCGAAGGCAAAAAACTGCAGCAACGCGTGCGCAACGCGCTGGAGCTCTACCTCACCGACAACACCAGCGCGCTGCTGCTGCATTCGGATGGCCAATACCTGCGGCCGCCGACGGCCGGCACTGAACCGGCCCGCGATGTGCAGGCCCAGCTGATGGAAAAACTGTGCGGGCCGGCGGCCGGCGGCAGCCACTAGCTGGAGAGAGTGGCCGACAGGCTACGAGCCTAGCCTGGGTTTGCTCCGGGCGCGCGCTGCAGATGCTGGCTCATCCAGCCCACCCAACGGCGGTATACGTCGGTGGTGCGCACGATGTCCTTGGGGAAATGCGTGTCCACCGGGTAGGCATAGAACTCCACCGGCACGCCGTTGTCGCGCAGCGCGTGGTACCACTCGTAACTGTTCAGCAGCGGCACGTTGGGGTCGCCCACGTCGCCCATGATCAGGGTCGGTGCGGTGACGTTGTGCGCATAGGTGATCGGTGACTGCTGGCGCCAGATGTCCCGGTATTTCGCCACCCACGGCGAGCCGCCGAAGAAGTAGGTGTCGCCGGTCTGGTAGTACGACACGGTGTAATCCATCACCCAGTCGGTCAGCGCCGCACCGGACACCGCGGCCTTCCACACCGGATAATGGCCGGTGAGCCAGGTGGTCATGTAGCCGCCGTACGACCAGCCGCTGACGCCGATGCGCTGCGTGTCGACGATGCCGAGTTTCTCCACCGCGTCGACTCCGGCCATCACGTCCTTGCCGGGACCGGCGCCGGTATCGCGCAGTATCGCGTGCTGGTAGGCGTCGCCGAGATTGTTGCTGCCCCGGTAATTCGGCTGGAACACCACGAAGCCCGCGGCGGCCAGCAGCTGCGGCAGGGGCGCGAATTTCACCGTGGACGATTCTTCCGGGCCGCCGTGGATCACCAGTACCAGCGGATAGGTTTGCCCGCGCCGATAGCCGACCGGATAAGTGAGCACGCCGTCTTCGCGGAACCCGTCAGGCCCTGGCCACTCGATCGATTCGGTGCGGCCCAGCGCGAGACTGTCGACGAACGTGTTGAGGTCGGTGAGCCGGCGTGGCTTCGCATCCGGCGAGTCCATCGCGTACAGCTCGCCCGGATGCGTCGGCGTGCTGCCGACGAAGGCCAGGGCGCCGGTTTTCGACACGCTCACGTCGGTGCCGGCTTCCACTTCGCCGAGATCGAGCTTCTTCGCCGCCCCGGACAGCGGCTGTTCCCACAGCACCGAACGGGTGCCTTCGCCACCCGCCAGCAGAAGCGACTTGCGGTGCGGCAGCCAGACGTAGCTGTCGACGTTGCGTGCCAGCGTCCCGGTGACGTCGCGGCTTTTGCCGTTCGCCGTCACGTAGACCGCGTTGCCGTTGTTCTGGTCGCCGCCGCGCGGGCGCATGAAGGCGAAGCCGTCACCGTCCGGCGCATAGGCGGCATTCATCGCGCCTTCCGCCGGTACCAGCGTGCGTGGTTCGCCGCCGCCGGCGTCCATCGTGGCAATCACCGAGTGGAACGACGGTCCCCAGTACGCGCCGGGAAAACGCGTGAACGCGATGCTGCGGCCGTCGCGGCTCCAGACCGGTATCGGCGCGTTATCCTGCTGGTCGGTCTGCAGGCTGTAGTCGCCGTGGGTGAGCCGTTTCGCCGCGCCGCCGGCGCTGGGCACCAGCCACAGGTGCCATGGGGTGAGGGCGGCACGGGTGAGGAAGTGGTTGTCGGTGACCTGGAAGGCGTCGTCGTGTTCCTTGATGGCTTTCGCATTGGCTGGCTCATCCTCGCTGACGAACGCGATCTGCTTGCCATCCGGGCTCCAGCTGTAGGCATCCACGCCGCGCTTGATCGCGGTGACGCGCAACGCGTCGCCGCCGTCCATCGGCATCACGTACAACTGCCCATGTTTCGTCTCGGCATCCTTGGCAATGAACGCGAGCCGCATGCCGTCCGGCGACCAGCGCGGCGACGAAATTTCCTCGCGCTTCCAGGTCAGCGCGCGTCGCGCACCGCTGGCGACATCCACCAGGTCGAGCTCCTGCTGGCTCTTGTCGGACTTCCAGTCCGGTGTCGACACGATCACTGCGATGTGCTTGCCGTCCGGCGAAATCCTGGGCTCGCCCAGGTTCACGATCTTCCGCAGGTCGCTCAACTGAAATGCCGATGCCGTCGAGGCGGCATGTGCCGGCAGCGCGAACGCGCAGCATGCCGCGTACGCAAAATACCAAGTGGACTTCATGAACGCTCCCAATCTCAACAGGCGACCGGTGTGACCACGACTGGCGTGACGGGCCGCCACGCGCGCCGTCGCGCCACAGGAAATTGGGGGGAGACTGGCACGTTCCGCGGCTCCCGCAAAAGTGCAGGGCGGCACATGTCCGTATCACGCGGCGTCCCGTGGGGTAGGATTCGGCGATCCGGATCATTGCCGCGGAGGTCGCCTTGAACGCATCGACACTACTCTGGGGCGTCCTGTTCGGGTCGATCGGCTTCGGTTTCTTCCTGTACGGCAGGAAACAGCAGGCGGTCGTTCCGCTGGCATGCGGACTGGCGCTGATGGTGTTTCCGTATTTTGTCTCGGGCACGTTACCGCTGATGGCCATCGGCATCGCGCTGATGGCGGTTCCCTATTTCGTCAAGCTGTGAGGGCTGAACGCGCTCCCACCTGCAGCCTCGGCCCGACCACCTTCCCGCTCTCAGTCGCTGGGGCTTGTGCACGCGGCACGGCGCCGGCCTTCGACGCGCACGATTTCGCCACGGTCCCGCAGCACGATCCCGGCGCTGTAGTGCTCCGCCGAATCGAAGCCCACGCGGCCGCGCCCTTGCGAGTTTCCGCCGCAGTTCACCGCCCAGGTCAGCCCCGTGCTGCTTCGATGCTGGTTGCTGCGTTGACATGAGGCGAGCGCGGGCAGAGGAATGACCGCGAAGGCGGCCCAGGGATCGGCCCCTTCGTCCACGCAGCGCCATTCGATCGCCGGCTTGCCGCGGCCGCCATGATCGACCGGCGTGATCACGATTTTCCACAGCCCGGGCATCGCCGCGAAATCGCCCGGGTCCGCGCGGCAGGGCCAACTGCAGAGGCCGCCGGCGACCAGCAGCACGAGGACGAGACCGCGGCCGGCGAGGGCAGGGCGGCGGTGCCATACGGATGGAATGGAATCGGCCATGGCAGGAACAGTTTCCGTAGCGTGGGAGCGGGCGAACGCCCTGCCTGTCGCTCAGGCAGGGCGCGATTCGCAGGATGCTCAGTCGATGCTCAGTCCTTGATGGCGGCGACGGTCGCATCGGAGGAGTGGACATCGTCGAAGTCGAACATGTCCATCAGGTTGCCGATCGCCGGGGCATTGACCGGTACATAGGGGTCGCTGCGCCGCGCGATCGGGTTGGGCAGGTTGTCGCGGCTGCGCGGCGAGATCGCTTCGTGCAGGCCCCAGTTCGCCTCGACGAATTTGTCGAAGGACACATGGTCGTAGTACGTGTGCACCACGCGTCCGCCCTCGGAGTAGCGCGAGATCACCAGCAGCGGGACGCGTGTGCCGTCGCCGAAGAAGTCGATCGGCTGCACATAGCCCGAGTCGTAGTAGCCGCCGCCTTCGTCGAACGTCACCATGATCACGGTGTCGTTCCACACCTTCGGATTCGCCTTGGCCATGTCGACGATCTTCTTCACGTAGCCGGCGAAGAGTTCCAGCTTGGAGGAGGCCGGATGGCCGTCCAGAATGCCGTCGGGCTTGGCGATCGACACGGCTGGCAGCGTATCGTTCTGGATATCGGTGTAGAGGTCGTTGATGTCCTGGTTGTTGTCGCGCAGCTCGGGGTTGGTCATTACCTGGGTGGAGTACAGGAACGGATCACAGATGTTGCAGAACGTGCCGGCCTCGCCGTTTTCCTTGCCGTCGCCCCAGCCTTCGCCGTAGTACTTCCAGCTGACGCGATGACGCTCCAGCAGCAGCGCGAGGTTGTCCTGCGTGGTGGGCGGTATGGTGAACTGCTTGCTGCCCAGCGGCGCAGGCGTGCCGTCGCCGAGGTAGCCCGGGTTGTAGTTGTTCACCAGGTAGTACGCGCCCGGGCTGCAGTCGGTGCCGCGGAAGGTACGGTAAGGCAGCGAGCGCAGATAGGACTTGACCGGTCCCACGCCCGGCTGCGCGTCGTCGGCGCAGTTGACGTAGGAACCGCCGCCGTAACCGTCCTGCACGTACCAGTTGTTGGTGCCGGGCTGCGCGTCGGGATTCTCGATCTGGTTCGCCGGCGGCACGGCCGGACGGCCTTGCGGATCGGCGTAGTAAATCAGGCTGCCGAAGCCGAGCATGATGTGGTTGGCGCCGGTGCCGCCCATCGCCGCCTGATGGAAGTTGTCGCTCAGCGTGTAGTTGCGCGCCAGCTCGGCGAAATACGGCGCATCGCCTTGCGCGATGTTGAGGAACTGCATGGCGGTGGAGCCTTCGCCGGTGCTCTGGTCGGTGAAGCCGGCCGGTTGTGCCCTACCGTTGCTGCCGGCACCGACGGTGGTCTCGACCCAGGGGAACAGATCGTTGCGGCAGCCGCTCGGGTTGTGCAGCGCGGCGGTCTGCACATTGCAGTCGAGCTGCTGCCACATCTGGAAAAAGCGGTGGACCGGGCTGTTCGTGTAGTCGTTGGCGCTGATCGACGCATGCATGTCGACCGGAGCGTTCGGCAACTGGGTCGGAAAGCGCGTGTCGATGACGTGATTCGGCAGGCCGGTGCCGCCTTCGGCAAGCTCGACGTAGTCTTCCTGCGGCAGCGCCGGCTCGATGGACTGCGCCTGCGCCGCCGACGCGAACGGTGCCTGGGTCGGGGCACCGCCGGTGTTCATCGCCGGCAGCAGCGCATAGGGTGCGGTATGCGTCGGTGCGAGCGAGTATGTGCCGGGGTTCGATGCCTGCCACTGGAGAGCGGCGGCGACGTTCGGTCCCGGCGTGCCATCCGCGTTGACGATGCCTTCGGACAGCAGGTTGCGCACGCTCTGGCCGCGAGGCGGCTGGTAGGTGGCGTAGACGTGGTCGAAGGTACGGTTTTCGCCGATCAGCAGGATGACGTGCTTGATCGGCGTCCGCGTGAGGTCGCTGCGATCGCCGCCGCGGCGGGGGCGATGCAAGGTGACGATGCCACCGGGCAACCCGGGTTGATGAAGTGTGCCGGATGCCGGCACATGTTGACGAAACGTCGCGTCCTTGTCCGGTGGCGTGGATTGTGCGCTGACGGCGCCGGCAAGGCCGGCGGCGAATACACCGATGAGTAGCGGCTTCAACCGCTTGCGGCCAAACACTGTATGCATGACAGGATCTCCTGCTGGCGACCGGCAAAGGCTGCCTTCGAGTAATCCCCCTGATTGCTGGTTTGCGTGCGTGGTGAGCTCCGCAGGCCGGGCGCAGTTTGGTCCGCGCATATGACGCTACGTTGGCGCTGCCGCGACAGCGAGCCGGCTCAACATGACAGTGCGGCTACCGCGCACGGTCGCCGACCCAGGCGCGGCGATCCGGCCGCGATTCATGCCGGCAGCAGCTGGTAGGGCCGCATCATTTCGTTGTCCTCGTGCTCGAGGTAGTGGCAATGCCACACGTAGCGGCCGGGTTCGCCCTCGAAGCGCATGGCGATGCGCGTGACCATGCCGGGGTCGGCGCGCACGGTATCTTTCCAGCCGGCCTCGTGCGGCGGAGGCAATTGCGCCGGCCCGGTGTACTTGACGACGCGGCCGGCGTTCCATGCGAACAAGTCGAACGGACGCCGGTCGATGATCTGGAAGCGCACCAGGTGCAGATGGATCGGATGCGCGTCGCCGGTGACGTTGACGAAGCTCCAGGTTTCGATCGTGTTCCGCTTCGGGCTTTCGGTCACCGGATCGGACCACATCCGGCCATCCAGCAACATCATCATCGGGTTGCCGCTAGCGTCGTCCCGTTCGCCCACGGTCAGCACGCGATGGCGCGCCGCCGTTGCAGGGTCGATGCGCGGCACCGACCGCAGCGTCGCCGGCAGGACCGACGGGTCGCGCCGCCCGCGGTCGCGCACGCGAAATTCCAGGATGGCCTCGGACTGCTGATTCAGGTGTACGGTATGCCCGGCCATACCGGCGAAATCCACCACCACGTCCCCGCGCTCGGCCGGATAGAGCTCGATGCGCAGGCGCCGCAGCGGTGCGGCCAGCAACCCCTGGTCGCTGCCGATCTGCTGGAACACCTGTCCCTGCGACAGCGACAGATCGAAGAAGCGGGTGTTTGCCACATTGATCAGGCGCAGGCGGTAACGTCGCGGTTCCACGTCGAAGTACGGATAGAGCTTGCCGTTGCACAGCACGCCGTTGCCGCGGCATTCCGGGACCCACGGCGCGGATGGATCGTCCGAGACCGGGTAGTACAGCCGGCCGTCCTGCCCGATCAGGCGGTCGCACAGGATCAGCGGCAGATCGCAGTCTCCGGAGGGCAGGCCAAGCGCCTGCTCGTGTGCATCGCGCACATTGAACGCGCCGAACAATCCGGCGTAGATGTTGAGCCGGGTGATGCCCATCGCATGGTCGTGGTACCACAGGCTTGCCGCGTCCTGCACGCCCGGATAATGAAGCAGCGCCGACCGGCCCGGCACGAACCAGTCCTCCGGCCAGCCATCGCTGCCGGCCGGCACGCGCCCGCCGTGCACATGCGTCACCGTGCGCACGGCGGGTTTCGTGTGCTCCGCACCGTGGATGTTGTGATCGATCGGGAGGAAGTGTGTCGTCGGCAGCGCGTTGATCCATTCGATCAGCAGCGGCTCGCCACGCACGGTCTCGAAGGTGGGGCCGGGCGAACGGCCGTCGTAACCCCACATCGGCGTGGGCGGCAGATCGCGATGCACGCGCGTGCTGAACGCACGCATCTCCATCCGGTAATACGGCAGGCGGCGACCGGGATAAGCCGGATGCGTGCGCTGGCCCGCCGGACGCGCGATGGGCGGCACCGGCAGCGGATCGACGAAACGCGCCAGCGTGGCCGGATTCACCAGCGGCACCTTCGGCGACGCCAGCGTCGGCATCGCCATGCGCATCGGCATCGTGCCTGCCGACGCAGCGCGCAGCACATCGGCCAGTGCATAGCCACCGAGCAGGCGGCCGGCTCCGCACAGAAAGCGACGGCGCGAGAGCGTCACCGGCCAGCACCCGTGCCGGCGCGATCCACCGTGTGGATACCGCAACGGGCGGCATGTCGCCAGCCGGAACGAACTGCGCATCTCATCCGGCAACCGTAGGCGGTGCCCGTGACGGAAATGTGGCAGCTGGAAAAAAAGCCCTGGGCCGAACCGAAGGTTTTTTATTCGATGGTGGCGTGACCGTTCATGCCGGCTGGTAGACGGCTCCCACGGCGCCCGAGCGGAAAGGGGTCACGCTGATCAGGCGCAGATCAACGGGGCCGTGCAGTCCGGAGAACAGCGGCTGGCCCTGGCCCAATACAACCGGATGAATGCCCAGTCGATATTCGTCGATGAGGCCGGAGGCAACGAGGCTTCGGGCGAACCGGGCACCGCCATGCGCAAGGATGAAATTGCCCGGCTGTTCCTTCAGCCGGAGAACTTCTTTCGCGAGATCGCCGCGTGCCACCATGGGTTCGGCCCAGGACTGCAGGACCGCCGCCGTCGGCGTGATGCCATGCCGCTGCGCATGGCGCGCCTTTGCTTCGGCAAGCGCCGGCGTCGTATCAGCCTGCGTTTCCTTGATCCCTTTCCTCGAAAAGATGACCTTGGGGATGTCGTTCATCGGCGGTGCGAGCGGCATGTCCGAAAAGGGCCAGAACGCTGCCATGTCGTCATAGCTGCGGCTCCCCATGATGTGCACGCCGGCTTCGCGAAGCGTATCGAGAATCCACTCCGTGGAGTCGTCGTCTCCCGATGTCCGAAATATCCAGTCAATCTCGCCGTTCGGTCCGGCGACAAAGCCGTCCAGGGAGACGGACATCTTCAACACGAGCTTTCTGTTTGTTGCCGTTGAGGTAGCCAGAACTCCTCGTTGGTCTTGCGATGGTTCGTACAACCAGGATGCCGAGGTTCGTTTTGGCCTCTTCATGGTGTGACGACGAACGGGGGGAGCACGTTTCGACACGATCCGAGGTACGGGCTCGAAGAACCGGCGGTGGATCCGACGCGGGGTCGAGATCCGGATATCCACAACGGCTTCTGACGTCGCGACCAGAGATGTCCGGAGGAGTCCGGGGAGCCTTGCGGGACGTGTGGCCAAAGAAAAACCGCGCCGTAGCGCGGTTTCCAGGATATTGCGTGACGCTGGCGGATCTACACGTGGTGGGCGTCTCAGGGCGTCGATATTTCAGACGCCACCACTTCGCGCCGGTCGGCTGGACAAGCAAGAACAAACCGCCACCATCGGCCATTTTGTACGGCTTCGCTTGCGGCTTTGCGTTGGCAACACCGGACGGGGTTAGCGGATCAACGCGCTTCGCCATTGGGGTAACACCCAGCGCGCCTAGCTGGCGCTCCTTAAAGCTACCCCCAAACTTGGGTGATAACAAGGGAATCCGGGGGAGCCTTCCGGGACGTCGACCAAAGAAAAACCGCGCCGGAGCGCGGTTTCAGGGGTGTTGCGTGACACTGGTGAATCATTCCGTGGTGGAGCGGATGGGGATCGAACCCACGACCTTCGCATTGCGAACGCGACGCTCTCCCAGCTGAGCTACCGCCCCACGCGAGCCGCGAATGTTAGCAGTGTGCCGGGGGTTCGCCAAGACCTGGAGCCAAGGTGGGCTCAGCCGGGCAGCAAGGCGACGAGACGGTCGTGCAGTACGTCGCGGCGCCAGCCTTCGAGGAACTCCGGCCATTCGGCGGTGACCACGTATTCCTCCAGCGCCTTGCGCGGGCACAGCAGGCCCGGCGGCAGGTCGAGTTCGCCGGCGAGGCTGTCGACGAGTTGCTTCATCGCTGCGAGCGACTTCTTAGCTTCGCCCTGCGGATGGCCGGGGATGCGTGCGGTGGTGGCGATCTCCTCGGGGCTGACGGCGGGCGCGAGCAGTTCGAACAATTCGCTGCGCTGGGCCGAGCGCAGCGCGCGCTGGCCGCGGCCGCGCTGTTCGAGATCGGCGAGGCTGGCCGGCGGCCGCTGCGCCAGGCTCAGCGCCAGGGTGTCGTCGAGCAGCCACGGGCGCGGCACGTCGAGGCGGCGTGCGCTGCGGTCGCGCCACTGCAGCAGGCGGCGCAGCAGGGCCTGCTGTGCGGCCGGCCATTCGGCGGCGGCGCGCATCGTGCGTTGCGGTTGCGAATCGCCGGCGCGATGGCTGGCGCGGTTTTTCAGGCGCTCGCAGTCCTCGGCATGCCAGGCGCCGCGGTGGCGTTGCCGCAGACGCTTGGCCAGCTGTTCGTGGATGGTCTTCAGGTAGACCACGTCCAGCGCGGCGTAGCTGCACTGCGAAGCGGTGAGCGGACGCTGCAGCCAGTCCGAGCGGGTCTCGCCCTTGTCCAGTTCCACCCCGACCAGGTCGGCGACCAGCGCGCGATAGCTGATGCCCAGGCCCATGCCGACGAAGGCCGCGGCAATCTGGGTATCGAACAGGATGCGCGGGCCGTCGGGCAGCAGCGGTGCCAGCGTCTCCAGATCCTCGCTGGCGCTGTGCATCACGGTGACGGCCGGGCCGGCGCCGAGCAGCGGCTGCAGCGTGTCGCCGATCTCGAAGGCGAGCGGATCGATCAGCGCATGGTGGCCGTCCCAGCCCAGCTGCAGCAGCGCCAGCTGCGGATAGAACGTGTTGCGACGCATGAACTCGGTGTCCAGGCCGACCGCGGCGTCCGCGGGTACCGCGGCCAGCCACGCCTGCAACGCATCGCGATGATCGATCCACTCGGCGGCGGCGGTTTCTGACAATGACATCGATATTCCTTGAAAGGTTGCCGGGCGTGGATTGCCCTGTCGGCGGTTTGTGCCTATGGTGAGCGGAGCACGATAACAGGCCGCACCGAGGACGCCCATCTATGCCGAGCAATGCAACCCTCCGCCGTCAGCGCACTCTTGGCGGGGCGCTGGGGGTGATCGTGCTGGGGTTCGCGCTGACGTATCACTTTTTCCCGCGGGTATTTCATGTCGAACCCACCCAGGCGCCGCTTCGTTCGATGTCGATGGGTGCGCAGGTGCCGGCCAGCGGGTTGCAGCCGGAACGCATATCGGCGATCAACGAAGTCAACGCCGGGCCTCCGCTGACCTTGGCCCCGGCCTCGGTGATCGCCGCGCACAGCAGCAAGAATGCGAACCTGCCCGAGCAGATGAGTGCGGATCCGCCGGCGGTGCAGGCACTGCTGGCGCGAGCGAGCAAGGCGCTGCATGCCGGACAGTTGGCCGGCGACGCGAACAGCGCCGCCGCGTTGTTCGCGCAGGCGCTGAAGGACAAGCCGGACAGCCGTCACGCCGCACAAGGTCTGTTCGACGTGCGTGCGCGGCTGGTGGCGGAGATCGACCAGGACATCGCGCTGGGCGACGCCGATGCCGCGGAGGATCTGCTCGGTGCGTTGCGTCCGCTGCCGGATGCGGCCGCCGATGTGGCCAAACTGGAAGCCAATCTGAAAACCCTGATCAAGGTGCGGCCCATGCTGGCGAAGGCAGCCGGCTTGCTGCAGCAGGGCAAGGTGGATCAACCCCGCGGCGGAAGCGCGCTGGACGTCTACCGCGAAGTGCAGCAGCTCGATCCGCAGAATGCAGTGGCCGAACAAGGCATTTTCCAGGTGCAGCGCGCAGTGCTCGACCGTGCCCTGGCCGCGGTGGCGCAGAACGATTTCGCCGGCGCGGACAAGCAACTTGCCGAAGCGCAGGCCATCCGCCCCGGTTCGCAGCAGATGCTCGACGTGCACAAGCGCGTCGACGACATGCGAGAACAGCGCGCGAGCGGCGTGTTGTCGCAGGCGCGTTCGGCGCTGGATGCCGGCAATATCGAGCTGGCGAGAAAACTGGCGGCGCAGGCCCGGGCGACCGATCCTGCTCTGCCTGCGCTGGCGGATTTCGACGAGCAGCTGACCAACGCGCGTCTGTATGCCAGCTACAAGCCCGGGCAGGTCTTCACCGATCGCTATGTCGACCTGCCGGGCAAGACGCCGGTGATGGTGGTGATCCCCACCGGCAGTTTCCAGATGGGTGCATCGGCCGACGAGAGAGACCGCATCGACGCCGAAATGCCGCAGCACATGGTCACCATCGACAAGGGTTTCGCGATGGAGCGCACGACGGTGACGGTAGGCGAGTTCCGCGAGTTCGTACGGGCCAGCGGCTATGTGCCCGATTCGGTCAGGCTCGGCGGCTCCAGCGTGTACGACGAGCGCAGCGGCGCGTTGAGGGACGACTCGGAGGCGACCTGGCAGGACGACTACGCCGGTCGCAAGGCAGACGCCAGGTTGCCGGTGGTGAATGTCTCGTGGAACGACGCCAAGGCTTACGCCGACTGGCTCAGCCAGCGTACCGGCAAGATCTACCGGCTGCCCAGCGAAGCCGAATTCGAGTACGCACTGCGCGGCGGTACCACCACCCGCTATTGGTGGGGCAACGGCGCACCCACCCGCCCGGTGGAAAATCTGACCGGCTCCGGGGACCGCTCGCGCAGCGGCCGGCGCTGGAGCCATGCCTTCCGCGGCTATCGCGACGGCTACTGGGGACCGGCGCCGGTGATGAGCTTCCTCGCCAATCCGTTCGGCCTGTACGACATCAACGGCAACGTGTCCGAGTGGGTGCAGGATTGCTGGCACGACAGCTACCTGCGTGCGCCGGTCGACGGCAGCGCATGGCTCAACCCCGGCTGCCGCGCGCGCGTAGTGCGCGGCGGCTCCTGGGGCAGCTCGCCGGAGCAGGTGAGCTCGGCCTACCGGCTGGGTCCCGATGCCGATACGCGCAGCGGCAGGGTGGGTTTCCGCGTGGTACGCGAACTGTAGATCGGGCCGCCGCGACGGCCGCGCCTGCGGCGGAAACCGCATAACCCGTGGTTGTGCGATCCAGCCCGGTCGACACCGGGCGATACGGTCGGCTGTCGCCGCGTCCCCTGGCTCCTAGATGGTCGAGGAATGCTGTATCCGCAGATTGTCCGGCTCCTGGTCCAGCAGCCCGTGATTGATGGCGTAGCGCACCAGATCGGATTGGTTGATCACTCCCATTTTTTCGAACAGGTGCGACTTGTGCGTGCTCACCGTCTTGATGCTCAACGAGAATTCATAGGCGATCGCGGTCAGGCTGATGCCGCGGACCAGCCGGGTGAAAACCTCGTATTCGCGATTGGACAAAAGCGTATGCGGCGGGGCCTGCAGCGGCCTGGAAACGTCGCTGGCGAGCAGCTCGGCGACCTTGGTGCTCACGTAGACGCCGCCCGAGGCTACCTTGCGTATTGCCGACAGCAGGAGGTCGCCATCGAACTCCTTGGTGAGATAGCCGGAGGCGCCCGCGCGCAGCGCGCGCACCGCGTACTGTTCTTCCTGATGCATGCTGAAGATGAGTATGGGCAATGGCGGTCGCGCTTCCTTGATCAGCTTGATCAGCTCCAGTCCGTTGCGTCCGGGCATCGACAGGTCGAGGATGAGCATGTCCCAGCTGCGCTCGCGAACCTTCTCGAGGACCGACTTGCCATCGCAGGCCTCGCCCGCGAACTCCAGGTCCGGCGTGTCGTCGAGGATTTTCTTCAGACCGTTGCGGATCACCCCATGGTCATCGGCAACGAGTACCTGCACCCTGGTCATGTCTCGTCTCCCACCGGCATCGGAACTTTGAACGGAACCCGCACTTCGATCGTGGTGCCATGCCCCGGTGCGCTCATGATCGTGAACTTGCCATCGATGGCTGTGGCGCGCTCGCGCATGCTGACCAGGCCGATGCCCCTGCCGTTTTCGTCATGCACGAAACCGCTACCCGAATCGCGCACGCTCAGGACCAGTTCGTCGCCGTCCCTGACGAAACTTACTTCCAGACGATCCGCGTTTGCATGGCGCGCGACATTCGTCAACGCCTCCTGCACGATCCTGAAGAGTGCCGTGGCCAGGGAGTCTTCCCTGACGAGCTCCGCGGCCGGCAGGTTGCACACGGCCTGCAGGTTGCTTCGCTTGGTGAGCTCGTCCACCTGCCAGCATACGGCCTCTGCCAGGTCGAGATCGTCCAGGATGCGCGGCCGCAGTTCGGTCGAGATGCGGCGAACGGACAGGATCGTGCCGTCCAGCATTTCGCGCATGGCATCCAGCATGCCGGGCTCCGGCTGCCGCCCTTCCCGCAAACGTGCGCTGAGCCAGGTCAATTCCAGTTTGAGCCCGGTCAGCTGCTGGCCCAGTTCGTCGTGCAATTCACGGGAAATGCGTGTGCGCTCTTCTTCGCGCACGGATTGCAGCGAGATCGACAGCTGGCGCAGCTCCGAGTTGACTCTGTGCAGGTCGGCGTCCTTGCGATGGCGTTCGGTGACGTCGCGCAGGACGGCGGTGAACTGCGGCTTGCCGTCGATCATCGTCTGCGAGATGGCCGATTCCAGCGGGAACTCGCTGCCGTCGGCGCGCAGCCCGAAGATATCCACCTGCTCTCCCATCCCCCGCGAGGACACGCTCGAGTTCATGAACGAGCGAAAATGCCCCGAGTGCGCATCGCGCCGCGACAACGGCATCAGGCTGGCCAGCGGCTTGCCGATGATGTCGGCGGCGGAAATCCCGAACATGTGTTCCGCCGCCAGATTGAACATGACGACGTTCTGCGCCTGATCCACTGAGACGATGGCATCCATGACCGAGTCGATGGTGAGTCGATAGCGGTCGTCCGCCTCCTGCAGCGCGGAATTGAGCGCCGCCTCGCGCCGCAGCTCGATCGCGAGCAGGGCAGCCGCGACGAGGATGAAGAACGACACCAGCAAGGTACCGGCAACGACCGTCATCGCGCTTTCTCGCCAGACCGACAGCGTTTCCGCGTCGTTGCTGGTCACGCTCACGAGGAACGGGAACCCTTTGACGTAACCGAGGGCGAACACCCGTTGGCTGTTGTCCGTGTTCCTGTGGCTGAATTGCCGCAAGTCCTCGTTGGTCGACTCGAAGCGGATGCCTTGCAGTTCGGGCGCCGGCTTGCCGATGTCCGCTTCACGATGGGGCAGGCTCGCAATCAACGTGCCATCGTTCATGTAGAGTCCGATCGGCCGCAGAAAGTCCTGTTCCATGTAGCTATAGAACTGCTCGAAGTGATCGAGGTCGATCGCGACGACGGCGATGCCGCGAAACGTGCCATCCGGATCATTGATGCGGCGGGCGAGCTGAAGTTGCCAGCTGCCCTTGGCCGCGTTCTTCGCGGGATGGCCGATGAAAAGCCCGGTTTCCCGGCCCTGGGAGAGAAGCTTGAAATAGTCCGTGCCCGACACCGATCCGTGCAGCCCCGTCTCGGGGCCGGAAGAGTTGGCGACGAGACCGTTCGCGTCGACGACGAATATCTTGGCTACCTGCGGCAACCCGGCGATCCGGGTGTTGAGCAGCAGCCGAACCAGCGGCCCATCCAGGCCGAGCTGGGTTCCGTACGGGGTCTGCAATCGGTCCTGGACGCCCCGCAGGGCGAGATCGGCGTTGCGGAACGACTGCTGGGTCTGTTCCATGAGCAGGCGCGCAAGGCTGTTGTTCTCCTGGTGCGCACGCATCAGGTCGCGGGCACGCAGATTGAGCAGAAAGGAGGTCACCAGCATGGCTATGGCGACGATGGTGAGCGCAGCCAGCAGATAGATGGGGCGGGCCGGGCGGAATTTCTTGGGCATGCTCGAGTTCTCGAAGGTGGCTCGGCCTGGGCGCGGCAAGGAAAAGCGTACGGACGATGGCGAGCCTGGCGAGCGATCGGGCGGTTCATCGCAGACCTGGCTGCGCGATGGCCCCGGATGCGGACCACCGTGAACATGTGCGATCGCAAGGACCGGGGGCATCGCACTCCGACCTTCGTGCCCCTGCGCTCCCTACCGGAATCCGGACCTGTCCCCGTGTTGCCGCAGAGGTTACTCAGGCGGGCGGGGGCGTCAGTTGACGCAGGTCAACCTCACCACATCCGGATGGCGTCGGCGCCGCCGGACTCGCTGGCCGTTCCGGGTGCCTGGCAGAACCTCTCCTGGCCCGTACATGTCGAGCTGGCCGGTGCGACTCCATCGCCCATGGCAGTACCGCAGTCATTTCTTCCTATTCGCCATAGGACAAATCCTATGGCGATTTTCATCCCGTCTCCGATGGTTGGCCCCAGGGGCCACGACCATAATTTGTTCACGCCTCTGGTGTGCTTCAAGCGATGCCACAGGCCGGTACTCGGAAAAATCATCCAACAAGGTGAAATGGAAATGACGAATATCTCTCGCTCCGCACTGGCAGGCATCGTCACCGGCATCGCCATCCTTGCGCTTGCTCCCGTCTCTCGCGCCGCCGACATGGATGCGGCCAAGACGCTGGCGAGGACCAACAATTGTTTCAAGTGTCACGCCATCTCGCGCGACAAGGACGGCCCCGCCTGGAACAAGGTGGCGGCCAAGTACAAGGGCAACCCGGGCGCCGAGGCAAAGCTGATCCATCACCTGACCTCGGGCGAGATGGTGAAGCTCGCCGATGGCAGCCAGGTGCACCACGCGATCATCAAGACGGACCCGGCAAACGACACGGCGCAAATCAAGAATCTGGTGGACTGGATCCTTTCGCTGTAGGCATCTCCAGCCGAGCTTGATCACCCCATCGAAAGAGCAGGAAGGGACCTGATAAATGCATCTCATAAAGAAACTCATGCTGGGGGCCACCCTTATCCTGGCGAGCTGGGCGGTTCCGGCGTTGGCAGGCAACCCTCCCATCCAGCTGCCCGACCTTGGCTCGAACCACGCGGCGCTGAGTCAGTCGGCCGCTGAAACAGCCAAGCACGCGCTGGCCGACGACGCCAAGTGCACCCGCTGTCATGACGAGAACGAATCGAAGCCGATTCTTTCGATCTACCAGACGCCGCATGGCGTCAAAGGCGATGCGCGGACACCGACCTGCCAATCGTGCCACGGCGCGAGCGAGAACCATCTGGCCGGCGACAAGACGGGAAAGGGGATTCCACCGCCGGATGTGATGTTCAACAAACATGACTACCCGATGTCGGAGGCCGGCGACCGTGCCGGTGTATGCCTGACCTGCCACAAGGGCACGCAGCGCACCCATTGGGATGGCAGCGCCCATCAGACCAACGGCCTTGCCTGCAACGACTGCCACAAGGTTCACAACGCCGTCGACCCGGTGCGCAACCGGGAAACCCAGGCCGCCGTCTGCGAGACCTGCCACAAGGACCGCAAGGCCGACCTGCTGAAGATATCGCACCACCCCGTTGGCGAAGGCCAGGTGGCCTGTTCGGACTGCCACAACCCGCACGGATCCACCGGACCGTTCCTGCTGAAGAAGGCCACGGTGAACGAGACCTGCACGACCTGTCACGCGGAAAAGCGCGGACCGTTCCTGTGGGAGCACCAGCCGGTGGCCGAAGACTGCACGAACTGCCACACGCCGCATGGCTCGAACATCTCGCCGCTGCTGAAGTCGCGTCCACCTTTCCTGTGCGCCGAATGCCACGACGGTCCGCACAACAGTCAGTCGGCTTTTGGCGCGAATGTCGGGGGCTTGCAGTCGACCATGTCGGGCTTCGCTCCCAGCGGCGGTCGCGCACCGAACCCGAGCTCGAGCGGTGCCGGACGCGCCTGCCTGAATTGCCACGTGATGGTCCATGGCTCGAACAGCCCCGCGGGCGCCTTCCTGCATCGTTAACTATTAGGACGTGATATGAAATCCATAAATGGAGTGCTTTCCGTCAAGTCACTGGTGCTAGCGATCCTCTCGGTATTGCCGCTGGTTGTCTCCGCCCAGGGTGATGATGACGTTTCGATCCTGACCAAGCCCACCAACTTCGTCGAACTGGGTCTGGGCAATGTACCGAATGATTCCTACGGCTTCGGTCAATACAACGGGCTGGGCCGGTCCGGCATCTTCGGCATCGGCAATCTGAGCGTGCAGGGCGGCGATGCCTACGGGCAGGGCCTGAGCACGCGCCGCTGGTCGATTGACGGTACGAATCTGGGAACGGACATCCGAGCAGTCGATGCCTCGATCCGGGACCAGGGGCATTGGATGTTCGGCCTCAACTTCACCCAGCAGCACCACGACATCGCCGACTTCTGGACGCCGATGCAGGGATCGATGGGAGGCAATACCTTTAGGCTGCCGCAGGGGTTCGGCACGATCAGCACCGCGACCGCCGCGGTCCCTTACGGGACGCAGGCTTTGACGCCGACCCAGGTCGGGTACTTCCACAAGGTCAACGTGCACACCAACCGTTACAACACGGGTGTCACCCTCGGCTACGACATCGATCGACAGTGGAACGTCCAACTGGACTGGAACCACATCGAACAGTCCGGATCGAAGCTGATCTCTTCCGGCACCGACGGCAACAACAAGGCTTTCGGGGCGACGCTGGCCGGTTACAGCACAGGGAAAGAAGCCATCCAGATGTTGATGAATCCGACGGACTACACGACGGACAATTTCAATCTGGCGCTGAACTGGGCCGGGGCCAAGGCGTTCTTCACTGCGAGCTACTACGGCTCGCGCTTCGTCGACAACTACTCGAGCGTCAGTTTTTCCAATCCCTACAGCAGCGGGAAGGCGCCGAATGGTTCCCTGCTGGGGGCACCGTATCCCGTCGATGCACTCAGCACGCCTCCAAGCAACGACTTCAACCAGGTCAATTTCAGCGGCGGCTACAACCTGACGCCGACAACCCACCTGGTCGGCGGCTACTCCTACGGCCGCAACACGCAGAATATGGGATACGTCAACCAGGACCAGATGCAACCTGGTGGCCTGCCCGTCAATTCGCTGCATGGCAAGGTCATCACCACGCATGCCGACTTGAAGCTGACCAACCAGACGACCAGGGATCTCAGCCTGTCGGCAGGCATCAACTACAACGAGCATGACAACCAGACGCCGGCGTACACCTACCGCTTTTTCGATCTTGGCTCCGGTCCCGAAACATCGGTCAGCATCCCGCTGAGTTACAAGATCACCGAGGGGACGCTCGGTGGAGATTACCGGATCACCAGCGCTCAGCGGCTGCACTTCGGCTACGAGTACAAGGAAACCAAGCGCTGGTGCAACAGTGTTCTGCCCATCGATCCCGCGACCGGCCTTCCTGTGGGCGCGCGCGTCTCCGCGACGAATGCCCGCTATTACCAGGCCGTCTCGGTACTCGACTGCGTCGAGGTGCCCAAGGCGGAGGAAAACAAGTTCGTGGTCAACTACCGTGCGAATGCCAGTGATGCGCTGAATTTCAATGCGGGGTACGCCTATTCGGATCGCAGCTCCACCGTGAATCCGGCGTTCTACAGCCCCTTGCAAGCCAACAGCGAAGGCTTCGAGAACTACAACTACCAGGCATTCTTCGACGGGTCGCGCCGCGAACAGCTGGTCAAGGCGGGCGTCAATTATCAGGCGACGGACAAGTTGAACCTGAGCATGGACCTGCGCGGCACGAAAGACGAATACTACGATTCGGTCATGGGTGTGCAGCAGGGCAAATCATCCAGCGTCAATCTGGACGCGGCCTACCAGGTTTCGGAGAAAACCACGGCGTCGGTCTACGCCAACTGGCAGTACCGGTCGCGCGACATGGTCAGCGCCACCGGGCGTGATTCGGTGGGTACTGCCGGACTCACCGGGTGGTCGAACAACCTGATCGACAAGGGCTCGGCCTTCGGCGCCAATCTGACGCACGGCGGCTTGATGCATGGAAAGCTCGATCTCAAGGCCGACGCCTCGTACTCGCTGGACAGGACGCATTACAACACCCAGAGCTACACCACCGCGGCCATCCCCGGCGTGGTATGTGCGACGACGCCCGGAAACGCTGGCTACAACTGTGGTTCCACACCGAATGTCACCAGCGAATTGCTGCGGGCGTCGTTGACCGCGAATTACCACATCGACAGGCGCAGCTCGGTCACGCTCGGCTACTACTTCGAGAAACTGAACTCGAACGACTATTACTACAACTACTACCAGCTGCGCTCCACCGGCACCACCACGATGCCGACCAATCAGCTCAGCCCGAGCTACACCGAGAACGTGGTGTTCGTGGCCTACCGCTACAGCTTCATGTAACGCGGATCAGCCTGGCATGCCTCGACGGCATGTCTTGGACTCGGCTTATGAAAGGCCATCATTTTTCAGAAGAATTCCAGGAAGTTGGCAATGAATGACAGCAATCTGCCCGGTCAAAAAAAGCTGGCGGCCCGAATTTCCGCGCTGGTCATCGGTACGCTGACGGTTCTCGCGCCCTGGTATATAAGCGGTCCCCTGGCGACGCTGAATCGCGGCATTTTCTGGACCTACGTCATCACCGGCGTATTGATGGCGACGGTCGCCATCGTCGCGTTGATCTGGCGCCACGCCCTCTGGCCTGCGTGGGCGTTTTTCCTGCTCACGGTATGGATAATCCTCGCTCCCGACACGTTGAGCTCGGCGGCAAAAGACGTGTCCATCATGCATCTCATCCTTGGTGCCGCCGGTATCGTGGTATCCGTATTCTGGATACGGCGGATGTTCGGGCGCATTCCCCAGGACCGCCCGGTGGTGAAAGGGCGAACCTTTCGGGAGTGTTCGAGCAGCGAGCGCACGCTGTACGGGCTGGTGATCTGCGTTCTTGGCCTGGGTTACTGCATGGCGCTGGGTTACCTGTACATGACCCACGCGGGTCTCAACGGCAAGCCCGGGATTTCGGTGCAGGATATCGCCATCACGTATTACGGCAATCGAAGCGGTACCCGACTCGAGTTGATGCTGCGCGGCCAGATGCGGGACAAGATCAGCCCCGATGAAATGGACCGGGTGGTTGCCTGGCTGAAATCCGGCTCGACCGAGGACGAGTACGACGACACGATCTATCCGATCATCATGAAAGACTGTGCGAGTTGCCACAGCGCCAAATCCGGCAAGAACCTCAGGGATTACACGACCTACGAGGGCATCATCCCGGTAGCGACGGTCGACCATGGCATGTCGATCGAGACCTTGGTGAAATTGTCCCATATCCACCTTTTCGGCATCGGCCTGGTGACTTTTGTGCTGGGATTCGTCTTCTGTTTTTCCACGCTGCCGGCCTGGTTCAAGAATGTCGTCATCGTCGCGCCTTTCTTTGCGATGGTCATAGACATCGCGACCTGGTATCTGACCAAGTGGGATCCGGTTTTTGCCTACACCGTAGTCGTTTCGGGTTTGATATTGGGGAGTGCCTGGGGCATCCAGATATTCGTTTCTCTCTACCAGATCATTTTTCTTCCCGCCGCGGAGAAAAAGGCATAGCTGCATGAATGGACTTGTCGATGCGGATGGATGTGCGTGCAGGCGATCCATGAGAAAACGCTCGATCTTGCACCACATACCTTCTTTCGGTAGAGGGCGGATGGTAGGTCGTAGTGGTTCGGTCCGGCGAGAAATCCGCGCAGGGTGATCAGCAAGTCGGTCGACCCCGGTAGTCGCGGACGCCTGACGCGCCATGGATGGCTGATTTCCGGATATGGATTTCCGAGCTGTTATTCGCTCGGAGATTTCCGATTTCCTTGTGGCACGTCAGGAGGCGACCATGTCTTTCGAAAAATACATCTATGCGGCACCACTGGCCGCTTTCCTTGTCGCCAGCTGCGGCCAGCGCACGGTCAGTTACAGCCGGGACATAGACCCGATATTCCAGAATAACTGTTCCATTTGCCACAGCCCGGGAGGTGCGGGTTTCGAGCAGAGCGGTTTCAGCGTGGCGACATACCAGGACGTCATGAAAGGTACCAAGTACGGTCCCGTCGTCCACCCGGGAAGCAGCGTCAGCAGCACCCTGGTCAGGTTGGTGAAGCACCAGGCCGACAAGACGATCAACATGCCGAAGAATTACACGATCGACCTGACCCGACACGACAATATCGTTCTGCCGGGGGCCGATGCGCGCGAGCTGCCTTCACGGGACGTGGAATTGATCACGACATGGGTCGACCAGGGCGCCAGGAATAATTGAGCGGGTTTTAGCCGGGCAACCTCTGCCTGCTGGCCTGCTGAGCCTGGCACTGAGACGCTTGTCTGCGCGGCTTCCATCCGAAGTGCCCCGAAACAGCGCCGCGCCCAGCTTCGCGATGGGCCGCCCGCAAGACTTCATGCGTAAAAACCCCTGTTATGCAGGTTTTGGGATTTCAGGTTCTTGCCGGCATGGGCTAAAACCCTGACTTGGTACGGTAATCCCCCCATTTAGCGGAAATCAGGCGCAAGCCTTGCTTCGACCGGGGGTAAGAGTTTTCCTGGTGCACGGTTTGGAATTGCGCGCATACTCATCGACCTTCGCACTCTGGCGAAGAGGGGAGACAGCAACACAATTCACATTCTGTAGAGCGGAAGCTCTGAGGGAGGCTTTTATGAAAAGCATCAAACCTTGGATGGCGCCTGTGGTTGCGCTGTTATGCATCACCGGCGTCCACGCAGCAGAAATGGACAAGGCGAATGTCATCCGGGACTACACCGACACCGTAGCACCCGCAGATCAGCAAGCCTACGAGGCTGGCGTCAAAAGCTACAACCAGTGTCTGAGCCAGCATGGTTTCAAATACACATGGACTGCGGTGCTGCATGAAACCGGGGATACGTATCAGTACTCGTATGTTTCGGAGCCATCGACCTGGGGAAGCTTCGATGCGATGCACACGACAGGCATGGCGTGCGACGCGGTGTGGCGGAAGGATGTAAACCCGCATCTGAAAAGCGAGACGAGCGCATTTCTCGTGCGCGCGCCTGAACTTACCTATATGCCGGCTGGCATGTCTCCGGCGGCTCCGCTCACGGAGGTCACCTACTTCAAGCTAAAACCAGGCCACGAAGCGTCCGAGGCGTTCACGAACGCGGCCAAGAAAATCGCCGCCGCCGCCGAAAAATCCAAATGGCCCGCGCATTTCATGGTCTTGAAGGTCAAGGACGGCGGCCAGGGCTCGCCGGATTTCATTGTGGTGAGCTATTCCAAGAGCTGGGCCGACTTCGGTGAGGATGCCAATCCGCCGCTGTGGAAAATGGTTGAAAATAACTATGGCAAGCAGGATACCGCTGCGTTGCGCAAGTCGCTCAACGACGCCATCCAGGACGTGTCGTCGCACGTGGACAGCTACAGCGTGGATCTGACTTACCAGCCGTCTCACAAGTAATTCCTGGCAGTCGCCTGGGTGACCCTCTCCCGAGGGTCACCTTTCTCCCGCGCGACCAGTCGAGGCGACCGTTGAGCGCCCAAGCGGGCGATGCGATCGCGGCGACATGTTTCAGCCGGCGTCGC
Organism: Rhodanobacter terrae; assembly: GCF_042657005.1. Taxonomy (NCBI): domain Bacteria; kingdom Pseudomonadati; phylum Pseudomonadota; class Gammaproteobacteria; order Lysobacterales; family Rhodanobacteraceae; genus Rhodanobacter; species Rhodanobacter terrae. Next base: position 126,831 of record NZ_JBHSNG010000002.1, read on the forward strand.
CAGAGGACCATCGGGACCTCCCTGGGCTCCTGCGGCGCTCGTCAGATACCATCGACTTCCCTGCGATCCCGCGGGGCCGCTTGAAACCTCCAGGCATGAAAAAGCCCGCTGTCATGCGGGCTTCGGGGATTTCATGGTTCCAGCTGGTACGGGCTAAAACCCTCACTTGGTACCGGTGATAGGACTCGAACCTACACGACATCGCTGCCAGCGGATTTTGAGTCCGCCGCGTCTACCATTCCGCCACACCGGCATGTGAGCTGCGCATTATGCCGGGTTCAGTGCACGCGGTCGAGTCCCAGCTGGCGCACGTCGCGGCCGTACCAGCGGTCTTCCGGCAGCGGCCGGAACACCGAACAGCGGGTCATCGGGCCGGAATAGATGTGCAGGCTGACCGTGACGCTGTTGTCGCTGGGGTTGCGGATGCTGTGGTACTCGTGCGGCGGGATCAGGCTGCCGGCCGAACCGGCGCCGGCCTGGATCGAGCCGACCGGCTGGAAGCAGTAGCGCTGCGCGTCGTGCTCCAGCAATTCGTACTGCACGATCTCCAGCGCGCCGTTCCAGACACCCTCGACGCACCACATGCCGTCGTGGTCATGGATCGGCGTGCCCTGGCCCGGGCCCCACGTCATCGCCACCACGCAATAGCCGTGCTCTTCGCTGCGGTACAGCTCGCGGCGGGCGTAATGTTCGGCATTCGCCTCGAACACGCAGTCGGGCAGGGTCACCGCCTTGTCGCGGATCAGCTTGCACAAGCTGTTGCGCAGGCTGTCGGTGAGTTCGTGGGTGGTCGGCTTGGCCACGGCGGCGTCGATCGCATCGATCAGGGTGCGGCTGCCGGGGAAATCCAGGGTGAGCATGGTGGTCTCGGAGGGTGCGTGGTGCCGCTTATCTTAGCAGCGGGGTGGTCAGGCGGCTGGAAGGCCGTTCAGGAATCCGCCGATCGCGCGACTGTAGTTGTCGATGTCGACCAGGAACGCATCGTGGCCTTGCGGCGAATCCAGCGCCACGAATTCCACTTCGGCGCCGGCCGCCTGCAGGCCTTCGGCGATCTGCTCCTGCTGCTGCAGCGGGAACAGGATGTCGGTGCTGACGCCGATCACCATCGCCCGCTCGATGTGGATGCGCTTGAGCCCTTCCAGCACGCTGCCATGGCCGTACTCGGCGATGTCGAACCAGTCGCTGGCGCGCGACAGGTACAGATAACTGTTGGGATCGAAGTTGCGCACGAAGCGCTGGGCGTGGCCTTGGAGATAGGACTCGACCTGGAACTCGCGGCCGAACGGCTCGTCTTCGCGCTGTTCCGGGTCGAGCCGGATGCGCGCGAAGCGGCCGTTCCACTCCATCGCCGAGCGATAGGTGATCACGCCGAGCTTGCGCGCGATGCTCATGCCCAGGTCGGGATAGCTGCCGCCTTCGGTGGCATGGATATCGTAGCGGCCCTCATTGAACTGCGGGTCGAGCCGGATCGCCTCGCGCTGCAGCGAGCGGATCGCGATCGCGAACGGCTGCGCCTGCGGCGCGGTGTCCACGCTGATGTGCGCGCGCACGCTGCCCGGGTGCAGCAGCATGTAGGCCAGTGCGCTCATGCCGCCCATCGAGCAGCCGATCAGGCAGGCCAGCCGGGTGATGCCAAGGCTGCCGACGACGGCGTGCGCGGCGTTGGCGACATCCTCCAGTGCCAGCTCCGGAAAGCTCAGCCTGTAGGGTTCGCCGGTGGCCGGATCGATCGAGGCGGGGCAGGTCGAGCCCTTGTCGCTGCCCAGCGAGTTCACGCAGATCACGAACCAGCGCGTGGTGTCGATCGCCTTGCCGGGGCCGGCCATTTCCTGCCACCAGCCCGGCGAAGGATCTTGCTCGCAGGAAGTCATGTGCGCGCTGGGCGACAACCCCGTCAGCACCAGCACGGCGTTGTCGCGTGCGGCGTTCAACTCGCCCCAGGTTTCGTAGGCGACGTGTGCGCCATGCAGCTCGCCGCCACGCTTCATCGCGAACGGCGAGGGCAGGTCGAAGTAGCGTCGCGCGTCCCGGTCCATCAGTGCACTTTGTCGATCAGGATTTCGACCGGTGTCTTGCGGGCCACGTCGACGATGCCGGCGTTGCCTTCCAGGTCGCCCGGCTGGGCCATCGGCTGACCGCTGTGGCTGATCCGGGCGCCCACGAATACCTTGGCCACCGACGACAGCTTGAGTGCCGGCGTCATCGCCATCGCGTCGGTCAAGGTCACCTCGGTCGGCAGCTGATCGGCCTGCAGTCGGGTCACCGCCAAGGGCATCGGCGGCCCGTTCACCGGTCGGGCGAAGATGAACAACGTGTCCCCAGGTGCGAGTTTCGCTTTCAGGCCGGATGCCAGCGATACCCGCACCTGCAGGGCGGCTTCCGGTGCCGTGGCGGCGGCGGGACTGGAGGCAGCCTCCGCCGGCGCGCCGCCGGCTCGGGCATCGGCCTGGCTGATCTGCGCGGCGACGGCCTTGGCGACCTCCGAGCCCGGTTCGAGCTGCGGCGCCAGCAGCCGCCAGGTAGCGGCCGCACCGGCGTAGTCGCCTTGCTGGAATTGGCTGGTGCCGAGCAGCCACAGGCCGCGCTGACTGTCGGGCTGAAGCTGTACGGCATGCTTGAGCAGCGCCACCGCGCGAGCTCCGATGACGTGGTCGCTTTTCAGCATCGCATCGGCCTCGGCCCAGCCGACCATCGCGTCGGCATTGTTGGGATCGAGTTTCAGGATGTGTTCGTAGGCATCGCGCGCATCGGCCGTGCTGTGCAGCATCGCGCTGGTCTGTGCCAGCAGCGTCCAGGCCTGCAGGTCATCGGGCTTTTCCGCCAGGTGTGCGCGCAACTGGGAAATCGCCTGCTGCATGGTCAGCGGCATGCCGGTCTGTGCGGCGACCCCGTTGATTGCCACCGGCGTGCCTACCTCCAGATACAGCCAGCCCGCTGCCAGCGGCAGCACAAGAGCGATCGCCAGGGTCAGCACGAATACGCCACGCGGACGACCGCTGCGGCGCCCGTGGCGGACCAGCGGCAGCAACACGGCTGCCAGCGCCACCGCGATCATCGCTGCGGCGATTGCATAAAAGGCCATTTTCACCAGTCGTCCCCGTTTCCGGTCTGTGCCTCGGCGGTTGCATCATCGCTGCGGTGGCGTTTGCGGATGGCAATCACCACCGCGTAGGCACCGCCGAACAGTATCAATAGTGGCCCGAACCACAGCAGCCATGTGCCGGGCTGCAGCGGCGGGTCATACAGCACGTAGTTGGAATAGCGCGCGACCAGGTATTGCTTGATCTCTTCATCGCTCTTGCCCTGCTGCATCATCCGGAATATCTGGTTGCGCAGGTCGCGTGCAATCGGTGCGTTGGAATCGGCCAGCGTCTCGTTCTGGCACATCGGACAGCGCAGTTGCCGAGTGAGGTGCTGGAAGCGCAGTTCCTGCGCGTGGTTTGCGAACGGCATCGGCTCGATCGCCTGTGCGTGCACGACGCTGGCGCACACCAGCAACACCACCAAGATCACCCGTCGTAGGAGCCCGCTCGCGGGCGATGCTGTGGTTCTGATGTCCGGAAGATTTAAAACAACAGCATCGCCCGCGAGCGGGCTCCTACGACGGTCGAGGCGCATCACGGCGTCTCCTTCAGCATCGCGGCGATCGCCGGCTTGAGTTCGTTCGCCATCACGTCGGGAGTGAGCGGGCCGATGTGCTTGTAGCGGATCACGCCTTTCGCATCGATCAGGAAGCTTTCCGGCGCGCCATACACGCCGAAGTCGATCGCCGTATGGCCCGGCTCATCGGCGATCAGCAGGTTGTACGGATTGCCGTGCTCGGCCAGCCAGCGCTTGGCGTCGGCTGGCGCGTCCTTGTAGTTGTAGCCGACCAGCTGCACGCCCAGGCCCGGACCTTCGGCTTCCAGCACCGGATGCTCGACACCGCACTCGATGCACCAGCTGGCGAACACGTTGAGCAGGTAGGGCCGGCCCAGCAGGTCGGCCTTGCTCACCGTCTGCGCGGGTTCATACAGCTTGGGCAGGTCGAATGCGGGCGCCGGCTTGTTCAGCAGCGGCGACGGAATCGCGTTCTGGTCGTGCTGGGTGTTCCACCAGATTCCGAAGCCGAACAGCGCCACCAGCAGCATGAACCCGAAGAACGGCAACAATCGGTTCATGCGCGCGTTTCCCGTATCTGCAGACCGGCAGCGGCTTCTTCGATCTTCGCGCTTTGCTTGATGCGGAAGCGTTTGTCGCCGGCACAGACGAAGCCACCCAGCATCATCAGCAGGCCGCCGCCCCAGATCCAGCGGATGAACGGCTTGTAGTAAAGCCGCAGCGACCATGCGCCTTCGATGTGGTTCGCATCCATCGGCTCGCCCAGCGCCACGTAGAGATCGCGGAAGATGCCCGCGTTCACCGCCGACTCGGTCTGCACCTGGCCGCGCAGGTAGGTGCGTTTCTGCGGATGCATCACGGCGACGGCTTTGCTGTCGCGGGTGACCGTGATCACGCCCTGGTCCGCGCTCCAGTTGGGGCCGGTCGTGCGGTGCGCGCCGTCGAAGCGGAAGTCGTAGCCGCCGATGTGCTGGGTCTGGCCCGGCGCCATCCGCACGTCGCTGGTCACGCTGAGCGATTCGGACAACAGCACGCCGGCCACGAACACGCCCATGCCCAGATGCGCCAGCAGCATGCCGGCCATCTCGGCCGGGTAACGCCGGCCGGGCGGCATTTCACGCCAGCGCTTGACCGCGTACAGCAGCACGCCCACGCCGAGCCAGGCCAGCGATGCGACACCGGCGATCGCCTTGAGCTGGCCATGCACGAAGAACGCCGCCACGATCGCGCAGGCCGCCGCAGCGATGCCGGCGCGCAACAACACCTGCTTCAGCGCCGGCCATTCGCCGTTGCCCCAATGCAGGAAAGGCCCGAACGGGAGCAACAGCACTACCGGCAGCATCAGCAGCGGAAACAGAAAACCGAAATACGGTGGCCCGACCGAGACGCGGCCCAGATTCAGCGCGTCGCCGATCAACGGAAACAGCGTACCCAGCAGCACCATCGCCGCGGCCACCGCGAACATCAGGTTGCCGATCAGCAGCACGGTTTCGCGCGACACCACCTTGAACGGTTTTCCGCCGACCACTTTCGGCGCGCGCAGCGCGTACAGCAGCAGCGAGCCGCCGACCACGATGGTGAGGAAGGCCAGGATGAAAATGCCGCGGCGCGGATCGGAGGCGAACGCATGCACCGAGGTGAGCACGCCCGAGCGCACCAGGAAGGTGCCGAGCAGGCTCAGCGAGAACGCGAAGATCGACAGCAGTATCGTCCATGCGCGCAGCGAGCCGCGCTTCTCGGTCACTGCCTGCGCATGGATCAACGCCAGCCCGACCAGCCACGGCATGAAGCTGGCGTTTTCCACTGGATCCCAGAACCACCAGCCGCCCCAGCCCAGCTCCGCGTACGCCCACCAGCTGCCTGCGACGATGCCGCAGGTGAGGAAGCCCCAGGCGATATTCGTCCACGGCCGTGCCCAGCGCACCCATGCCTGCTCCAGTTCACCGCCGAGCAGGGCGGCGATCGAGAACGCGAACGCCACCGAAAAGCCTACGTAGCCCATGTACAGCATCGGCGGGTGGAACGTCATGCCCGGATCCTGCAGCACCGGGTTGAGGTCCGCGCCATCGCCGGGCATCGGCAACAGCCGCCCGAACGGATCGGAGGTGAAGATGATGAAGGCGAGGAAACCCACCGCGATCAGGCCCATCACGGCAATCACGCGCGAGGCGAATACCTCGGGCAGCTTCTGGCTGAACGCGGCCAGCGCCATCGTCCATACATTGAGGATCAGGATCCACAGCAGCAGCGAACCCTCGTGCGCGCCCCACACCGCGGCAACGCGGTAATACCACGGCAGCGCCAGGTTCGAGTTGTCGGCCACGTATTGCACCGAGAAGTCGAAGCGCAGGAACGCCCAGACCAGGATGCCGAACGCGAACGCCACGAACACCGCCTGACCCGCCGCGGCCGGACGTGCCACCGCCATCAGCGCGCGGTTGCCGCGCCATGCGCCGAGCAGCGGCAGGATGCTCTGCGCCAGCGCCAGCAGCAGAGCGAGGATCAGCGCGAGCTGGCCGAGTTCGGGGGTCATGGCTGTGTGCCGGGAATCGGGAATCGGGAATCGGGAATCGTAAAGTGGGTCGAGGCGCGCATGGGCAATTTGCTCCGTAACATGGGCGAGCGATGAGGCAGGCGGTTCATGGCTTAACGATTCTCCATTCCCGATTCCCCATTCGCCGCCTCTTTGACCTGCTTGCCCGCGTGCGCCTTGGCCATCGCGTCCTTCAGCTCTTTCGGCATATAGGTCTCGTCATGTTTGGCCAGCACTTCGGTGGCGATGAAGTGCGCGTTGTCCATATGCCCGGTAGCGATCACCGACTGGTTGTCGCGGAACAGGTCGGGCAGGATGCCGGTGTACTCCACCGGCATCGCGCCGCCCGCATCGACCACCGTGAAGGTGACCTTGAGCGAGTCGCTGCTGCGCTGGATCGAGCCGGCCTTGACCATGCCGCCCAGGCGGAACGTCTGGTAGCCGCTGGCCTCGCCGGACTGCACCTGGCTCGGGGTGAGCAGGTAGTTCATGTTGTTCTGCAGGGCGACCACGACCAGCACGGCGGCGATCGCGGCGGCGGCGAGGATCAGCAGGACAATGGTGAGCCTGCGCTTGCGGGTGGGATTCATGGGCATGGTCGGTAGCCGCCCCCGTCAAGGGGAAGGTGGAGAGGGTATGGAGTTGCCGCCGGTACGATCCTGTCGCGCCTGCTGACGCGCCAGCCGGGCGCTGAGTTCCCGCAGCACGCGGCGACGGCGCAGGCGCGGCGCTACCGTGTCGACGATCAACACGACGAAGAACACCGCATACGCCGGCCATACATAGGCGGCATAACCGCCCATCCTGAAGAAACCGGCGACGTCGCCGTTCGCGGCAAGAACGCTCTGCAGCATGCTCATCGGCCGGCCTCTTCTTCGGCGATCCGGCGCACCCAGTCCTTGCCGCCTTCCAGCGCCAGCAGATCGGTACGCACGCGGCGGAACAGGCTGGCGGCGTAATAGAACTTGGTCGCCAGCATCATCGTCAGCAGCGGCCACAGCATGTCCCAGGATATCTTGGACCGGCCGAACATGTTGATCGTGCTGCCCTGGTGCAAGGTGTTCCACCAGTTCACCGAGAAATGCACGATCGGCACGTTGATGATGCCGATGATCGCCAGGAAGGCCGCGGCGCGCGCACCCTGGCGGCGATCCTCGAACGCGTGATACAGCCCGATCACGCCGAGATAGAGGAACAGCAGCACCAGCTCGGAGGTGAGCCGGGCATCCCACGTCCACCAGGTGCCCCACATCGGCTTGCCCCACAGCGAGCCGGTGACCAGGGTGATGAAGGTGAATGCCGCACCGATCGGCGCCGATTCCATCGCCACCACTTCGGCCAGCTTGATCCGCCATACCAGCGCGATGAATGCGGCCACGCCCATCATCGCATAGATGAACATGCTCATTTCGGCGCTGGGCACATGGATGAAGATGATGCGGTAGGCGTCGCCCTGCTGGTAGTCGGCCGGTGCCAGCAGCAGGCCGCCGTACAGCGCGATCGCGCCCAGCACCAGCGCCAGTGCCGTCGCCCACGGCTGCAGCGCACCGGCGAAGCGGTAGAACGTCGGCGGCGAGCCGAGCTTGTGCAACCAGAGCGGAATCCAGTTAGCCATAAATAGGCTCTCATGCGTCCAGGGCAATACGAAGGGCAGCGGAGCAGGCCAATGGCGCCAGCACCACAGCGAGCACCAGTGCCGCGGCGAGCCAAGTGATCGGTGCGAGCCACGGCAGCCCCTCTTGGGCGGCGGCGACGGCGCCGGCGGCGAAGATCACTGCCGGCACGCAAAGCGGCAACAGCATCAAGGCGAGCAGCATACCAGAGCGCCGGGTACCGGCCGTCAGCGCCACCAGCACCGCGCCGAGCAGGCTGAGCAGCGGCGTGGCCAGCAGCAGCGCGAGCAACAACACCGGGATCACCGCGCCGGGCAGGTGCAGCATCGCGGCCATCAGCGGTGCGATCACGATCAGCGGCAGCGCGGTGGTCAGCCAGTGGGCCAGGATCTTCATGCCCAGCATCAGCGCCAGCGGCTGCGGCGCCACGACGAGCTGTTCCAGCGAGCCGTCCTCGATATCGCTGGAGAACATCGCGTCCAGGGCCAGCAGCATCGCCAGCAGCACGGTGACCAGCACCACGCCGCCGGCGATCCGCTGCAGCAAGGTGTCTTCCGGCCCCAGTGCGAACGGGAACAGCATCGTCACGATCAGCGCATACAGCACCGGCATCGCGATATCGCCGCGCCGCCGCCACGCCAGCGTGAGGTCGCGCCGCAGCATCGCGGCGCAGGCGGTGGACAGGCTCGCGCGACTCATGCCGCTTTTGCTCGTGCTTCCCCGCGCTGCCTGAAGGGGAGCGGGCTCGAGCATCGCTGCGCCGGGGTTCGCGGTGATGTGAACCTTATTCATGCATGCGGATCCGTCGCGGCTCACCGCCATGGAAACTCACCGCGCCATGGCTGGTGACCATCGCCGCGCCACCGGCGTCGGTGTGGCTCTCCAGCAGGCCGTTCACCAGCGCGATGCCGACACGGTCGAGGTTGGCGTACGGTTCGTCGAGCAGCCACAGCGTGGCCGGCAGCAGCAGCAATCGGGCCAGCGCGGCGCGCTTCTTCTGGCCAGCGGACAATCGACGCACCGGTTCGTCCTCGTAACCGCGCAAGCCGATGTCGGCCAGCACCGCCGACACGCCGGCACCGTCGCGGCCACCATGCAGGCCCGCGGCGATATGCAGGTTCTCGCGCGGGCTGAGATCGGCCTTGAGACCGAGCTGGTGGCCCAGGAACAGGATCTCGCCGGCGCAGCAATCGCGCTGCAGTGGTTCGCCGCGCCAGCGCAGCTCGCCTTCGCCGACGTGCAACAGGCCGGCCAGCATGCGCAGCAAGGTGGTCTTGCCGCTGCCGTTGTCGCCCTCGACCAGCGCCAGTTCGCCCGCGCGCAGCTGAAAATCCAGCGGTGCGAACACCGGTTCGTCCTGGCGAAGAAAGCTCAGGGCTCGCGCTTCAAGCAGGGGCGCAGTGGGATTTTCGGCGGTCATCGATTCGATTGTCCGCAATGCCGATGGCGCTTGTCCATGCGGCGTGCTGCCGCTGACCCGATCACTCCAGTACGCGCAGAAGGGCGGCGCCGCCGGCTTCACCGTGCACATAAGCCAACTGCCCATGAGTTCTGGCCAGCAGGTCCAGCGAATGGATGCCTGCTCCCACGACGAACAGGCTGGGCTCGCTCCAGCCGGAAGTGCCCACTCCGATGGCCGGATGGACAGCGACACCGGACTGCTTCTGCAGTGCGGCCAGCAGTTCGCGCTGTGCGGCCAGGTTCTCGGCCGGCGGGCGTCGGCGCGCCTGCGGGTTCCATGCCGTGATGAAAGCCCACGGATGCGGACCGACCATCTCGGCGATCTGGGCCGGCAAGGGCAGATCCACGCGTATGGTGGCCCAGGTCACAGTGTCCAGGCAGACATGGTAGGCGGTGGCGCGAAACGCCTCGAGCAGGGCCTCATCCATGGCGCAGTCCGGGCAGCGGCGCCAGGTTCGACTGGAACAACCGCGCGGCGGCTTCGATGTCGATATCCGCCACGTTCGGCGTGTCACGCAACAGCTGTTCCAGCAACTGGTCCTGCGCACGACCGCGTTCGAGCGCGTAGGCATAGGGCACATGCGAGAACGTGACCAGCCGATAGCGCGCCATGTAGTGCTGCGGTGCGCGCTCGGCCAGCAGCGCACCGAGTTCGCGCTTGGCGAGATAGTGCGGGTCGGCCACCGAGTCGCGCATCTCAACGTAGTTTTCCAGCGCCATCGTGGCGATCGCGTTCGCGTTCGGCTGGCGCACGCGCTGGAATTCGGCGAATACCTCGGCGCTGTCGTTCGGTGCGGCGGCCAGCAGGTTGGCCAGCACCACGGTGTCCTCGAAGCCGCAGTTCATGCCCTGGCCGTGGAACGGCACGATCGCGTGGGCGGCATCGCCGATCAGCAGCGCGCGACCGTCCAGATGCCAGCGCTGCAGGTACAGGGTGGACAAGGTGCCGACCGGGTGACCGTCGAAGTCCTCGCTGAAGTACGGGATCAGCGGCAGCAGGTCCGGGAACTGTTCGCTGAAGAATGCGGTCGCCGCCGCCGCGTCGGGCAGGGTAGCGAAACTCGGCGCCGCACCCTGGGCCGGCAAAAACAACGTCACCGTGAAGCTGCCTTCGGTATTCGGCAGCGCGATGCACATGTAACCGCCGCGCGGCCAGATGTGCAGGGCGTGCGGCTCCAGTGCGTACTGATCGCGACCGCCGCTGAGCTGCAGCACGCCGGCCGGCAGCTCGCCGGCCGGCGGAATCTCCAGCTCCTTGTAGCCGTGGCCCAGCGACTCGACGCGCTCGCCCAGCGGACTGTGCGCATTCATCGTCGCGCGCAGCGCGGAGCCCGCGCCGTCGGCTCCGATCACCATTCCGGCCGGCAACTCGCGTTCCACACCGGCGGCATCGGCCAGCCGGATGCGCTGCGCGTCGAAGTCGGCGCTCACCAGCGACTGCCCGAAACGGAACTGCACGCCGGCCGCTTCGGCGGCATCCAGCAGCAACATGTTCAATGCGCCACGCGAAACCGACCAGATCACCTCGCTGTCGTCGACGCCGTAACGCTGCAGGCTGCTGTTGCCGTCGCGGTCGTGCACCATGCGGCCACGCATCATCACCGCGCGTTGTAGTACATCGTCGGCAAGACCGGCGGTGCGCAGCGCCTGCAGGCCGCGTTCGGCCAGGGCCAGATTGATCGAGCGGCCACCGCTGTCCATGGATGGACGAGTGCCGCGAGCGCAGGACGCGCTGGAGCGGCCGGGAAAACCGCTCAGCCGCGGATCGGGCCGCTTCTCGTAGACCTCGACGGCAAAACCTCGTTGCGCCAGCTGTTGCGCCAGCAATGCGCCGACCAGGCCGCCGCCGATGAGGGTGATGGTTTGCTGCGCCATGCTGCGATCCGTGGAGGGAATCCGTCCACTGTTCCGCAAGCGGCGCGTGACTGCAATCCCGGCTGTGCCGAATAGCGTCGGGACCCGCTCAGAAGCTCATGAAATAGCCGCCGTTGACCGGCAGGTTCGCGCCGGTGATGTAGCCGGCGTCGTCCGCCGCGAGAAATTTCACGGCGCGCGCGATGTCGGCGGGAGCACCGAGTCGTCCGACCGGAATGTCGGCGATGATCTGCGCGCGGATCTCGGCCGATATGGCAGCCACCATCGGGGTGTCGCAGTAGCCCGGCGAGACAGTGTTGACGGTGACGCCCTTGCGCGCGGTTTCGCGCGCCAGCGCCATGCTGAAGCCGTGTACGCCGGCCTTGGCGGCCGAGTAGTTGGTCTGGCCGAACTGGCCGGTCTGGCCGTTCACCGAGCTGATGTTGACGATGCGGCCGAAGCCGCGCTCGGTCATGCCATCGACCACGTTGCGGCACATGTTGAACACGCCGTCGAGATTCACCCGCATCAACTCGTGCCACTGCTGCGGCGACATCTTGCGCAGGCTGGCGTCGCGGGTGATGCCGGCGGCATTGACCAGGATGTCGACGCTGCCGTGCTGCTGTTCGACCCGGGCAATCAGCTGCCGGCAGCTGTCGAAATCGCTGACGTCGGCCGGTTCGAACCTGATGCTGCCGTCGAAGTCGGCGACCTCTTCGCGGAACACGGCGACTCGCTCGCTGCGTGCGGCCAGATCCACGGCGACCACTTCGCGTCTGGCGCGGGCCAACTGGCGGCAGATTTCCGTGCCTAGACCACCGATGCCGCCGGTGACCAGCGCCACACGTCTCTCGACAGCAGGTTTCGAAGCGGCAGTCTGGTTCATGGATTTCTGGTCGATGGCTTGATCATGCGGCAGGGCAGCACATGCTGTGCTGCAGCGATCGGTCGGGGAGGAACAAACGGACGGCGCGTCGATGCGCGCCGCCAGCCGGGCCGTTATCAGCCGGATTTCTTGCCGCTGCGGCTGTTGGCAGCCGGCGTCGGGATCACCTTGGCGGCAGTGTCGATCAGCCCCCGCTGTATCGCCTGGAATGCCGCCATGTTGCGTTCGGTCAGGTCATTCAGCGTGTTCCATGGGGTCTGCCCCATCAAGCTGTTGAGCTGGCTGCGGAACTGGGTCTGCTGGTCGAGGAACACCTGCAGGCTGCGCTCCAGGTAGGGTCCCATGAATCCCTGCAGCGAATCGCCGTAGAAGCGGATGATCTGGCTGAGCAACTGCGGCGACAGCATCGGCTGCCCCTTGTCCTCGTGCTCGGAGATGATCTGCAGCAGTACCGAGCGGGTCAGTTCCTCACCGCTTTTCGCGTCGCGGACTTCGAAATCCTCGTTGTCCAGGACCAACTGGCGGACTTCCTCCAGCGTGATGTAGCTGGAGATTTCCGTGTCGTAGAGACGCCGGTTCGGGTACTTCTTGATGATGCGTTTGGTTTGTGCCATGCGGCGAACGCTAACAGAAGATATTGCGGCGCACCAGCCAGGGGGCTGGAAAAATGCTGCGGCCGTCTGCTGCAGCATTTTCCTAGTGCCCGACCGCGCCGCCGGCGCTGCCGAACGGCGGCCTGGCGAACCATAATACCGGGATCAGCGCCACGAACAGGATGGCGCAGGCCCAGAACACGTCGTTTACCGCCAGCGTCAGCGCCTCGCGTGTCAGCAGCTGATCGACCAACCCCAGGCTTTGCGTATGCGACAGGCCGCTGTGCGAAAGCTGACCGAGAAACCGGGTGGCGGCCGGATGGCCCGGGCTTACGTACTCGGTCAGGGTGGCGTGGTGGGTTTCGCCGCGGTGCTGCCACAAGGTCACCATGATCGCGGTGGATACGCTGGAACCGATGGTGCGGCAGAAATTGGACAGTCCCGAAGCGCTGGCGATCTGATCCACCGGCAGGCCGGACAGGTAGATCTGGTTCAGCGGGATGAAAAAGCACGGAATCGCCAGGCCCATCACGAAGCGGGGCACGATCAGGGTGGAAAACGACGCCGAGCTGTCGAAGGTGGAGAACCAGTACGCCGTGCTGGCGAACACCAGGAACGCGAACGTCACCACCGCGCGCAGATCCAGTTTGTGCATGTTGCGGCCGAGGATCGGCGCGATCAGGAATGCCAGTATGCCGACCGGTGCAGTGGCCAGGCCGGCCCAGGTCGCGGTGTAGCCCAGGGTGATCTGCAGCCACAGCGGGAACACCACGTTGATCCCGAAGAACGCGAACATGCCCAGCGAGAGGCTGATCACGCCGACGGTGAAATTGCGTTCCTTGAACAGCGACAAGTCCACCACCGGATGCTTCGCGTGCAGCTCCCACACGATCAGGAAGGTGAGGCAGACCAGCGCGATCAGGCCCAGGGTCAGGATCATCGGCGAGGAGAACCAGTCGTGGTCGTTGCCGTTGTCCAGCATGAATTGCAGGCAACCCACGCCGACCACCAGCAGCAGCAGGCCGATCGCGTCGATCGGCGCCTTGTAGGTCCTGGTCTCGCGCTTGCGCAACAAGCCCCAGGTGACCACCGCCGCCATGATGCCCACCGGCAGGTTGATGTAGAAAATCCACGGCCATGAGAAATTGTCGGTCAGCCAGCCGCCCAGGATCGGACCGAAGATCGGCGCTACCACCACGGTCATCGCCCACAGCGCCAGCGCGATGCCCTGTTTTTCCTTCGGGTAGTTCGACAACAGCAAGGTCAGCGACAGCGCCACCATCGGGCCGGAGCCGGCGCCCTGCAACAGGCGGCCGATCACCAGCATCGGCATGCTGGTGGCGAGGCCGCACAGCATCGAGAAGATCACGAACATCAGCACCGAGCCGACGAAGGTCTTCACCTCGCCGAAGCGGCGCGCCAGCCAGCCGGTCAGCGGTTGCATGATCGCGCTGGCCAACGCGTACGAACTGATCGTCCAGGTGCCTTCGCTGGGGCTCACGCCGAGGCTGCCGGCGATGTGCGGCACCGCGACGTTGACGATCGTCATGTCCAGCACCTCCATGAAGGTGCTGAACGCGACGGCGATGGTGAGCAGCGCCAGCGGACCGCCGTGCAGCGGCTTCAGCGGTGCAGCGTCGGACGTGGCTTCGTTGGGCGTGGCGGCCATGGTCCGGCTCAGTTGGCGGCGGCGGTGTGGGGCAGGTTGGCGCTGATGATCCGGTCGGCCTCCGCATCCGCCTTGCTGGCCATCTGGTCGTACACCGTGGTCTGCGCCACCGGCTGTTGCGCGGGCGTATTGGCCAGCATGCTGCCCTTGTCGTCGCGGATGTCCACGGTCACGTCGGCCGACAGGCCGATGCGCAGCGGATGCTTGTCCAGCGCCTGGTTGTCCAGTGCGATGCGTACCGGTACGCGTTGCACCACCTTGATCCAGTTGCCGGTGGCGTTCTGCGCGGGCAGCAGCGAGAACACGCTGCCGGTGCCGGCGCCGAGGCCGATCACCTTGCCCTGGTATTCCACATCGCCGCCGTACAGATCGGAGGTCACAGTCACCGGCTGGCCGATGCGGATATGCCGCAGCTGGCTTTCCTTGAAGTTCGCGTCGATCCACAGGTCATGCAGCGGCACTACGGTCATCAGCTGCTGGCCGGCCGCGACGCTGTTGCCCAGTTGCACGCTGCGTTCGGCGACGTAGCCGGACACCGGTGCATAGATCTCGTTGCGCTGGGCCGCGACCCAGGCGGCACGGAAGTTCGCGCGGGCCTGCAGCACAGCCGGGTTCTGCGCCACATCGGTGCCTTCGATCGCCGCATGCGCGGCGGCCGACTGCGCCTCGGCGGCGGATAAGGCGGCCTGGGCCTGTTCGACACCATCGCGCATGTGCTGCACGATCTCGGGCGATTCGGCCTGCGCGGCGACCAGCGGCAGATGGCGCTTGAGATCGGCTTCGGCTTTCTTCAGCGCGAGCCTGGCAGTGGCCACCTGGGCATCCGCGCTGCTGGCGGAACTGGTCTGCTGGCGCACGCCGCGCACCGCCTGGGCCAGCGCGCTGCGCGCCTGCTGCAGGCGCGTGTCGGCGTCGGTACTGTCCAGCTTCACCAGTACCTGGCCGGCGTCGACGTGCTGGGTGTCGTCGGCGAGGATCGCCACCACCGTGCCCGGCACCTGCGCCGAGATCGCCACCTGGTTGCCGCCGACGTAGGCGTTGTCGGTTTTCACGCGCGTCGAAAACACGAACAGCCACAGCAGAAACCAGCACAGTCCGGCGAGGATGAACGCGCCGGCCACGATCAGCAGTACGCGCCGGCGCTTGGCCGGGTCTTTTGCGGCCATGCCGCTGTCGTTGGCGTCGACGGACGCCTTGTCGGACTCAGTGGCGCTCATGGTCGGCGACTCCGGTGGTAACAGAAGAGGAGGGGGATTCGGTGCGGGCGGCGGCCGACGGGTTGTCGCGATAACCGCCGCCGAGTGCCTTGATCAGGGCGAGATCCGTGCTCAGCGCCTGCGCCTGCAGTTGGGCCGCGGCATCGCGTTGCTGCAGCAGTTGGGCTTGCGCGCCCAGGCTTTCACGGGCGTCGCGCACGCCCTGGTGCATGCGCGCCCGTGCGCTCGCCAGCAATTGCTGGTCGGCATCGATCTGAGCCTGCTGTTCGTGCTGGCGGGCCGCGATCTGTTCGGCACCCAAGGCCTGTGTCGCCACCTCGCGCGCGGCGACCAGCACCGTGCTGTCGTACTGCGCCACCGCTGCGTCGAGCTGGGCCCTGCTCAGGCCGTAGTTGGCCTCGAGCGCACCGCCGTTGAAGATCGGCAGATGCAGTGCGGGGGTCAGTGCAAACGTGCGGCTGCCGGCCGTGAGCAGCTTGCCCATGTCGATGCTGGACAGGCCGGCCAGCGCGGTGATGCTGATGTCGGGAAAGAACTCGGCACGCGCCGCATCGGTCTGCTTCAGCGCGGCCTCGACCTGCCAGCGGCTGGCGGCGATGTCCGGGCGGCGGGCGATCAGGTCCAGTCCGGCCTGGGCCGGTATGCCGAGTGCGACCGTCGGCAGCGGGCGAGCCTTGAGCTGCGGCAGTTGGGCCGGCGTGACGCCGAGCAGCGAGGCGAGCGCGGCGCGGCGGATATTCGCCGAACCGTCGAGCGCCACGCGCATTTCGCGCACCGCGGCCAGCTGCGCCCCGGCTTTCTGCGCTTCGTCCGGCAGGTCGACGCCTTGCCGCACCCGCAATTCAGCGATGTGCATGAGCTGTTGCTGGGTGGCGAGCAGCTGATCGGCCAGCTGCAGGCGCGCCTGATCGGCCTGCCAGCCGAAGTAGGTGTCGGCGACGGCATACTGGATCGCCAGCGCGGCGGCGCTGCGTTGTGCCTCGGCGGCATGCGCCTGGTCCAGCGCGGCTTCCATGGTGGCGCGCTTCTTGCCCCACCAGTCGAAGTCGTATTGCAGCTGCACGCCGAGGTCGGCCTGGTTGTACCAGGAGAAACCGAGGAACTTGCTCGGGATCAGTCCGTGGTCGCTCATGCGTGTGCGCGATACCTGCGCATTGCCGTTGACCGACAGCCCCAGTTGCGCCGCGGCAAGCCGTGCGGACTGGTCGGCGTTCTGCACGCGGCTTTGCGCCAGGGCGAGATCCGGCGACTGCCGCATGGCCCGATCCATCAACCCATCCAATTGCGGGTCGTCGTACTGGCGCCACCACGATGCCGCGGGCCAGCCGGGGCGGACCGGCGCCTGCAGGCCGGCCAGGGGCACGTTGTCGCGCAACGTCGGCGAGCCAAGCCTGTTCGGTGTACCGGCGCAGGCCGCCAGCGCAAGCAGGGTCGCCGCGGCCAGCACCGTGCGGCCGCGTAGCAGGGCATGCGTCATCGGAGCTTCCTTCATGGCTGGGGGGCCTCGCTCAACTGGTCGAGGTTACGGGCCAGCTTGCGCAGCAAGCGGCTCAGGTTGCGTTTGTCGCCGTCGCTGAAGCCGGCAAACAGGGTGGCGACGCGGGGGAACATCGGCGGCAGCACCTTCTGCACGAAACGCCGGCCTGCCGCGGTGATGCGGATCAGTACGCAGCGGCGATCCTCTTCGCTGGCGCCACGGGTGATCAGGCCTCGTTTCACGAGGGCATTCCCGATGCGGGTCATGTTGGTGGCGCCCTGGGAGGCGAACTCGCAAAGCTCGCCCGGCGTCGAGCTGCCGTCCGGGCGGCTGTACAGGACCATCAGCGTGAGAAATTCGCTGTGGTTGAGCTTGTGCGGCTTGAGCTTGAACTCGAGCTCCTCCTCGAGGCTGGCGCTGACCATCAGCATCAGCCGGCTCAGCCGCGCTTCGGCGGCGGGCAGCTGCGGGATGATCTGGCTCACCCGGCCGATGCCCTCGTCCATCATCGCGATGCAATTTGTCAGTCGCGCCATTTCATCAATTTATATTTCATCGATGAAATAAAAGATAGCAAGCCAGGGATCGCTTGCGCAAGTGGCCGTCGACACGGTGGTTGAATAGCCGCTCAGCTGTCGTGGCGAGCCAGCCCGAACAGGCGTTGCGCATTGGCGCTGGTTGCAGCGGCGATGTCGGCGGGGGATTCACCGCGCAATTCGGCAACGCAGCGCAATACCTCGGCGACTCGTGCCGGCTCGTTGCGCTCGCCGCGATGGGCTGCGTCGGGTTGATCCGGAGCGTCGCTTTCCAGCAGCAGGAATTCGATCGGCGTCTGCGCTACGATGCGGCGCAGACGTTGCGCGCGGGGATAGGTGACCGGGCCGCCAATGCCGAGGTGGAAGCCGATCTCCCACAACTGCCGTGCCTGCTGCTCGCTGCCGGAAAAGCTGTGCACCACGCCGCGCAGGCCCCCGGTGCGGCGCAGGGTCAGGCTCACCTCTTCCAGTGCGCCGCGCGCGTGCACGATCACCGGCAGGTCCCGCTCCCGTGCCAGCCGCAGCTGGCGCAGAAAGTAATGTCGCTGGAGTTCATGGTCGAGACCGTCCACATGAAAATCCAGGCCGATCTCACCGACCGCGACCGCAGGATTTTCGTCGAGCCATGCAGACAGGGCTTCCACATGTCCGGGTGCGTGCCTGGACAGAAACATCGGGTGCAGGCCGAAGGCCGGATGCAACTGACGGTAGTTCGCACAGAGTGCCGCGATCCGCGACCAGCTGTCGGCATCGACGGCGGGTATGATCATCGTGTCGACGCCGGCCCGGCCGGCTCGTTCGATCACCGCGTCACGGTCGGCGTCGAATGCGTCGTCGTCAAGATGAACGTGGCTGTCGACAAACTTGGACATGCTGTGTTTTTCGTGCGCCGTGAGAGAGTTCTGTAGTTTCAATGTGAAGATAATGTAACGGCCACGAGCTAGCTCCGATTCAGTTGGACAACGGTTCAATGGCATCGCAGATTATTGCGATGAGGCAAACCCTTGCCGGGCGATGCACATCTAAACAAACAGAGGAGAGGACGGTAATGAACAGGTTAACGGTCAATGTACTCAATGTGGCCATGGCCGCGGTGCTTGCGACAGGCGTGTCGGCCTGCAACCGCAATGCGGATGCCGGTGTTTCGAACGGTTCCGCTGATGCGAGTGCGGGTGCCGATGCCGGCGCCAAGTATGCCAAGGTCGTGAGCGTTGATCCGGTGCGTTCGACGGTGAACAACCCCCGTGAGGTCTGCCACGACGAGACTGTCTCGCGGACGGCACCCCCGAAGGACCAGCATCGGATTGCGGGCACGGCGATCGGTGCGGTGGCCGGCGGTCTGCTCGGCCACATGGTCGGCGGCGGCAAGGGCAACACCCTGGCCACGGTGGCCGGCGCTGTCGGCGGCGGCTATGCAGGCAACCGCATCGAGGCCAGTCGTCAGCATGCACAGGTGACCACGTCGGTCGAGCGCAAGTGCGACACCGTCAACGATGCCAGCAGCAAGATCGTCGGCTACGACGTGCGTTATGTGTACAACGGGGTTACCCGCACCGTGCGCATGGATCATGACCCGGGCGATCGGGTACAGGTGCAGGAAGGTGTGACGGCTGTCTCCGACGCCCGCTGAATCGACCACTGAAAAGGAAGCGACCCCATGAATGCACTGACTAGCAAGATCGCCCTCGCGGCTGCGCTGACGGCGGGCCTGTCCCTTGTCGGTTGTACCACCGCTCCCTACAACAACGGCGGCAACTACAACCGCGGCTACTACCAGGGCCAGCAGGGCGGGTATGGCAGTCGAAACGCCCGTTGCGAGACGTGCGGCGTGGTGCAGGACGTGCAGCAGGTCTACACCGATGGCGGTAGCGGCAATGGCGGTACGCTGGGGGCGATCATCGGTGCGGTCGCCGGCGGTGTGCTGGGCAGCACCATAGGCAAGGGCGATGGCCGCAAGGCGGCTACCGTGGCTGGTGCGGTTGCCGGCGGTGTCGTCGGCAACCAGGTCGGCAAGCGCAGCGACGGGAGCAACGTTGCCTGGCGCATCCAAGTGCGGCTCGACAACGGCCAATACGCCACGGTGACCCAGCGCGAGGATCCGGGTGTTCGCAATGGCGACTATGTCGTCGTCAGCAACGGCCACGTCTACGCGCGATGATTCGACTCGGCCGTATGGACGTCCATTTATATGGACGTCCAAAATTAAAGAAGCCCTCATGCGAGGGCTTTTTTAATGACGCAAAATGGCGAATCGTCGATCAATTCACTGCGTAGAAGGCATGCTCGCCGATCGTCACGCTGGGGCGGTTGTGCGACCAGGCCGGACTGATTGCCGTCGTGGCGAAGTGATCGGCGCGAGGCACCACCATATGGCGTTGCGCCAGCGGCAGCTCCCAGTTGCTGAGCGACCTGCCGGCTATTTGCCACGCCTTGCTGAAGGATTCCAGATTGGAAATCTCGAATGAGCCTGGCGTGGTGGTGGTCGCGAACTGATGCGGCGCGGTCACTACCTTGCATACCGTGTTGCCCCATTGGCCGCGGTCGCGCCGGCGCAGGGCAACTTCGGCGACGGCGAGCTGGCCGTTGGTCGATTCGCTGCGCGCTTCCAGATAGACGGTGGTAGCGAGGCAAGCATGGTCGGCGATGGGCTGGGGCATCAATGACGTCAGCCACAACAACATGGAAAGTTTCACGAGTTCTGCCTCCAACGTGCTGTACGCGCAAAGCAGACTGCAAGCTTTGAGCGCCGTTGCGATGGACGGGCGGGCAGGCCGTTCCATCTGGATCTATCGCCATGACCGAAACTTGTGGTCAGGCGCTTTGCCACGGGATTGTGGCGGGTCGAGCGGCTGTCTGTGCCGATCGGGAATTGTGCTGCCGGGCGTTGCGCGTGCCGGGTCGGCCGTGTTGCCTGCAACTGCTGCGCGCTCGTTGGATGCGAGGCGTATGCCATCCGGCGATGTTGCTGCCGGGTCGCGCCGATTCGGATTCTTCCGGTTCGTCGCGTACTTCGACACCCCGTGTTCCGGATGCCGCGATATTCGATTGGGGAAGCCTAGTGGCGGTATTCGCCACTGGCAAGTGCCGAGTGATTAAAGTTTAGCTGCTGCTCACGATTCGTTGACATTTGCCACTACGCATTCCGCCAGTGGAGACGAGCATCGCTTCATGCCGGCCATGACGCGTCGAGATGAATCTTCAAGCCGTCGTCGAGTGGGCCAAGATATCCCTCGCGCGCTTGTGCAGCAACGTCATCGACCAACACGACGAGCGCGGCGATGCCGTCATGCGCGGCCGCAACATCGAGCACGCAGCCGACTTCGCGATCGCCATCGCGCAACGTGTCGCCGGCATTCGCTGCTTGCGACAATGTGACGCTGTGCAGGTGCCGCTTGTGGCCGCCACGGTAGTGCAGCCGTGCGACGATTTCCTGGCCGGGGTAGCAGCCCTTGTCGACCGCGACCGCATGCAGGCGCTGCAGCGACAAGGAAGCCGGCAGCAGCTCGTTCAATCTCTGCGTCGGCAGCCATGGCCAGCCTGCGCGCAGCTGCGGCAAGCGCCATGCATCGTCGCCGATCTCCGACGCGGTGATCTGCAAGCTATGCGTGTCGCAGCCCAGCGAGAGTATCCCCGCGTCGTCGCCGAACATGTGCAGCGGCATGCTCGGGCCAGTGGTCAATGCGCGCAGCGGCAATGCCGCCAGGCTGAGTTTCGAGCGGAACACGAAACGACGCAGCGCTTCGACCATTGCCAGTGCACTGCCGCCGCGCAGCAATACGAGATAGCGATCGTCGGCGAGTCGGGCCAGATGAAACAGCGCGCGCACGCGGCCTTGCGGATCGAGCCATGCACTGAACTGCCACCGGCCGGTGGCAAGCGAGCTGACGTTGCTGCTGAACTGCGCATGCGCAAACGCCATCGCATCCGGGCCTTCGATCAGCAGGGTTTCCGCGGGATAGAATGTCGGCATAGGCAGCGTGACATTGGGGCAACGGGAACCCCTCGCAAGTGCTAGGGATGCTCCGGTCAATTCTTCGCAGGCGTCACCGTCAATGCAGTGTCTCAGTCAAGGTTGTGCTGCTTTGCCGCAAGTATTAACCTTCATCGGCTTACAAAAAAAATCATGTCCGATACCTTCTCCTCAGCCGAACCCACGCCAGCCTCCGTTTCGACGGAAGCAATCGTCGTGCCCGTGGGCCCGGCGCAGGACAAGTTGCCGGCCGAGCGGCCGGCTCCGGACCCCACCCGCTACGGCGACTGGGAAAAGAACGGGCGCTGTATCGACTTCTGAACGACCGCAAAGGCGCTCGTCGCCGATCGCGTACAGGGGAAGATGCGGCACTGACATCAGCACGAACAGCGATTCCACTCGGGGTAGCCGCCATGGCAGACACGCAACGACCGCTCTCGCCGCATCTACAGATCTACAAGTGGCAAGTGCAGATGATGACTTCCATCTTGCATCGAGCCACTGGAATAGCGCTGGCCGTCGGCAGCCTGCTGGTGGTATGCGGACTGTGGAATCTGGCAGCGGGCGAAGACAGCTTCAATGATTTCAGGAGCATCGTCGGCAGCCCGCTCGGCACGGTTCTGCTGATCGGCTGGAGCTGGGCGTTGTTCTTCCACCTGTGCAACGGCATCCGCCATCTGGTCCAGGATACCGGCCTCGGTTACGAGATTCCCCAGTTCGTACGCTCCAGCTGGCTGGCGGTCGTCGGCAGTTTCGTGCTCACCGTGTTGGTTTGGGCCTGTGTCATGGCGGGAGGTGCGGCATGAGCGCGAAGGACGCCGTCGTGAAAGATCGGCGCAACCCGTTGAAGACGGCCCGCGGACTGGGTTCGTCCCAGTCCGGTGTGACCCACTGGTGGACCCAGCGGACGACGGCCGCCGCGTTGGTGCTGCTCGGCGCGTGGTTCGTCATCATCGTGCTGAGCCTGCTGCATGCCGATTACGCCACCGCGCGCGCCGCCGTGGCGAAGCCGTGGAATGCGCTGCTGCTGATCGCGTTCGTGCTCACCATGTTCTGGCATGCCGTGCTGGGCCTGCAGGTGGTGATCGAGGATTACGTGCACACCCGTTGGAAAGAAGTCGCCCTGCTGGTGGCTATCAAGTTCCTCGCGGTACTCGGCGCGCTGGCAAGCGTGCTGGCCGTGCTGCGCATTGCGCTGACCCCATAAGACGCGAGGAAAAGGTTTCATGGAAAGCTACAAAGTCCAGCAACACCTGTATGACGTGATCGTGGTCGGCGCCGGCGGCGCGGGTCTGCGCGCCACCTTCGGCCTGGCCGAGAAGGGCCTCAAGGCCGCCTGCATCACCAAGGTCTTCCCGACCCGTTCGCACACCGTGGCGGCGCAGGGCGGCATCTCCGCCGCGCTGGGCAACATGGGCGAGGACGACTGGCGCTTCCACTTCTACGACACGATCAAGGGCTCCGACTGGCTCGGCGACCAGGACGCGATCGAGTACATGTGCAAGAACGCGCCCGCCGCGATCATCGAGCTGGAACACTACGGCGTGCCGTTCTCGCGTACCGAGGAAGGCAAGATCTACCAGCGCCCGTTCGGCGGCATGACCACGCATTACGGCAAGGGTACCGCGCAGCGCACCTGCGCCGCGGCGGACCGCACCGGCCACGCGATCCTGCACACGCTGTACCAGCAGGCGCTGGCGCACGACGCCGCGTTCTTCATCGAATACTTCGCGATCGACCTGATCTTCGACGAAGCCGGCGCGTGCCGCGGCGTACTCGCGCTCGACATGAACGAAGGAACCTTGCATTTCTTCCGCGGCCAGGCCGTGGTGCTGGCGACCGGCGGTTACGGCCGCGCCTACTTCAGCGCCACCTCGGCGCATACCTGCACCGGCGACGGCGGCGGCATGGTGCTGCGCGCGGGTCTTGCGCTGCAGGACATGGAGTTCGTGCAGTTCCATCCGACCGGCATCTACGGTGCCGGCTGCCTGATCACCGAGGGCGTGCGCGGCGAAGGCGGCTACCTCACCAATTCCGCCGGCGAGCGTTTCATGGAGCGCTATGCGCCCAGCGCGAAGGATCTGGCCTCGCGCGACGTGGTCAGCCGTGCGATGACGATCGAGATCCGCGAGGGTCGCGGCGTCGGCGAGCACAAGGACCACATCTATCTCAACCTGATGCACCTCGGCCCCGAGGTCATCCAGGAGCGGTTGCCGGGTATCGCCGAGTCGGCGCGCATCTTCGCCGGCGTGGACGTGACCAAGGAACCGATCCCGGTGCTGCCGACCGTGCACTACAACATGGGCGGCATCCCGACCAACTATCACGGCGAAGTCGTGCAGAAGCGCGGCGACGATGTCGACGCGATCGTGCCGGGCCTGTTCGCGATCGGCGAAGCGGCCTGCGTCTCCGTGCATGGCGGCAACCGGCTCGGCTCCAACTCGCTGCTCGATCTGGTGGTGTTCGGTCGGGCAGTGGCGCATCGCTGCGCCGAACTGATCCAGCCGGGTGCGGCGCACAAGGATCTGCCGACCAATGTGCTGGACAAGTCGCTGGCGCGTTTCGACGCGCTGCGCAACGCCAAGGGCAGCATGCCGACGGCGAAGATCCGCGCCGCGATGCAGCGCACGATGCAGAAGGACGCCGCGGTGTTCCGTACCGGCACCACGCTGGCCGAAGGCAAGCAGAAGATCTCGGAAGTGTTCGACATGTTCGAGGACGTCGGCGTCAGCGACCGTTCGCTGGTATGGAACTCCGACCTGATCGAGACGCTGGAACTGTCCAACCTGCTGGCACAGGCGGTGGCGACCATGCATTCGGCCGAACAGCGGCCGGAAAGCCGCGGCGCGCATGCACGCGAAGACTTCCCTGAGCGCGACGACGTCAACTGGATGAAGCACACCCTGGTATGGGTCGACGAGGCGGGCAAGTCGCGCTTTGACTTCCGCCCGGTGCACATGAATCCGATGACCGACGAGGTCAAGGCTGTGCCGCCGGCGAAGCGCGTCTACTGACCACGGTGCGGCTGCGGCCGCAGCGTGGCGGCAACATCATTGGTTGTACGGCCGGGGCGCAAGCCCTCCTGCAGAAAGTTGAAGGGTTCAGCACATGGCAGAGTTTTCGCTACCGAAGAATTCCAAGATCCAGCCGGGCCGCCACTACCCGGCCAAGGATGCGAAGAAGCCGCGTACCTTCCGCATCTATCGCTGGTCGCCGGATGATGGACAGAACCCCCGCACGGACACCTACGAGGTCGACCTGGCCGCGTGCGGTCCGATGGTTCTGGACGCGCTGCTGAAGATCAAGAACGAGATCGATCCCACGCTCACGCTGCGCCGTTCCTGCCGCGAAGGCATCTGCGGTTCGTGCGCGATGAACATCGACGGCACCAACACGCTGGCCTGCACCCGCGCGATCAGCGAGTGCGCTTCCGGCGACGTGAAGATCTATCCGCTGCCGCACATGCCGGTGGTGAAGGATCTGGTGCCCGACCTGACCCACTTCTACGCGCAGTTCGCCTCGATCAAACCGTGGATACGCACGCAGAGTCCGGCCCCGGATCGCGAGCGGCTGCAGTCGCCGGAAGAGCGCAAGAAGCTGGACGGCCTGTACGAGTGCATCTTGTGTGCCTGCTGCTCGACCAGCTGTCCGAGCTACTGGTGGAACGGCGACAAGTACCTCGGTCCGGCGATCCTGCTGCAGGCCTATCGATGGATCGTGGATTCGCGTGATGAAGCCACCGGCGCGCGCCTGGACGATCTGGAAGATCCGTTCAAGCTGTACCGCTGCCACACCATCATGAACTGCACGCGCACCTGCCCGAAGGGGCTGAATCCGGCCAAGGCGATTGCCGAGATCAAGAAGCTGATGGTGGAGCGGCGTTCGGCATAAGAGCACCTGTCGCCGCGTGGCGGCGACGCCGCATAACCTCTCCCCGCGGGGGAGAGGAGGCAACGGAGGCGCTTCGCGCGAATCGATCTCATGGAAGCTGAAGCTGCCCGTCTCAAGCGCCTGCGCTGGCGCGCCCGCCGCGGTACCCGTGAGCTGGACGCCTTGTTCGGCGGCTGGCTGGACGAGCGTTTCGCCAGCGCGGATGAAGCGCAGCAGCAGGCGTTCGACGAACTGCTCGACGCGCAGGATCCGGATCTGTGGGACTGGGTGATGGGCCATGCGCGCCCCGCGCGGGCGGACTGGCAGGCGATCATCGATGACATCCGCACCCGCCATCGGCTTTGAATGCCGGCCCTCGCGGCTGCTGCGGCGAGCGCTGATCGCGGTCGCCGCCGTGGCCGTGCTGGCCGTGGCGCTGAGCGGGTTGGCGCTGTGGCTGAAATTGCCGCTTGGCCTCGCCGCAGCGCTGGCGACATGGCGATCGGTGCGCCGCCTCGCCGCTGTTCCGGTGGCCGCTGCAGGCTGGAGCGCCGAAACCGACTGGACGCTGCGCCTGATCGACCACAAGGACGTACCGGCCACGCTGGCTTCATTCCGTGTGTTCGGCGACTTCGTGCTGCTGCGTCTGCAAACCGTGGAACACGGCGTGCAGGTGCTGTTGCTGGCGCCGGACAACAGCGACGCCGATATCCGCCGCCGTCTGCGCATGCGACTGGCAACGATGCAGCCGGACGGCGCCGTGCCGCAGCTCTGACCTTCATGCCCCCCGCCACCGGCAACTTCGCCGCCGCAGCGCGGTCCCATCGAATACCTGATAATGGACGACCGGGCGGCCCGCCCTGCGATCCCCACAAGCGACCCGCCCATGTTCCGACCGCTAGAACTCTTCATCGGCCTGCGCTACACCCGCGCCAAGCGGCGCAACCAGTTCATCTCCTTCATTTCCACCGTATCGATCGTGTGCATCGCGATCAGCGTGATCGCGCTGATCACGGTGATGTCGGTGATGAACGGTTTCGACTACCAGATGCGTTCGCGCATTCTCGGCGCGATCTCGCACGCCACCGTCGCTGGCATCGGCGAAAGCGTGCAGGACTGGCCGCGTGCATTGAAGATAGCCGAGGCGAATCCACACGTGCTGGGCGCCGCGCCGTACGTCGAATCCGAAGCGATGTTGCTGGCTCGGCGTTCCAGCGGAGCGATGGTGCGCGGCATCGAGCCAACGCAGGAGCCGAAGGTCGTCGACATCAATAAGCACATGCTTGAGGGCAAGCTTGATGAGTTGACCCCGGGCAGCTGGAATATCGTGCTGGGCCGGGAGCTGGCGATGACGCTCGGGGTCAGTGTCGGTGATCGGGTGACCATGGCCGTGCAGGAATTGCGCGCCTCGCCGATGGGCAGTTTTCCGAAGATGCGCAGTTTCCATGTGGTGGGCACGTTCGAGCTGGGCATGGAGCAGTTCGATTCCGGCCTGGCTCTGGTCAACATCAGCGATGCCGAGAAGCTCAACGACCTCAGCGGCCCCACCGGCATCCGCCTGAAGCTCGACGACCTGTTCAATGCCCGTCCGGTCGCCCGCGAACTGGCCGACCAGCTGGGCCAGGTTTATCGCGTGCAGACATGGATGGATACCAACGCCAACCTGTTCGCGGCGCTGTCGATGGAAAAGATGGTGATGTTCGTGATCCTGTCGCTGATCATCCTGGTCGCGGTGATCAACCTGATCTCGATGCTGATGATGCTGGTCACCGACAAGCAGGCCGACATCGCGATCCTGCGCACGCTCGGCGCCACGCCGCGCAGCATCATGGGCATGTTCATGGTGCAGGGCGTGCTGGTGGGATTTGTGGGGATCGGCTTCGGCGTGGGCTTGGGCTCGCTGCTGTCGTGGAAGCTGCCGGGCATCATCAAGTGGATCGAGCACACGTTCCACGTCACCTTCCTGTCGCCGGACGTCTACTACATCAGCGAGGTGCCGAGCTTGCTGCTTTGGCACGACGTGCTCTGGACCGCGTTGCTGACCTTCGCCTTCTCGCTGCTGGCCACCCTTTATCCCGCGTGGCGCGCCTCGCGCACGCAGCCGGCGCAGGCGCTGCGCTATGAATGAGACCACCAGGAAAGAGAGCGCCACGATGCCGTCGAGCGAAAACGTGCTGCGTGCCAGCCACATTGCCAAGACCTACGACGAAGGCGGCCTGCGCACCGATGTGCTGAGCGACGTCAGCTTCACCCTGAAGCGCGGCCAGACGATGGCGATCGTCGGCGCCTCCGGTTCGGGCAAGAGCACGTTGCTGCATATTCTCGGCGGCCTCGACACGCTGACCGCCGGCGAGGTGGAAGTGGATGGCCGCGTGCTGTCGAAACTGTCCGACGCCGAACGCGGCCGCGTGCGCAACCGCTCGCTCGGTTTCATCTACCAGTTCCATCACCTGTTGCCCGAGTTCACCGCGCTGGAAAACGTGTGCATGCCGCTGCTGATCCGCGGCACCGCGATCGGCGAGGCACAACAGCAAGCCATGACCTTGCTGGAGCGGGTGGGCCTGGCTGGCCGCACCCATCACAAGCCGTCGGAACTGTCCGGCGGCGAACGCCAGCGTTGCGCGGTGGCGCGCGCGCTGGTGACCAGGCCCGCCTGCGTGCTCGGCGACGAGCCCACC
Source organism: Rhodanobacter terrae (assembly GCF_042657005.1). Lineage (NCBI taxonomy): Bacteria > Pseudomonadati > Pseudomonadota > Gammaproteobacteria > Lysobacterales > Rhodanobacteraceae > Rhodanobacter > Rhodanobacter terrae. The sequence goes on from NZ_JBHSNG010000002.1 coordinate 154,788, forward strand.
GGCAATCTCGACGAAGGCAATGCCGCGCAGGTCTACGCGCTGATGCTGGAGCTCAACCGGGAGATCGGCACCAGTTTCATCCTGGTCACCCACGACACTCGTCTGGCGGCGCGGATGGATCGCACGCTGGTGCTGCACAACGGCGTGCTGCAGGAAAACCTGAAGGCCTGATCTCCGGCTCGTCCCCGCCGGCTGGGATGGTCTGAATAAGTCCAGACGCAAAAATTGAGAGCCTTTTCTCTTGATGACTTGCGGTGACAAGCACTGGAAAATTCGGACTTATTCAGGCCATCCCAAAGGAACGAAGCCCGCAACGGTCCGCAGAAGGGCGCACACCGGTCGCGGCCTGTTTTGTGGAAGCGACTTCAGTCGCGACTTGCGTAGCAGTGCGCTGCGCCGCCCGGCTGCGCATCGAGCCGTTGCAACGCCGAGATACTGCAGGCCGTTGCCGCGGCCATCGCGACCGAAGTCGCTCCCACAGGCAAACGATGATCCCGGCGACGAGCGGAAGCTCGTTCAGACGTTCCACAGAAGGGAGCAACAGCGGGATTCCGGGGTGGGTGTGCCGGCGCGCACCTACACATCTTTCATCCACGCCGTCGTACTGGCCGCGCTAGGCTCGATCCCTTCCAGGACGGAACAGGGCGTGCGACGTGGTGCGAGTGACGACAATGCCCGCGGCGATCGCGACGGCATGGGTCTTGCTGATCGGCGTACTGCTGGTGCAGTGGTTGCCGCAGCTGCCTCCGCGCGGGTGTCTCGGTCTGCTGCTGTGCGCGGCGTTGCTGCTGGCGTGGCGAAGGCCGCGCTGGCGTTGGCCGGCATGCCTGCTGTTCGGCATGGCCTGGGCGGCGTGGCACGGCGCCGCGGCAATGAAGGCGCGGTTGCCGCGTGCGCTGGAAGGCCAGGACATCGCGGTGATCGGCCGCATCATCGACCTGCCGCAGGCCGGCAGCGACGCCAGCCGTTTCATGTTGCGGGTGGAACAGGCCACGCTGGACGGCCATCCGGTCGCGCTGCACGGCCGGGTGACGGTGTCCTGGTATGACGATGCACCGGCGCTGCGGCCGTGTTCCCGCTGGCAGCTGCTGCTGCGGCTGAAACGGCCGCGCGGCCTGCTCAATCCGGGCGTGGCCGACAGCGAGCGCTCGGCACTGGAGCGCGGCATCGTCGCTGCCGGCTATGTGCGCGACGATCCCGACAATACCCCGCTGGCCAGCCCACGCTGGTGCGTCGATGGCGTGCGCGACGCGATCGCCCGCGGCATTGCGGCGCGCGTGCATGATCCGCACGACGCGGCGTTGTTGCAGGCTTTTTCGGTCGGCGACACACGCGGGCTGACGCCACAGGATTGGGAGGTGGCGCGCGCGAACGGCGTGTCGCACCTGATCGCGATTTCCGGTTTCCACGTGGGCGTGGCCGCGGTGTTCGGAGCCTGGCTGGCGCTGCTGGCTTACGCGTTGTGGCCGCGGCTGGGTTTGAGGCTGCCGCGCGCGCAGGCACAGGCGGCGGCCGCCTTGGCGGTCGCCGGCATCTACAGCGCGCTGGCCGGTTTCGGCCTGCCCACGGTGCGCACGCTGCTGATGATCGCCGTGGTGGCGCTGGCGCGCTGCAGTCGGCGCGGCAGCAGCGGCGCGCAATCGCTGGCGCTGGCGCTGATCGCGATCCTGTTGTTCGACCCGCTGGCGGTGCTGGCGGCCGGTTTCTGGCTGTCGTTCGTCGGGGTGTTGTTCCTGATGCTGTGCCTGCAGGCGCGCGGACGCGGCTGGCGCGCATTCGTGCATGAGCTGTCGGCCGGACAGCTGGTGATGACGGTGGCGCTGCTGCCGCTGACCTTGTGGTTTTTCGGTCAGGCTTCGCTGGTGGGCGCATTGTCCAACCTGATCGCGGTGCCGCTGGTCAGCTTCCTGATCGTGCCGTGCGCCTTGTTCGGCACGCTGCTGCTGGGGTTGTGCCCGCCGCTGGCGACGCCGGTGCTGTGGCTGGCCGCGCAGCTGGCGCATGCGCATTGGTGGCTGCTGGCCCGGATGGCAACGTGGCCCGGCGCGCACTGGTACCTGCCGACGGTGCAGCCGCATGCGCTGCTGCTGGCCTTGCCCGGCGCGCTGTGGCTGTTCCTGCCGCGTGGCGTGCCGTTGCGCTGGCTGGGCCTGCTGCTGTTCCTGCCGTTGTTGTGGCCGCCACGCCAGGTGCCCGCCGAAGGCGCCTTCCAGGCGTGGGTGCTGGACGTGGGGCAGGGCTTGTCGGTGCTGCTGCGCACCCGCGACCATGCGCTGCTGTACGACACCGGCGCGCGCTATCCGTCGGGTTTCGATCTGGGCGAGGCGGTGGCGCTGCCGTCGATCCATGCGCTGGGCATCAGCCGGCTGGACATGTTGATCGCCAGCCATGGCGACAACGATCATGCCGGCGGCGCGGAGGCGGTGGCGGCGGCTTTCCCGCAGGCGCTGCGCTATGCGGGCGAGCCAGCGCGAATGCCGTTGCCGATGCGCCAGTGCGCGGCCGGGCAATCGTGGCAGTGGAACGGAGTGCGCTTTCGCATGCTGAGCCCTGCGTACGGCGCAGGCGATCGGGACAACGACAGCTCCTGCGTGCTGCTGGTCGAGGGTCGCGGCGGGCGTCTTCTGCTGACCGGCGACATCACGTCGAAAGTGGAGCCGCAGGTGGCCGCCGCGCTCGATGCGGGACCGGCGCCGGTGTTGCTGGTGCCGCATCACGGCGGCAAGACCTCGTCCAGCACGGCCTTCATCAAGGCGTTGCAACCGCCGCTGGCGCTGGTGTCTGCAGGCTGGCGCAACCGCTTCGGGCACCCCAGGCCGGAGGTGCTGGCGCGCTATGCCGAGGCCCATGTGCCGCTGTTCAATACCGCCGAGCAGGGCGCGATCCCGCTGGATTTCCCCGCGGATGCCGCGCCGCGGCGGCAGCAGGGTTGGCGCCGGCGGCAGACGCGCTACTGGCGCGAGTGAGGCGGGGAATGCCACGCCTGCCGCAGTACGGCGGGGCGAGACTGCTATCATGCGCGCTCCTTGTCAGGCAGTGCGGTGGGTCGAAAAGTGCTGGAAATTCTGATGGCTGGCGGCTGGGCGATGGTGCCCATCCTGATCTGTTCGGCGATTGCCCTGGCGATCGTGCTGGAGCGTTGCTGGACCTTGCGCCGCAAGTCGGTGTTGCCGTCGGGTCTGGGTGACGAGGTGCGCCAGTGGGCGCGTTCCGGCCAGCTCGACCCGGGCCATCTCGACACGCTGTCGAATGGTTCGCCGCTGGGCGAGTTGCTGGCCGCCGCCCTGGCCGTGCGCAACCAGCCGCGCGACTTGATCAAAGAGCGCATCGAGGACACCGGCCGGCACGTCATCCACCGGATGGAGCGCTATCTCAACACGCTGGGCACGATCGCGCTGATCGGTCCGTTGCTGGGCTTGTTCGGCACCGTGATCGGCCTGATCCGCATGTTCATGGAAGTGATGGCCGGCGGCATCGGCGATCCGGCCAAGATGGCCGGCGGCATCGGCGAGGCGCTGATCTGCACCGCGTCGGGCCTGACCGTGGCGATCCCCGCGTATGTGCTGCACCGTTATTTCCGTTCGCGCGTGGCCGGCTATTGCGTGGAGATGGAAAAGCAGGCCACCGCCTTGCTTGACGACCTGACCCTGGCGCCCGCCGCGGCGGCACCACTGCGGCCGCGGCGCATGCCGACGTCCGCCACGCCGGATCCGGGCTGAGCGCACCGATGCGCATCGGTAACGACCGCCGCCAGGACGATTTCGAGATCAACGTGATTCCGTTGATCGACGTGCTGCTGACCCTGTTGATGTTCTTCGTGCTGACCAGCACGTTCGTGCAGCATTCGCGCCTGCAGGTGACCTTGCCGCAGGCCAGCGCACAGGACCGCGACATGAACGCCCCGGCGCTGACCATCATGATCGACCGCGATGGTCGCTTCTATGTGGGCAGCGACGAGGTGCTGGGCGAGGGCATCGAGCCGCTCAAGCAGACCATCGCGCGCAACGCCGGCACCGACCGCGATCGGCAGGTCACGATCCGCGCCGATGCGATGACGCCGCACCAGGACGTGGTCACCGCGATGGACGCGCTCGGCCAGCTCGGTTTCACCAAGCTGTCCATCGCCACGACTCCGAGCAAGCCGGGCGCCGCACAGTGAGCGATGCGAACAAGAAGGTCACGATCTGGGACGTAGAGTCCTGGCGGATCTACAAGCGACTGCTCGGCTATACCCGGCGCTACTGGCTGGTGGGTCTGATCTCGCTGGTGGGCATGTTGCTGGACGGTGGTGGCATGGCGCTCTTCACCCAGCTGCTGCAGCCGATGATCGACAACCTGTTCACGAAGAAAGATCCGTATCTGATTTTCTGGATGCCGATCTGGATCATCGGCATCTTTTTTGTGCGCTCCTGCGGCACCTACGCCAGCAGTTACGGCATCTCGTACATGGGCCGGCATGTGGTGCAGGCGATCCAGCAGGATGTCTTCGATGCCTACCTGAGGCTACCGGCGGCGTTTTTCGGCGCCGAGCCGTCGGGACAGCAGATCTCCCGCATCACCTATACCAGCGAGCAGGTGGCATCGGCTGCGACCGATGCGATAAAGAGCGCGGTGACCGACAGCTTTACCATCCTCGCCATGTTCTGGGTGATGCTGCACAACAGCGCTTACCTTACGCTGGCGTTGCTCGTGATGGTGCCGGCGATCGCGCTCATCGCCGCCGTGGTGAGTCGGCGCTACCGGCAGATCAGCCGCCGGATTCAGGGGTCGATGGGCTCGGTGACCGGCACGGTAGAGGAATCGGTCGGTGCGCATCGCGAGGTGCGCATCTATGGTGGCCAGGCGCATGAGAGCAAACGCTTTGATGAGGTCACTCGGCGCACTCGCGGTCTCAATGTGAAGATCGCGGCAACCAATGCGGCATCGAGCTCCACCATTCAACTGGTGGCGGCCCTTGCGCTGGCCCTGCTGGTGTTTCTCGGTACGCGACCCGCTGTGCTGAACGAAATTTCGCCGGGTGTGTTCTTCGCCGTCCTGACCGCGATGGGCACGATGCTGCCGTCGTTGCGGCGGCTTGCCAACGTGCAGGCGAATGTCCAGCGCGGCCTGTCCGCGGCCGAGGACTTGTTCGAGATCATCGACCTTCCGCCGGAGCCGGATAACGGCACGCTGGTGCTCGATCGCACCCGCGGCGAGCTGTCGATGCACGGCATCCGGCTGGTCTATCCGCGCAGCGAGGCCGAAGCCCTGCGCGGCGTCGACCTGCATTGCGCGCCGGGGACGGTGACCGCGCTGGTCGGCCGCTCCGGCAGCGGCAAGAGCAGCCTGGTCAGTCTGTTGCCGCGCTTCTACGCGCCCAGCGAGGGGCAGATCATGCTGGACGGCGAGAACTACGAGGCTTATACGCTGGCCTCGCTGCGCCGGCAGATCGGCTGGGTGGGGCAAAGCGTGGTGCTGTTCGACGGCACCGTGGCCGACAATATCGCCTACGGCGAACTGGCCGGCGCCAGGGAGGCGGACATCATCGCCGCCGCCGAGGCCGCCAACGCGATGGAATTCATCGCGCGCATGCCGCAAGGGATACACACCCAGATCGGGCAGGCCGGCAATACATTGTCCGGCGGCCAACGCCAACGCATCGCGATTGCCCGCGCCATCCTCAAGAACGCGCCGATCCTGGTGCTGGACGAGGCCACCAGCGCGCTGGATACCGAGTCCGAGCGGTTGATCCAGCAGGCGCTGCAACGCCTCATGAAGGACCGCACCACGCTGGTCATCGCGCACCGCCTGTCCACCATCGAAGGCGCGCAGCAGATCGCCGTGATGGATCAGGGCCGCATCGTCGAACGCGGCACGCATGCCGAACTGCTGGCGCTGGGCGGCCACTATGCCGCGCTGCACCGCATGCAGTTCCACGATTACCCCAACCAGCAGTCGGGCGACTGAGGATCATCCATGGCGCTGATCGACACGCTCGAATCAGCCTGGTACGCCGGTGGCCGCGCGCCATGGTGGACGTGGCCGCTGGCGGCGCTGTACGGGGGCGTGATCGGTCTGCGCAGCGGGCTTTATCGAGCCGGCATATGGCGCAGCGTGCGCCTGCCCGCACCGGTCATCGTGATCGGCAACCTCAGCGTGGGCGGCACCGGCAAGACGCCGTTGACGATCGCGGTAGCGGCCGCCTTGCGCGCACGCGGCTATCGGCCCGGCGTGGTCAGCCGCGGCTACGGCGGCAGTCGGCGCGAGCCATTGCTGCTCGGCGATGCGCCTGACCCCGCGCAGGTCGGCGACGAGCCCTGCCTGATCCACGCCAGCGGCATGCCGGTGGCGGTGGGGCGCGATCGACCTGCTGCGGCGCGATTGCTGCTCGACGCCGGCTGCCATGTGCTGCTCGCCGACGACGGACTGCAGCATTACCGGCTGGCGCGCGATGTGGAAATCTGCGTGATCGACGGCGTGCGCCGCTTCGGCAATCAACGGCTGCTGCCGGCCGGGCCGTTGCGCGAGCCGTTGAGCCGGTTGCGGCAGGTGGATCTGCGCGTCTGCAACGGCGGCATCGCCGAAGACGGCGAGTACCTGATGCAACTGCGCGGTGGCGATGTCGTCGCGCTGAGCGACGGGCGAGTCCAGTCCCTGGCCAGCTTCCGTGGCCAGCGCGTGCACGCGGTGGCGGCGATCGGCAACCCGCAGCGATTCTTCGACAGCCTGCGTGCGGCCGGGATCCTGCCGATCGAACACTCTTTTGCGGATCATCACGGCTTCGCGGTGGCGGAGCTGGATTTCGCGGATGGCCTGCCGGTGCTGATGACCGACAAGGACGCCGTCAAATGCCGGTGTTTCGCCCAGCCGCACTGGTGGCGGGTGCCGGTGCAGGCGGACCTGCCGCAGGCATTTTACGAGGCGCTGGATGAGCGCCTGGAAGGCTTGCGCCGCGAGACGGCTTCGCCGGCCACATAGATCTTGCGGGCCAGGCTGCCGCCGATCCAGTAACACAGGTCGGCCGGTCCGCGCGCGTCCCACACCACCAGGTCGGCGCGCTGGCCTATCGCTAGGGTGCCGCGATCGGTCAGGCCCAGGGCACGGGCGGCGTTGACGGTCACTCCCAGCAGCGCTTCTTCGGGCGTCAATCGGAACAGTGTGCAGGCCATGCCGGCAGCCAGCCGCAGCGACAGCAGCGGTGAGGTGCCCGGGTTGCAGTCGGTGGCGACCGCCATGGGTACGCCATGTTCGCGCAACAAGGCGACCGGCGGCAGTTTCGTTTCGCGCAGCGCGTAGAACGCGCCGGGCAGCAGCACGGCGACGGTGCCCGCACGGGCCATCGCGCGGACGCCGGATTCGCCGAGGTATTCCAGGTGATCGGCGGAGAGGCCGCCGTATTCGGCGACCAGCGCGGTGCCATCCTGATCGGACAACTGCTCCGCATGCAGCTTCACCGGCAGGCCGAGCTCTCTTGCGCGCTCGAACACGCGGCGGGTTTCGTCGCGGCTGAAACCGATGTTCTCGCAGAACGCATCGACCGCGTCGACCAGCCCCTCGGCGGCGAGCGCAGGCAGCATCTTGTCGCAGACCAGCGTCACGTAGTCGGCGCGCCTGTCCCGATACTCCGGCGGCAGCGCATGCAGCCCAAGAAAACTGGTGCGCACGCTGATGCCGAGCTCGCGGCCGAGGCGGCGGGCCACCCGCAGCATGCGGCGCTCGCTGTCCAGATCCAGGCCGTAACCGGACTTGATTTCGAGGGTGGTCACGCCATCGGCAAGCAGTGCCCGGGCACGCGGCAGCGACTGCGCGAACAGCTGTTCCTCGCTGGCCGCGCGGGTCGCGCTGACGCTGGAGACGATGCCGCCGCCGGCGCGGGCGATCTCCTCGTAGCTGGCGCCGTTGAGCCGCAGGTCGAATTCTTGTGCGCGATCGCCGCCGAACACCAGATGGGTGTGGCAGTCGATCAGTCCAGGAGTGACCAGTGCGCCATCGAGCGACTCGACGACATCGGCCAGAGCGGCAGGCGCATCCGGCAACGCATCCATGCCGCCGATCCAGGCGATGCGGCCGTGATGCAGCGCGATGGCGCCGTGCCCGATCAGGCCGTACGGCGCGTCGCCGGCAAACGTCGCCAGCGTGGCGTTCAACAGCAGTCGGTCCCAGCGTGGTGCGCTCATGGCTGCGCTGACTCCGTGACGGTGTTCATGGCGGATGGGGTGGATCGGTATCGGCTGGCGTGGCGGGTTCGTCGAATGCACTGGTGCGGCCGCCAGGCAACGAGAGCTCATCCGGATCGGTCGGCTCATCGGCCGGGGCGTCCGCACGGGTGCGGCTGGCCTGTTGACGTTCAAAGTCCTGCACCATGCGCTCGGCGAAATCCCTGTAAACCGGAGTCGGGCAGAACAGCGACGCGGCGGCGCGGGCAAGCAGGCAGGCCGCCATGATCGGGATCACCATGGCCTGATTGTCGGTCAGCTCCATCGCGATCACCGCCGAAGTCAGTGGTGCACCGGTGACGCCGGCCAGGTACGCGCTCATGCCCAGCAATACCACTGAGGCGGCGGGCGCACCGGGCAGGAAGTGCGCGATGTTCTGGCCCAGGCCGGCGCCGACCGCGAGTGCCGGCGAGAAGATGCCGCCCGGGATGCCGGCCCAGTACGACACCACGTTGGCCAGCAGCTTTTCGATGCCGAATCCCTGGTCCGGCATGCTGGCCGCGTTCTGCACGATGGCGCGGGCCTGGTCGTAGCCGGTGCCGTAGACGCCGTTGTGCGAACACAGCCCGAGCAGCGCCAGTGCCAGGCCGCAAGCCACGGCGAACAGCACCGGCGCATGCGCGCGTAGGCGACCGACGTAGGCCAGCGGGCCGTGCCGGCTGAGCAGGATCAGCCGTGCGAACAAGCCACCGAGCAGCCCGCAGATGACGCCGGTCAGCAGTACGGCAAGCCACGCGTGCCCCAGCGGCAGGCTGGCTTGCACCTCGCCGAAGTACGAGTAATTGCCCATGATGCCCAGGGAAACCACGCCGCCGATGAACACCGCAGTCAGCAGCAGGCCGCTGAAGCGGTGCTCGAAGGTACCAGCCAGTTCCTCGATTGCGAATATGACGCCGGCCAGCGGCGTGTTGAACGCCGCGGCGATGCCGGCGGCACCGCCGGCGAGAATGAAGCGCGAGGCGGCCTTGGGATCGTCGAAGCCGAAACGTTTGCCGATCGAATAGAACAGCGCGGCACCGACGTGCACCGTCGGCCCCTCGCGTCCGATCGACGCGCCGACAGCGAGGGCGATCAAGGTCAATGCCATCTTGCCGGCAGCGATCGGCAGCGACAGCATGCGTGCGCGAAAACCCGCGTCTTCGATATGCAGCGTACCGATCACCTGCGGAATGCCGCTGCCGCGGGTGGCGCGCAAGCGCCCCTCGGTGATCCAGGCCAGCAGACCGAACACTATCGGGGTGGTGATCAGCGGTATCCAGCTGCCGTGATCGAGGACGCGCAGGAACAGCTGATACGACCACACGCTGGCCTTGGCAAACAGGATCGCCGCCAGCGCTACCAGCACGGCGCCGACCCACAGTACCAGCCGACGTTTCCAGTGGTGCGGAGCGAAGAACTCATGGCCAAGCAGCGCCTGCAGGCGCGGGTTCGGTGATTTCGATAGGGGCTCGGATGACTCGGACATGGCGCGATTATCGCAGACGTCACCGACATAAATGTGGGAACGGAGACCTCATTGCGGGAGCGACACTGTGGGAGCGACTTCAGTCGCGATGCTCCTGCTCCATTGTAGGAGCGACTTCAGTCGCGATGCTCCTGCTCCATTGTAGGAGCGACTTCAGTCGCGATGCTCTTATTTGTTTTCAGCCAAGAGCATCGCGACTGAAGTCGCTCCTACATGCTGCATGCACCTGCACAAGCGGCTCTTCGCGGATTCAGCGCGGCCGCCAGCGCGTCTCGTACAGATCGAAGCGGCGATCCTTGAGGTTGGTCACCGCACCGGCGTTGCGGGCGCGGGCCAGGGTCTCCAGCCGCAGGTCGGCAAACAGCACGGTCTCGATGTTCGGTGTGGAGTCCGCGGCGATGCCGTCGCGGGCGAAACCGAAATCGCTGGGGGTGAGGATGCAGCTCTGGCCGTACTGGATGTCAAAATTGTTGACGCCGGGCAGGTTGCCGACATTGCCGGACAGCACCACGTAACACTGGTTCTCGATCGCACGCGCCTGCGCGCAGTAGCGCACGCGCAGGTAGCCCTCGCGCACGTCGGTGCAGAACGGCACGAACAGGATCAGCGCGCCCTGGTCGGTGAGGTGGCGCGCCACTTCGGGAAATTCCGCGTCGTAGCAGATCATCACGCCGATCGGGCCGCAGTCGGTGAGCACGGTCGCGGCACTGTCGCCGCCGCTGATGTTCCACACGTTGCGTTCGCTCGGCGTGGGATGCAGCTTCTCGCGCTCGTGGATCGAGCCGTCGCGCAGGCATACATAGCAGACGTTGTGGATGTCGCCGTTGGCCTGCTCGGTCGGATGCGTGCCGGCGATGATGTTGATGTTGTAGTGCACCGCCAGCCGGCTGAACAGCTCCTTGACCTGCGGCGTGTAGTGGCTCAGCTTGCGGATGGACTCGACCGGCGACAGCTCGGTGTTCTCGATCGACAGCAGTTGCAGCGTGATCAGCTCGGGGAAGGTGACGAAGTCGGCGCTGTAGTCGGCGGCGATGTCGGTGAAGTATTCGACCTGGGTGGCGAATTCGTCGAACGAGGTGATTCGCCGTTGCTGGTATTGCACCGAAGCCACCCGCACCGAGTCGGGCAGCAGCCGGGCCGAGGTGATCGGCGGCATGTCGGGCTGGTCCAACAATTGCGGATTGCGCCAGACCAGATGGGCGGCGTAGCCCAGCGACTCGTGATCGGTCGGCACGTACGCGCGCAGCAGGCCGATCACCTCGAAGTCGTTCGACAACTGGAAGCTCAGCGTGAGGTCGCGCCGCTTGCCTTCCACCACCGTCTGCACGTACGCCTCGGCAGTGCCGTAGCGCGCGAGGTTCTTTGCGAGCCCCGGGATGCGGCCGCCGAACACGATACCGCGCAGCTTGAGCTCCATGCACAGCCGCTTGCGCGCCTGGTACAGCCGCTGGCCGATGCGCATGCCACGGTAGTCGGGGTGCACCACCACTTCCATGCCGTACAGCCAGTTGCCGTCCGGTCTGTGGCGCGAGCCCATGCCGCCGCCGGTGATCTGCATCCAGGTATGCGGCGCCAGTGCGGTGGCTTCGTCGATGCGGAAAGTGGCGCAGTAGCCGACGATCCTGCCTTCGTACTCGACCACGAACTGGCCTTCGGGAAAGTGCGTCTGCTGGGAGCGCAGCATTTCCGCCGAGTGGCCCCATTCGGGCGTGTAGATCCGCGAGGTGAGCTCGACCAGTTGCGGCACGTCGTCGAGGACGGCCTGCCGCAGCAGCAGCTTCGGCGCGTTTTCGTGTGGTTTCTTGGCCATCGCGCGATTATGCACAGGCCACCGGACCATCAAGTGAAGGCGCGTTCATCCACCGGTTACACTGCACGTATCGTTGTCCGGAGACGCCCCATGAGCAACAGCGCCGCCATCCGCCGCCTCGGGGCCGACCAGCTGTGGTGCGCCGACGGCTGGCAGGCCGACGCGACTTTCGACGTGACGGCGAACGGCCGGCTGCTCGATGCGACGGGCGGCGCCGGCGAGTCGATCGGCCGCTGGGTGCTCCCCGGCATGCCGAACCTGCACTCGCATGCATTCCAGCGTGCGATGGCGGGGCTGGCCGAGCGCAAGGGGCGCAGCGACGACAGTTTCTGGAGCTGGCGCGAGACGATGTACGCGTTCGCCGCCGCGATCGGCCCCGACGAACTCAAGGCGATCGCCGCCCAGCTCTACGTCGAGATGCTCAAGGCCGGCTACACCCAGGTTTGCGAGTTCCACTACCTGCATCACCAGCCGGACGGCATGCCGTACGCGCAGCCCGAGGCGATGTCGCTGGCATTGATCGAGGCCGCCCGCGAAGCCGGCATCGCGCTGACCCTGCTGCCGGTGCTGTACATCAGCGGCGGCTTCGACGGCCGCGCGCTCACCGCGCGACAGCGTCGTTTCGGGCATGACGTGGACAGCTATCTGCGCCTGCTCGAAGCGTTGCGCCAGCACGAGAGCGATAACCTGCGTATCGGCATCGCGCTGCATTCGCTGCGTGCCGTGCCGGAGGCGGCGATGCGTGAAGTGTTCGCCAGCAACATGGCGAAGGCCTGCCCGATCCACATCCATATCGCCGAACAGATCGGCGAAGTGCAGGACTGCCTCGCCACGCGCGGCGCGCGTCCGGTGGAGTGGTTGTTCGAGCATGCCGACGTGGATGCGCGCTGGTGCCTGGTGCATGCGACCCATCTCACCGATGCCGAAGCCTTGCGGCTCGCGCGCAGCGGCGCCGTGGCCGGGCTGTGTCCCACGACCGAGGCGAATCTCGGCGATGGCCTGTTCCCGTTGCCCGACTACCAGGACGCCGGCGGCACGCTGGGCATCGGTTCGGACTCGCATATCTCGGTCTCGCCGGTGGAGGAACTGCGCTGGCTGGAGTACGGCCAGCGCCTGACCAGCAGCCATCGCAATATCGCAGCGCGTGCGCAAGGTGTCAGCGTAGGCGAGACGTTGTGGCGCACCGCGTTGCATGGCGGCGCGCAGGCCTCGGGCCTGCCCGTCGGCGAACTGCGCAGCGGCATGCGCGCCGACCTGATCGTGCTGGATGAAAATTCGCCGTTGCTGGCGGCGCGGGATACCGGCTCCATGCTGGACAGCTTCCTGTTTGCCGGCAATACGCCGCTGGTGCGCGACGTGATGTGCGGCGGCGAGTGGGTGGTGCGCGATTTTCACCATCGTGACGAGGAGCGTATTGCGATGCACTACCGCAACGCCGTCAACTCGCTTGGAGTTGTCTGAAATCATTATTCGAGGCCCTGGATACCGCTAGCTTGAGTTCCGTTGCCGCCCCCGGGCGGCCTTGAACGGAGCATGCATGGCCCTGGCCTCGCCATTGCCTGCCGCGGAGCCGGTATTTCGCGCCCGCGGCCTCACCAAGACCTATCGCATGGGCGAGGTCGAGGTGCAGGCGTTGCGTGGGGTGAACCTGGATTTGTACAGCGGCGAGTTCGTGGTGCTGCTGGGGCCCTCGGGCAGCGGCAAGTCGACCCTGCTGAACATCCTGGGCGGGCTGGATGTACCCACCGCCGGCGAGGTCTGGTACGAGGGGCACCACCTCACCGGCGCCACCGAGCGCGAGCTCACACTGTTCCGCCGCGAGCACGTGGGCTTCGTGTTCCAGTTCTACAATCTCATTCCCAGCCTCACCGCGCGCGAGAACGTGGCGATCGTCACCGAGCTGGCCGGGCAACCGATGACGCCGGAGGAGGCGCTGGCGCGGGTGGGTCTTGCCGACCGCATGGATCATTTTCCAGCGCAGCTGTCCGGTGGCCAGCAGCAGCGGGTGGCGATCGCCCGCGCGATCGCCAAGCGGCCCGCCGTGCTGCTGTGCGACGAGCCCACCGGCGCGCTCGATTCGGCCACCGGCGTGGGTGTGCTGGAGGCGCTGGAGCTGGTCAACGCGGAGCTGGGCACCACTACCGTGGTGATCACCCACAACGCCGACATCGCGCGCATGGCTCATCGCGTGCTGTACCTGGGCGACGGCCGCATCGTGCGCGAGGAACGCAATGCGCAGCGCATGCCGGCAGCGGAGCTGCACTGGTGAGCGCGCTGAGCCGCAAGGCGGCGCGCGACCTGTGGCACCTGCGCGGGCAGGCGCTGGCGATCGCGCTGGTGATCGCTGGCGGCGTCGCCACGCTGGTGATGTCGCAGTCCACCTACGAATCGCTCACCGCCACGCGCGAACGGTTCTACCGGCAGGGCGCGCTGGCCGACCTGTGGGCCCCGCTCAAGCGCGCGCCCGACACACTGTTGCCGCAGCTGGCCGCGATTCCGGGCGTGCAGACTGCACAGGCCCGGCTGCTGGCGCTGGGCACGCTGGGCGTGCCGGGCTTCAACGAGCCGGTGCGCGCCGAGGTGGTATCGCTGCCGCTGGACGGCGGCCAGCCGCTGCTCAACCGCGTGCAACTGCGCAGCGGGCGGCTGCCCGACCCGGAGCGCGACAACGAGGTGGTGGTGGGCGAGGCCTTTGCGGCTGCGCAGGCGCTGCGCGCCGGCGATACGTTGCGACTGACCCTGCGCGGGCGCCAGCGCTGGCTGCAGGTGGTGGGCGTGGGCACCTCGCCGGAGTACGTCTACCAGAGCCCACCCGGCGCGATGTTTCCCGATTTCAAGCGCTATGCGGTGCTATGGATGAACCGTCATGCGACGGAAAAGGCGCTGAACATGGACGGCGCGTTCAACAGCGTGACGCTACGCCTGCTGCCAGGTGCGCGTGCCGCTGCGGCGATCCGCCGAACTCGACCGCCTGCTGGCGCGCTACGGCGGCGTGGGCGCCTACGGCCGCCACGAGCAGACCTCGGCGCGCTACCTGGAGGAGGAGATGCGCCAGCTGCAGACCATGGCGCGGCTGTTCCCTGCGATCTTCCTGGGCGTGGCCGCGTTCCTGCTGCATGTGGTGCTGATGCGCCTGGTCGGCACCCAGCGTGACCAGATCGGCGTGCTCAAGGCGTTCGGCTACAGCCATCGCGCGCTGGCGCTGCATTACCTGGGCATGGCCGCGGCGATCGCGCTGCTCGGCGCTGCGCTCGGCGTCGCGCTGGGCGGAGGGCTGGGGCGCTGGCTGGCGCATGTCTACCAAGGCATCTACCGCTTTCCGTTCCTGGCCTATCAGCTGAGCATCCAGGCGGTTGCCACCGGCGTGGCGGTGAGCCTGGCGGCCGCGGCCGCCGGCGCGTTGATGGCGCTGCGCGCGGCGGCCAGCCTGCCGCCGGCCGAGGCGATGCGTGCGCCGGCGCACTTCGGGCCCACCGTGATCGAGCGGCTGGACCTGCAGCGCTGGCTGTCGCAACCGGCGCGGATGGCGCTGCGCGACCTGGAGCGCCGTCCCGGTCGCGCGGCGTTCACCGTGCTGGGGCTGGCGCTGGCCTGCGCGGTGACCATGGTGGGTCGCTTCCAGGGCGATGCGATCGGCTACATGGTCGACACCCAGCTCAGCATCGCGCAGCACCACGATCTGGCGGTGAGCTTCATCGAACCGGCGCCGCGGCGGGTGCTGTTCGAGCTGGCCGCGCTGCCGGGCGTGCGCTCGGCCGAGCCGGTGCGGATGGCGCCGGTTCGGCTGGTGCACGGCCACCGCAGCTATCGCACCACGATCGAGGGGCTGACGCCGGACGCGCGCCTGCGCCGGCCGCTGGATGCGCAACTGCGGCCGATCACGCCGTCCGCCGATGGCGTGCTGCTGACCGACTACCTGCAGGGCATGCTGGCGCTCGCGCCCGGCGACGAGATCGAGGTGCAGGCGCTGGAGGGCCATCGCCGCGTGCGCCGCGTGCGCGTCGTCGGCTTCGTGCACGAAACCATCGGGGCGCAGGGCTACATGGATCTGGACGCGCTGAACCGGCTGCTCGGCGACGGCGACGTGGTCTCCGGCGTGCTGCTGGGTGTGCTGCCGGGCGCCGAGCCTGACCTCTATGCGCGGCTGGACCGGCGCCCGTGGGTGGCCGGCATCAGTTCGCGGCTGGCCTCGGTGCGCAGCTTCTACGCCACCATGGGCGAGAGCCTGCTGGTGTTCACCCTGGTGGCGGCGCTGCTGGGCGGGGTGATCAACTTCGGACTGGTCTACAACGCGGCGCGGATCAGCCTGTCCGAGCGCGGCCGCGAGCTGGCCAGCCTGCGCGTGCTGGGCATGACCGAGGGCGAGGTGAGCGCGCTGCTGCTGGGCCAGCTGGGCCTGCTGGTGGTGGTGTCGCTGCCGTTCGGCTTCGCCGCTGGCTGGGGGCTGTGCTGGCTGATGGTGCAGGGCTTCCAGTCCGAGCTGTTCCGCATACCGATCCGGCTGACCACCGCCACCTACGCGTTCGCCGGCCTGATGGTGCTGGGCGCCAGCGTGGTCTCCGCGCTGCTGGTGCGCCGGCGCATCGCGCGGCTGGACCTGATCGCCGTATTGAAGACCCGTGAATGAGGACCGCCCGATGAGCATGAAACGCCGCCACTGGATTATTGCTGCCGCCGCGGCGGTCGCCGTCGCGGCCGTGGTGTGGTGGGCGCTGCAGGCCGCGCCGCGCACGCTCGAGGTGGCGCAGGTCACGCGCGGTCCGCTGGTGCAGCGCTTCGAGGAAGAGGGCCGCACCGAGTTGCCGCGACGCTGGGTGCTGTCGGCGCCGATCGCCGGCACGCTGCGGCGGATCGACCTGCTGCAGGGCGATGCGGTCAAGGCCGGGCAGGTGGTGGCGACGATCGAGCCACTGCAGGGTGCATTGCTGGATCCGGCCAACCGGGCGCGGCTGCTGGCCGAGGAGCAGGCCGCACAGGCGTCCATGCAGGCGGCGCAGCAGCGACTCGCCGCGGCGCAGGCGGACGCCCGGCTGGCCTCGCGTGACGTGGGCCGCATGCGCACGCTGGGCGCATCGGGCGTGGTCAGCGTGGCCGCACTCGACGCTGCAGAAGCGAGCGTTGCCCGGGCGCAGGCGGCATCCGCCGCGGCGTTGGCCGAACAGCGCGCCGCCGGGCAGCAGCGCGCGGCGCTGGCTGCGCTGCTGCAGGGACAGGGCCATAGTGGCGGGCAACAAATCGAATTGCGCGCGCCGATCGACGGCGTGGTGCTGCATCGTTACCAGCAGAGCGCCATGCCGGTGCAGGCGGCTCAGTCCTTGCTGGAGTTCGGCGACCTGGGCCAGTTGCAGGTGATGGTGCAGGCGCTGTCGCAACAGGCGATCGCGCTGCGGCCGGGCTCATCGGCGCGAATTCTGCGCTGGGGCGGCGAAGGTGCGCTGCCGGCGCGGGTGACGCGGATCGAGCCGGGCGGCTTCACCAAGATATCGGCGCTGGGTGTGGAGGAGCAGCGCACGCAGGTCTGGCTGGACATCGTCGCGCCGCGCGCGCAGTGGGCCCAACTGGGCGACGGCTACCGTGTCGAAGTGGAGTTCGAGTTGGCGCGTCGGCCCGACGTGCTGCAAGTGCCGTCCAGTGCGCTGTTCCGCGCCGGCCGGCGCTGGGCGGTATATCGCGTGGACGGCGGTCGCGCACGCCTGACCGCAGTGAGCCCTGGTATGCAGGGCGATGGTTCGACGGAGGTCCTGGCGGGGCTGCGTCAGGGCGAACGGGTGATCGCCTATCCGGACGATCGCCTGACCGATGGCCTGCGCGTGCGCCCGCTGGTCGCATCGCCGTGACCGCGAGGATCCGCTGCGCTGACGACGCGGCGGCAGCGGAGAACGGTCAAGGCCGCACGCCGACGTCGCGTTGCGAAAAACATGAACGCCAGCCATCGCGGCTGGCGGCCGTGGTCATCGACACTGCCGGCATCGGCGTTTTTCATGGCACATCCCACGAAGGAGTGCCCCATGCGTCGATTCATGTCCGCTTGTCTCATCGCCGCCGCCCTGATCGGCGGCAGTCTCGCCATGACCGGCTGCGTGGTGGTGGCACCGCGCCGTGGTTATCACGCCGGTGTCTGGGTGCCCGGGTACTGGGCACCGCGGCATGTCTGGGTGGGTGGCCACTGGCGCTGATCGGCCAAGGAACGAAGTCCACAGCGGTCCGGAGAACGCGCACATCGGCCGTGGCTTGTTTTGTGGGAGCGACTTCAGTCGCGACGGCGCAACAATGCGCTGCGCCGCCCGGTTGTGCATCGAGCCGCCGAGATGCTGCAGGCCGCTGCCGCGGCCATCGCGACTGAAGTCGCTCCCACAGCACTTCGGCGACGAGCAGGAGCTTGTTCAGACGTTCCCGAAAGGCTTCCCGATGCGAAGCTGCGCCAGCACGAATGCTGGCGCAGCCTTTATCGCGGGTCATTGTGAACCGCTTACTGCGCCGGTGGCGTCGTCGAGGACGCGGCCGGATGCTCCGCCTTGAACTGCTGCCACTGCTGCCGGCGTGCCTGCTTCTCCTGCTTGATCGACGCCCATTGCGCTTTCTGCGCCGGGGTCAGCAAGGCGTAGATCTGCGCACGCACGGTGGCTCTCTGTTGCACGCGTACCCGGGTGGCGTCGGCTTCGGCCTGGGCCAGGCTGGCTGCCGCCGCCTGATAGCCCACCTGATCCGGCGTCATCGACTGGAACGCGCTTCGCTGCTGGCGCAGTGCCTGCCACTGGGTCTTGTTCTGCGCGAAACGGCTGCGCACGATCTGCTTGATGCTGGCGCGCTGCGCATCGGTGAGGTCGAGCTTCTCGAAGCCCATGCCGTGACCGTGCCGGTGTGAAAACCGGCCCTGATGCGTGCCGTCAGCCTGGCCGGCGGGAGCCGCCACGGCCAGCGTGGTGAGAGCCATGGCCGAGCTCAGGATCAGGCCTAGGGTGATGTTCTTGCGCATGGTATGGAACCTCTGTCGTTGGGGTGGGGACTTGCAACTCATTTGACGACAAGGCGATGTGTATGTTCTTTGCCGGAAGGTAAAGATGCGTAAAGCCTGTGGAGTTCGTTCCGCCGCACCGCTTGAATGGAAGCCATGCAACCAGCCGCCGCTCCCCGTATCCTGATCGTCGACGACGACCGCGCGCTGTGCGGGCTGCTGGCCGAGTACCTGCAGCGCGAAGGTTTCGTGGTCGATCTCGCGCACGACAGCGAAACGGCGTTGACGCAGCTGCGCAATCCGGCCTCGCGTCCCGACCTGCTGATCCTCGACGTGATGATGCCCGGCCGCGACGGCCTGGACACGCTGCGCGAGCTGCGCATGCAGCACCGCCTGCCGGTGATCATGCTGTCCGCGAAAGGCGAGCCGGTGGATCGGGTGATCGGGCTGGAGCTGGGCGCGGACGATTACCTGTCCAAGCCGTGCCTGCCGCGCGAGTTGCTGGCGCGCGTGCGCGCGCAACTGCGGCGCAACACGCCGACCAGCGCCGCCAACCTGCAGGTCGGCGTGTTGCGCCTGCAGCCCGGCGACCGCCGGGCTTTCGTCGGAGAGCAGGAACTGGTGCTGACCGGGGCCGAATTCATGCTGCTGCTGGCGCTGGCGCAGCGCGCCGGCGAACTGGTCGACAAGTCGTCGCTGACCCGCATCGCGCTGGGGCGCGAGCTGGAACGGTTCGACCGCAGCATCGACGTGCACGTGAGCCGCCTGCGCCACAAGCTGGCGGAAGCGTCGGAGCGATCCCCGCGGATCGAGTCGGTACGCGGTTCCGGCTATCTGATGATTGCGGGGACGCCGTGAATCCGTTCAAGAGTTCCATCTATTGGCGCCTGCTGATCTGGTTCTGCGTGGCGAACCTGCTGGTGCTGTTTCTGGGCAGCTTCCTCACGCAGCGCTTCATCGAATACACCACGGCGGTGGAGATCAACTGGACCGCGCTAGCGCGGGACGCCAACCAGAGCTACGAAAGCGGCGGCGCCCCGGCGCTCGGCAACTGGATAGTGCAGCAGCGGCATGAAGGCATAGACGCCACCTTGTACGAAAAAGGGCAGGCGCTGTCGCCGGTGTGGCTGCCGCCGTCGGTCCGGCAATCGCTGCCGGCCTGGTTCGATGCCGGACGCAACGTCCTGCTGCAGCCCCGGCCAGGCCTGTATGTTTCCATGCAACAGGTGGTCGGCAGCGATGGCCAGGTCCGGTACCTGGTGGCGCTGAGCCGCACGCATACGCGGCTGCGTCCGCAGACCCGGGCGAAGATCCTGCTGGGCGTGCAGCTGACGCTGTCGCTGCTGTTCATCGGACTGGTCGGCTGGTGGGTGGCGCGCAGCGTGGCCAGGCCTGTCGAGGCGTTACGCGGTGCCACGCGACGCATGGCCGCCGGCGAGCTTTCCGCCCGGGTGGGTCGGCAAGGCGGCATGGCGAACGATGAACTGGCCCAGCTCGCACGGGACTTCGATGCGATGGCCGAACGCATCGAGGCGCTGGTCGCGCACGATCGCGGCGTGCTGCAGGATCTGTCGCACGAGTTGCGCTCGCCGCTGGCGCGGCTGCACCTGATACTCGACCTCGCCCAGCGCAGTCGCGATGCGGCCGAGGCCGATGCGTACTTCCATCAGGCCGAACTGGAGATCGTGCGGCTGGATCGCATGACCGGCGAGATGCTCGCGCTGTCGCGGCTGGAAGGCAGCATTCCCGGCATGAGCCGCGAAAACCTGGACCTCGCCGAGCTGGTGCGCGGGTGCGTGGAGCGAGCTGAGCTCGAAGCACAAGCCCGTCATGTGCAACTGCGGCTGACCTCGCCTGGTGCGCCGGTCGTCGTGTTCGGCAGCGCGCCGCTGCTGGAGCGCGCGCTGGACAACCTGATCGGCAACGCGATCAAGTTCAGCGCCGAACGCGGCGAGGTGGACGTGCTGGTACGCGCTGCCCAGGGATACACCGGAGTTTCGATCCGCGACCGCGGTCCGGGCGTGCCCGAGGCCGAACTGGAATCGCTGTTCCGGCCGTTCTTCCGCGGCAGCAACGCCGTGCGCGCCGACGGCCATGGCTTGGGCCTGGCCATCGTGCAGCGGGTGGTGAAAATACACGGCGGCGCGCTGCGGGCCGCGAATCGCGACGGTGGTGGACTGGACGTCGATCTGCGCCTGCCGCTGGCGCCGGGCGATGCTGTGGCAATGCCATCGGTTTAGCCGGCGGCACCGGGCACGCCGCGTGATGGCTGCCGCGGAGGCCGAGGCGCAGGCGCACGGCTGGCCGATGGTGATCGCCGTGGTCGGCAGCGGCGGCCATCTGGTGATGCTGCATGCGCTGGACCAGGCGCAGCACGCCAGCGTGACGGTGGCGCAGGCGAAGGCCGAAACGGCGGTGAACTTCCGCCGGCCCAGCAAGATCTTCGAGGACGCCGTGGCCTCCGGCAGCCTGGGCCTGCGCCTGCTCGGCATGCACAACCTGCTGCCGCTGGACGGCGGGCTGCCGCTGATCGTGGACGGCGAGGTGATCGGCGCGATCGGCGTCTCCGGCATGCAGTCGACACAGGACGCACAAGTGGCCGCAGCCGGCGTCGCCGCACTCGCCAACAATCGGGCCTAGCCCGTCTCGTGTAGGAGCCCGCTAGCGGGCGACCAGGCCTAGCCCCATCTTGTAGGAGCCCGCTAGCGGGCGATGCCCTTCGCCTTCGCCCCGCAGCAACAGCATCGCGGCCGAGGCCGCTCCTACAAAAAGCAGGCAAGGCCTCTGGGGCCTCCTGTGGGAGCGACTTCAGTCGCGATGCCTTTGCGCTTGGCAGTTGATTTGAAGCGAGGAGCTTTCACCCTCCTGCGGAGGGCGAGTTACTTCTCTTTTGCTTGTCCAAGAGAAGAGTGACTCGGGCGCCGTAGGCGCACGAAGGCTCTTTGCTTCAAATCAACCACCCAGAGCAAGGGCATCGCCCGCCAGCGGGCTCCTACAAGAACTCACAGCAAGGGCATCGCCCGCCAGCGGGCTCCTACAAGAACTCACAGCAAGGGCATCGCCCGCCAGCGGGCTCCTACAGGAACTCACAGCGTGGAGTGGCTTGCTCTCCGTAGGAGAACGTAGGCTCTTTGCTTCAAACCAACTACCAAGAGCAAGAGCATCGCGACTGAAGTCGCTTCCACAAATAGGGCGAGATGCCCGGAAGGTGAAAGCGCCTCGCTTCAAACCCACCAGTCGAGCAGCCAGGCGCTACGCAAACCCGCCGCGATTTGCCACACTCGGATCTTTCGCCGACCGGTAGCGATGCGTTCGAATGCTCTCGCCGCGGTGGGACTGGCGCTGTGTTCGGCGCTGTTCTTCACGCTTACCTACGTGCTCAATCGCAGCCTCGTCGCCGGCGGTGGGCACTGGGCGTGGGCGGTGATCCTGCGTTACCTGTTCACGCTGCCATTGCTGGCCCTGGCGCTGCCCATGCAGGGTGGACTCGGTGATCTGCCGCGTGAACTGCGCCGGCATGCGCGGCCGTGGTTGTTGTGGAGCAGCGTCGGCTTCGTGCTGTTCGGCGTGCCGCTGACCTGGGCCGCGAACAGCGGGCCGTCGTGGCTGATCGCCGGCAGCTTCCAGACCACGGTGCTGGCCGGGCCGCTGCTGGCGCCGCTGATCTATCGCGACGAGCGGCGTCGACTGGCGTGGCGCACGCTGGCGATCGGCGCGCTGATCGTCGCCGGGGTGTTCGCCTTACAGTGGGGCCATGCGCAAGGTCGGCTGCATGCGAGTGACTGGCTGGCGATCGGTGCAGTGGTGCTGTCCGCATTCGCCTATCCACTGGGCAACCGCAAGCTGCTGCTGCACCTGGAGCATGCCCAGATGGAGCCGGGCGGACGCCACATCAACGCCGTACAGCGCGTGTTCGGCATGACCTTGTGCAGCTGGCCGCTATGGCTCCTGTTCGCCGTCATCGCCTGGTGCACGATCGGACCGCCGACCTTGCGCGAGGCGCTGCTGGCCGGCGGGGTGGCATTGTCGTCGGGCACCATCGCCACGGTGCTGTTCTTCCGTGCCACCGACATGGTGCGGCGCGAGCCGACCGCGTTGGCCGCGGTCGAGGCGATGCAGGCGGCCGAGTTGCTGTTCGCGACGCTGCTCGGCGTGCTGTTTCTCGGTGAAGCACGGCCGCACGGCTACGCGCTGTTCGGCGCGCTGGCCATCATCGTCGGCATCGCGCTGTTCGGCTGGATCAGCGGGCGCGGCGCGGCCGGCGATGAGGAGGCGGTGCGTGCCCTGCGCAGCGATCGCAGCGCTTGACCGAAACTACTGGCGCATCCGTCGATCCGCTCAGCGGCTGAAGTCCATGACGCCGGCCGTCGCGGATGGCGGCATGACTGCTGGCACATGTAGGTGCCCGGGCGACGGCGTATCTCCCGTGTGTCGGCCCGCAGCAAGGTGGCCGCCTGCATTGACCCGCCGTAGCCGGGAGTCCGGTTCGTCCGCCGCAGCCTGATGAGGATCGTCCATGACAGCCACCCGCTCATCCACATTGATCGCGATCCTATACGGCGGCTTCATCGCCGGCACGATCGATATCGGTGTCGCATCTCTGATCAACGGAATCAGCCCGCTCATCATCCTGCGCGCCATTGCCAGCGGCCTGCTGGGCAAGGTTGCGTTTCATGGCGGCATGCCGGTCTCGTTACTGGGGCTTGTGCTGCAGTGGGGAATGTCTCTGCTGATCGCGGCCATCTTCGTCTTTGCCGCGCGGCAGTTGACCTGGCTGAACCGGCGTTGGGTGACGGCCGGCGTGCTATACGGCGCGGTGGTGTTCGTGGTGATGGAATACGTGGTCGTGCCGCTTTCCGCGGCGTGGCCGAAACCGCATTTCACGACCCGATCGTTTATCGAGAATCTGCTGGCAATGATGCTGTTCGGGCTGATCGTGGCGTTCTTTGCACGCAGTGCCGATGCTTCGTCGGCGCCCGGGTCGCCATGAGGGAATGATTGCTGCATCGGAGGGATAGGCCGTACTCGCGCGTCTTGCCATACTGCTCCGTCGTTCTAGCGGATCCATCTCATGACAGCAGGCACGGCAGCAGGCGCCATACCGAAGATCCACCACGGCACCCCGGCATTCCGCCACACCAATCTCGCGCTGTTCGCGGCGGGCTTTGCCACGTTCGGCCTGCTGTACTGCGTGCAGCCGCTGATGCCGGAGTTCAGCCGCGACTACGGGGTTAGCGAGGCAGGTGCGGCCATGTCGTTGTCGCTGACTACCGGCGTGCTGGCGTTCGCGATGCTGTTTGCCGGTGCCCTGTCGGATGCGTGGGGGCGCAAGTCGGTGATGGTGGCGTCGCTGCTGTCGTCGGCGCTGCTGGTGCTGGTGACGGCGGTGATGCCGAGCTGGCCGGCGTTGCTGGCGGTGCGTACCTTGCTCGGCTTGACTTTGAGCGGTTTGCCGGCGGTGGCGATGACGTATCTCGGCGAGGAGATGGACATCGAGTCGATCGGCCTTGGCATGGGCTTGTACATCAGCGGCAGCGCAGTCGGCGGCATGGGCGGGCGCTTGATCACCGGTGTGCTGGACGATTTCTTCGGCTGGCGTTTCGGCGTGGGCGTGGTCGGGGCGATCGGTGTGCTGGCCGGCCTGATCTTCTGGCGCGCGCTGCCGCCGTCGCGGCATTTCGTGGCGCAGCCGCTGCACTGGCGCATGGTGCTGGCACGCTTCGCCGGCATGTTCCGCGACCGCGGACTGCCGTGGCTGTTCGTCGAGGGTTTCCTGCTGCTCGGCGCGTTCGTCACCGTCTACAACTATCTGGGCTACCGCTTACTGGCGCCGCCGTACAACCTCAGCCAGGCCGCGGTTGGGCTGATCTTCGGCATCTATCTGGTCGGCACCTTCAGCTCGGCGTGGATGGGCCACCTGGCCGGCCAGCTGGGGCGGCGCAAGGTGTTGTGGACCGCGTTCGCGCTGATGCTGGCCGGCGTGGCATTGACCATGATGCAACCGCTGCCGCTGGTCATGCTCGGCATCGTCGCGGTGACTTTCGGCTTCTTCGGTGGCCACTCCATCGTCAGCAGCTGGCTCGGGCGCCGCGCCGGCGCGGCGAAGGCGCAGGCCTCGTCGGTGTACCTGTTCTGCTACTACATGGGTTCGAGCATCGCCGGCGCCAGCGGCGGGCTGTTCTATGCGTCGCATGGCTGGAATGGCGTGGCGCTGTTCGTCGGCGCGCTGGTGCTGGCCGGCCTGCTGATAGCGCTGCGCCTGTTCCGGCTGCCGCCGCTGGTGAACGTGGCGACGCCGCCGACGCCGATGAGCAAGGGCGCGATGCCGTAGGAGCCGGGAATCGGGAATCGGGGGGCTTTGTAGGGCGGGCACTGCTCGCCCTACGGGGTGATGGCTTCAGCGTGCTGCGGGTTTCAGCATGTCCATCACCGCGTCGTAGTCGCCGTCATTCGCGGCGGCGGGTATGCCGAGCAGGTGGGTCATCAGCGGATAGACGTCCACGTTCGGGAATGCCGGCACCTTCGCACCGACGCGGAACGCGGGGCCGTGCGCCACGAATAGCGCCTGCATCAGCGGATCGGCATTGTCGTAGCCGTGTTCGCCGATGCTGACCTTGCCTTTGTGGCTGGCGGCGTAGTCGGTGGTGGTGATGCGCCAGCCGACGTCGGCCAGGCACAGCAGCCGCGGCACGCGCGGATTGCTGCCGTAAACGAAGCGCGCCGGCACGCGGGTCTTGTCCCAGCAACGCATATGCTTCTGCGGTCGCTCGAGCTGGTGTTCGATCGCGGCGAAATCGGCGGCGGCTTGCGCGCTGCCGTTTTTCGGATTGAAGCCGGCGAGGATGCCCATGCTCACCGTCTGCACGCGATCCTGCGGGATCAGCCGGTCGATCATCACGCTGTTCCGTTCCGGCACGCTGGCCATGCCGTGATCGGCCAGCACGATCAGGTTGATCTTGTCGAACAGCCCGCGCTGCCGCAGGCCCCGCACCAGCCGCGCCATCGCCGCATCGGTTTCGCGCAGTGCGTCGTCCACCTGCGGCGTGTCCGGCCCGTACTTGTGGCCGGCGTGATCGACCGCATCGAAATACAAGGTGAGGAACGTGGGGCGTCGCGCGGCCGGCTGGTCCAGCCATGCCAGCACCCGGTCCACGCGCTGGTCCGGCGTCACGTTGCCGTCGTAAGGCATCCACTCGTCCGGGTGGCGGCCATGGATATCCGCCTCGGCCCCGGGCCAGAACATCGTCGCGGTGCGCAACCCGTGCTGGTCGGCCGTCTCCCAGATCGGCGTGCCTTCGCCCCACCAGCGGCCGTCGCTGACCGCCTTGCGGTTGCCCAGCGAAAACTTGCCGAGTGCGGCATCGAACATCGTGTTGTTGACGATGCCATGGTGATCCGGGCGCAGGCCGGTGACGATGGTGTAGTGGTTCGGGAACGTCAGCGACGGAAACGACGGTTGCATCGAGGCCGCCCGCACACCGTCGTTCGCCAGCATCGCCAGGGTCGGGCTGAGCCCGCGCTCGAGATAGTCGTAGCGGTACGCGTCGATCGAGATCAGCAGCAGCGGCGCGGGCCGGCTGGTCGCTGCCGCGACGGCGGCCGGCGCTGCCGGTGGCCGGGTGGCGCAACCGGCGCTGAATGCCGCCAACGTACACAGCAGCAGGCGAAACAGGATTTTCATGTGTGGAGTCCTAGGATGCGAAAACCATCCCCCATGATTGCCCATCGTCATGACCATTACACGTCCCGTTTCGCAGCACATGCGCACACTGCTGCTAGTCGCGCTGGCGCTGGCGCCGTTCGGCATGGCGGGCGCGTGGCAATCGAATCCGCAGTCGTCGGGCCAGCAGTTCCAGCAGGCTGCGCAACAGCAGCAGACCCGCGATCAACTGCAGAAAAGCCAGCTGGACCAGCGTCTGCATCAAAGCGTGTCGGACAACGCGAAGCGCCCGACCGCGAACAGCCCCGGCATCCAGCAGCAGATGGACGCGGCGGATCGCGTCCAGCGCGAGCGCGCTCGCGCGGCCCAGCAGGACCTGCTCGACCGCGAACGGGATACCCCGATGTTGCCGCGCGTGGCGCCGAAGGATTCTCCCGCACCCCCGCGCAGCGGCTGACCGTTGGCTTCAGCGGGGCAGCGGACGCCAGGCCAGGCCCAGCAGCATGACCAGCCCAGCCAGATCCAGCCACGCGAACCAGTCACCCCATGGCGTGTACAGCGTGTGCGTCTCGCGTAGCGGCAAGTCGCCCACCAGCTCGGCATCGTGCTTCTCGCTGGAAGCCTCGGCCAGCACGCGGCCGCGGTCGTCGCTCAGCGTGAGGCGGCCGGAATGGGCGGCACGTGCGACGGCGAAACCGCTTTCCACGCCGCGCATGATCGCCATGCGGCTGTGCAGCCAGCCGTCGATGGTGAAATCCGATGCCGGCACCAGCAACAGCTGCGCATGGCGAGCCGCATAGGCGTGCCCGACGTCGTGGAAATCCATGTCCTTGCAGATCGCCAGTCCGATCCGCGGCGTACCTTCGAGCACGGTGTAGCGGTCGCCCGGGGTGTACTGCTCGAAGCCGATGAGCAGATGATGCTTGCTGTAAGTGGCCGGCGACATGACGCCCGGCTGGAACACCATCAGCATGTTGCGCTCGGCGCGAGGGTCGCTCGTGGAATCGACACCGATGCCCACCGTCAGGTCGCGTCGATTCGACAGTTCCGCGAATGCGGGAAGGTTGGCATCGTCGCTGGCGAAGGAGGTTTCCGGGGTCAGCACGATGCGGGCGCCGGCATCCGCCAGACGTTTGATCGCGTCCACGTAATGGGCATCCCGCGCCTGCAGGTCTGCGGCAGACCGCGCGCGCTCCTGCAGCGACACCAGGCCGATGCGGATCGTCGATGTGGCTGGGGCCTGCAATCGCCAGCTGCCGTAGGCGAACGTGGCCACCAGCAGCAGCGTGACGATCGCGGCAGCCGCCACACGACCGCGCTTCGGCGCCTGGTGTGCGCTCTGCACCGCGATCGCCGCCGGCAACAGCAGCACGAGAAAGCCGATACCCCAGATGCCCGTGACGGCGGCGATCTGGATGATCGGCAACGCATCCATCTGCGTATAGCCGACGTTGAAGAACGTACCGTGCGGCGAGACCAAGTTGTTGACGTATTCGACGGCGACCCACGTCACCGGCAGGGCCAGCGCCGCGGCCAGCGCGTGCCCGCGTAGCAGCAGCCGCCGGAACAGCAGCGTGCACAGGGCGAGCACGAGGGCCGGTGTGCCGACGGCCTGGATGATCGCCGCCACCGGCAGGCCGATGTACCCGTGCAGGTAACCCCAAAGATTGATGCCGCCGATCGCGTAGGCGGCGAAGGCAGCCAGTGCCGCCCAGAGGGCGCGAACCCGCGGCGCCAGCCACAGCACCGGCAACGGTGCCAGCCAGGTCAGCCACCACAGCGGTTGCACGCCGCTGCCAAACCACCAGCCCAGCGCGGCCAGTGCGGTCGCCGTCAGCCATGCGGGCAGCGCGGAACGATCAAGCCTTGATGCCATCGATCAGTCTCCCTATCGATTCGAAATAGAACTTGCGGAACTGCGCCTCGTCGTCACTGAAGCGGCCGGCGCGATACAGCGCGACCAGGCCGTGCGCGTGCGCCCACAGCGACATCGCCACGTCCCACGGGTCGTCCTGCTTCAGCACGCCGCGCCGCACGCCCTCGGCGACCGCATCGGCAATGACGTTGAGCGTGGGCGACTGGCGCGAGCGGAAGTCCTCGGGAAAGCGCCGCGCATCGTCGCGGCGCACCGAGAACGCGTGGTCGAACAGGTGTGGATGCTCCAGCGCGTATTGCAGATACGGCTCCAGCAGCGCGTGCAGCCGTTTGAGGATGTCCGGATGTGTCGCGCGGGCTTCCCATTCATGCGCGACCGCGTTGAAGCTGTCGTCGGACAGCCGCTTCAGCAGCGCCTCGCGATTCGGAAAATGCCGATAGATCGCCATCGGCGTGATGCCAACCGCATCGGCGACGCGGCGCATGCTGACGGCGTCGGCGCCCTCACGTTCGAACAGCTTGTGGGCGGCGCGCAGGATCTTTTCCGGCGTGGCGAGTTTCTTCATGTATACAGTGTATACGTGAAATTTTCGCAGCGTCAAGATCGAACGGCGTATCAGCGAACTGCCAAGGATGCGCTGATTTTTTTCGTCATCCCGAAATCGCGAAGCGATATCCGGGACCCAGCGCCTTTGTGCATCAACGTCACAGACACTGGGTTCCCGTTTTCGCGGAATGACGAAAATCGAGGTCAATCAGAGCATCCCTAAGGATGGCCTGAATAAGTCCACTGCGGTCTGGAGAAGAGTGCCCCTCGTGGGAGCGACTTCACCCTTGTGGGAGCGACTTCAGTCGCGATCGCGTAGCAGCGCGCTGCGCCGCCTGACTGAGCATCGAGCCGCTGCAACGCCGGGATGCTGCAGGCCGCTGCCGCGGCCATCGCGACTGAAGTCGCTCCCACAGGCAAACGGGGATCTTGGCGACGAGCGGAAGCTTGTTCAGAGGTTCCCTAAAGGCCGCCGAACAGGTCGCCTCGCGCGATGCTGTCTTCCAGCATCAGCAGGTAGCGCTTGGTCGGCAGGCCGCCGCCGAAGCCGGTGAGGCTGCCGTCGGCGCCGATCACCCGGTGGCAGGGCAGCACGATAGGCAGCGGGTTGCGTCCGTTCGCGGCGCCGACCGCGCGCACTGCCTGCGGCTTGTCGATGCGCCGCGCCAGTTCGCCGTAGCTGATGGTGACGCCGTACGGAATCCGCCCGAGCTCGTCCCACACCGCGAGCTGGAACGGCGTGCCGTGCGGATGCAGCGGCAGCTCGAAGTGCCGGCGTACGCCGGCGAAGTATTCCTCCAACTGCACGTGGGCGAACTTCAGCGGTGCGGCCGCACGGACCCAGTTCGAGTGGGCCTTCTTCGGATGACGCTCGCGCTCGAACCAGATCTCGCGCAGGCCTTGGCTGTCAGCGACCAGCCGCAGCGTGCCGACCGGGCTGTCCATCTCGTCGTAATGAATGATGTCGGTCATGGTTGTCATGCGATCGCCTCCCGTTTGCTGCGGCGTGGCGGCGGCAGCGCATCGGAGGCGCCACGCCACAATTGGATCACGGCATACGCACGCCACGGTCGCCACGCGTCGGCGCGCAGCGCCAGTGCTTTGGTGCTGAGCGGTGTCGCGTCGGTCGTGGCCACGCGGCGCAGGATCAGGTCCGCGGCCGGGAACGCATCCGGATCGCTCAAGGCACGCATCGCCATGTAATGCGCCGTCCATTCGCCGATGCCGGGCAGCGCGACCCAGCGCGCCACGAATTCGTCCAGCGATTGCTCCGCGCCGAAATCCACGCTGCCATCCAGCAGCGCCTGCGCCATCCCGCTGATCGTCGCGGCGCGCGTCGCGGTCAGGCCGATCTCGCGCAAGTCCGCCTGCGCCAGCGCGGCCGGCGTCGGGAACAGTCGTTCCAGTCCCGCCATCGGTGCCGACGGCAACGCTTCGCCCCAGCGCTGCACGATGCGTGTCGCCAGCGTGCGCGCCGCCGCCACGCTGATCTGCTGGCCGAGGATCGCGCGCACGGCGATCTCGAAACCGTCCCAGCCGCCGGGCAGGCGCAGGCCGGGGCGGCGCGCCAGCAACGGGCCC
Organism: Rhodanobacter terrae; assembly: GCF_042657005.1. Lineage (NCBI taxonomy): Bacteria > Pseudomonadati > Pseudomonadota > Gammaproteobacteria > Lysobacterales > Rhodanobacteraceae > Rhodanobacter > Rhodanobacter terrae. Next base: position 184,876 of record NZ_JBHSNG010000002.1, read on the forward strand.
AGGAGCGCGTCGTGCCGGAACGTGTCCGCGATCGCCTGCGGATTCGCATCCAGGTCGAACATGCGCCGCAACGTCGTCACCACGCCAAGCAGCCGCGTCGGCTGCGGGCAATGCAACTCCAGCTGCAGCGCATGCCCGCCGCCGGGCCATGCACCGAGGCGCAGCCAGCCTGGCGCGTCGGCCGGGCCGAACACGCGCGCGTAGCTGTGCTCGTCGACCCGTTCCACGCCCGGCAGAGCACGCGTGCGCAGGAATGTCAGCAGCGCCTCGAAGTCGTACGGCGGCCGATAGCCGAGCCGCAACACCAGTGCCGCGCCGGCTGCCGTGCGCGGGTGCCGGCGCAATTCGCGCGGCGCGATGCGGTTCGCCTGCAGGAACGCGGCGTTGAACCGGCGCAGGCTGCGAAAGCCGGACGCGAGCGCGACCTCCGTCACCGGCAGCGCGGTCTCCGTCAGCAACTGTTTCGCGAACAGCAACCGCCGCGTCGTGTGCACGCTGATCGGCGGCGCGCCGACGCGCTCCACGAACAGCCTGCGCAACTGCCGCGCGCCGATGCCGACCCGGCTCGCGAGTTCGTCCAGCGATTGTTCCGCCAGCACGCCGGCCTCGATCAGCTTCAACGCGCGTGCGACCACATGATTGCCGCGCTGCCACTGGTCGTTGCCCGGCGCGAGCTCCGGCCGGCAGCGCAGGCATGGCCGGAAGCCGGCCGCTTCCGCCGCTGCCGCGTTCGCGTAATAGCGCACGTTCTCGCGCTTCGGCCGCGGCGCCGGGCACACCGGCCTGCAATAGATGCCGGTGCTGCTCACGGCAGTGAAGAACAGCCCGTCGAAACGCGCATCGCGGCTGAGCCGGGCCTGTTCGCAGATGTGCGCGTCGGGCAGGGTGGGGAGCTCGTTCATGGGTGCAGGCTAGCACCACTGGGCCGGCCGGACTCGCCGTTTTCGGACATCAATACCGCGCCGCGTCAGGCGGCGGAATTCAGCCTTGCGGGCTGCGATGACGCACGCGAACGACCGGTCGATGCGTCTCGCACCCACCGGCCGGCGGCCGCGCAACCCCGGTTGCGGGATTACTTGATCGGCGCCATCAAATGCTCGTACGGCGTGCCGGCCCACATGACATACGGCACGGCGGTATCCGGGTTCGGGCTCTTCGGATAGTTCGCGTAGAACGCCGGGTCCGCGCCCACGATCATGAAATGCGGCCCGGTCTTGATCCAGTGGTTGTTGCCGTCCGGCTTCTTCGCGTACGGGTCGGTGTTGCTCGCATCCGTGCCGCCTTCCAGCATGTACATCAGGCCGAGCTTGCCGGCCGGCGGCGTCTTGTGCGCCATGTACGCGTTAACCCATTCCGTCGCGTTCTTGTCCATGCACATGGAATCCGGCCCCGGCGTGGCGGGGTTGTCCGGCATGCAGGTGAAATCGTTGCTGCCTTTGCGCAGCGTGCGCATCTGGCCATCCGCACCCATCGCGATGATCGTCGCGTCCTTCGCCACGCGCTTCGGCGCCGCGCGCATCGCGCTCGCGATCAGTTGCGCGTCGGTGGGTTTGCTGTTGTCGGCTGCCTGCGCCGCGCCGATGACAGCGAGCAGCATCGCGGCAACGGTGAACCAGTGGATCGAACTCGTATGCATGACGGCTTTCCCATGATGACGTGAACAGTCATCGCCGGGTTCCCCGCGCGTAGTCTGGGCTGCTCCCCCGTCATCGGTCAATCAGCGAAACGGCCTAGCCCGCGGGCGGTACAGCGCCGTTTTCGGACATCAATGCCGGATGGTGGGCAGCTCCGCCACGGTGACCATCGGGCACTCGTTCCGCCGGCCTGCGCGGAACGCCTTCACTTGCGTGTCGCTGGCCGGCCTGCCCTCATCGCCGCCGTCGAACGCGACACGCCAGACGTCGTCACCGTCGCGTCGCCAGGTGGTGGAGAAATGACCGGTCAGGTAGCGCGGCTTCGCGTGGGTCTCCGGATTTTCGAACAAATAGACGCCGCTGGAATACGCCAGCGCGCTATCGGCCGCCGCCACCACATGCTGTGGATACCAGTCCAGGCGTACGGTCTTGCCCGCGATGATCGCCGCCCAGTGCTGGCGGACCGCACGGGCGCCATGCGTCGGCTTGTCCGTGTTCGCGTCGAACACGGCGTCGCCGGCGAGGAACGTGGCGAACGCCGCCGCATCGTGCCGCTGCACGCTCTTCGCAAACGCCATTTCGCGCAGCCATACCTCGCATGCCGCTCGGTTCGGATTGTTCGAGTGGGCCATCGCAAGTGCGCCCGACGAGATCGTGCCCGACGAGACAGCAAGCAACAGAACAAACCAGGTGGCACGCGACATCGGACGACTCCTTCGTTCGGATTGCCGGACAGCTTCCGCTGGGCCGCGCCCGCTCGCCAGTGCCGAAACGCACGGGACCCCGGTCTTTCAGGATGGGTCGACGTGCTCCAGGGGCGGTGCCGTTTTCACGCCGCGCAGCATCGACGGCAGCACGCCGTCCCGGCGTATCAGCCCGTGATAAAGCGCCGCCGCCATATGCGCCAGGAACGTCAGGAACAGCAGCATCGCGAACCCGCCGTGCAGATGGCGCAGCACGGCGAACGCGACGGCGTTGGTCGGAAAGATCGGTGGCAGCCGCAGCGACGTGCCCAGCATCACCGGATAGCCGCCGGCCGACAGCATCGCCCAGCCGATCAGCGGCATGGCCAGCATCAGGACATACAGCAGCCAGTGCGAGGCCAGCGCCGCCAGTTTCTGTATCGCCGGCAGGTCCGCCGGCAGCGGCGGTGGCGGATGGCGCAGGCGCACGGCCAGTCGCACGATCGCCAGGATCAGGATCGCGATGCCGAGCGGCTTGTGGATCGCGAGCAGCCATGCGTGCCGTTCGGACACGGACGCCACCATGCCGACGCCGATGAACAGCATCGCCACGATCAACACCGCCATCAGCCAGTGCAGCACGCGTGCCGCCAGCGTGAACGTGTTCGGGTCGGTCCTCATCGCGTCTTCTCCGGCGGCGTGTGCGCGGCGACCGTGCCGGGCAAGTGGGCCTCCTCGCTGGTGCGGCGCAGGTACGAATCGGCGTAGGCGGCCGAACGGGCCGGCAGCAGCGGATCGTCCGAAGCCTCGATGCCGGCCGGCAGCACCCGCGGGTCGTAGTTGATGTCGCGGCAGGGGCCGCTGTCCTGCGGCTCGGCGTGTTCGAGCACCAGCGTGCCGGCGTCGATCGTGCGGCGGTCGTCCGGCCATGTTTTCGTGGCGTCGTTGGTCGGATCGCCCGGATTCGCCAGCGTCACCTGCAGCTGCCAGCGCAGCGGCCCCTGTGCCAGGCGTGCGGCCAGGTCGCTGGCCAGATAGTCCGCGTCGCCGGCCTTGCCGGCATGGGCGTCGGTCGCCTCCGGCACCATGCGCCAGCGCACCGGCTGGCGTCGGCCGGCCGCATCGACGAACACGAAGGCATCGAGGCTCCAGTAGTTCTCCGTCGCGAAGCTGGCGGACGGTTTCGCCGTCTTCGCCCAGGCACGGAACGCCGCGGTTTCCGGATGCGCCGCGAAAAACGCCGCGACCTTCGCCGGGTCCGGCTTGCCGGTGGCAGGGTCCGGTTGTTGTGCCTGCAATTGCGCGTAGAACGCCTGCGGCGTGGCGACCGGGAATACCGGCATGCTGTTCATGCCGGTGCGCCACTGCTGTCCGTTCGCCAGCGCAAAGCGCAACGCCATGCTGCGGATCGGCACGCTGCCGTCGGGAGCGTAAGGATTGCCGCCGGGGATCGCGAAGCGGCCGACCACCGGCGTGCGGCCCGGCTCGAACACCTGCGCTACCGAATACGGCTGGGCGCCGCCGCTGCTGTCGAAATAGCCGGTGACGCAAACGCCCTTCGCGTGGTTGCGGCGATAGCCGGCAAACGTGCCCGCGTTGTCCTGCAGCTGGTTCACCAGTTTCTGCGGCGTGAGCCGCCGCGGCGCCAGCCAGCCGCCGACGTAGCCGAACGACAGCGCGGCAACGGCCACGGCGGCGGCGATCAAAGTCCATGATCCGATCCGGCGCGGCGGCGAATCGGCTGAGGCGTGGTCATGCATGTCATGCTCCGCGTGTGTTGGCAACGATGGATGGCGCAAGCCTGCAGCGCTCACCTGTCAACTCTTCGCTGCACGGCCGCGACCGGTTACCTGCGTCGGCGCTTCGTTCAGATGGATTGCGCCGATTCAAGCAACGCAGACGAAGCGGCCCAATCCTGTGGCCTATGCTGCGGGAGCGACTTCAGTCGCGACGGCTCGGCAGCACGCTGCACCACCCGCCTGTGCATCGAGCCACTGCAACGCCGCGATGCCGAAGGCCGCTGCCGCGGCCATCGCGACTGAAGTCGCTCCCACAGGCATCTCGAATAGCCCCGATTTGTAGGAGCGCACCCTGTGCGCGAAAACACGGTGCGCTGCGGTGGCGGGGTTCGCGCACAGGGTGCGCTCCTACAAGTGCCAAAGGCCGGGTTATTCGCGATGCCTTGTCGTAAAGCGCCCCGCCGGGATGACGAGCCCATGGCCAGTTTTTCGAGCTTCCCCCGAGCCCCCAATCACCCCGGCCCGACCTGCCTCAGCGGCCGCAGCCTATCCTGTGGGAGCGACTTCAGTCGCGAACGCTCGGCAGCACGCTGCACCACCCGCCTGTGCATCGAGCCACCGCAACGCCGGGATGCCGAAGGCCGCTGCCGCGGCCATCGCGACTGAAGTCGCTCCCACAGGCATCTCGAATAGCTCCGATTTGTAGGAGCGCACCCTGTGCGCGAAAGCGCGGTGCGATGCGGTGACGGGATTCGCGCACAGGGTGCGCTCCTACAAGTGCCAAAAGCCGGGTTATTCGCGATGCCTTGTCGTAAAGCGTCCCGCCGGGATGACGAGCCCATGGCCAGTTTTTCGAGCTTCCCCCGAGCCCCCAATCACCCCGGCCCGACCTGCCTCAGCGGCCGCAGCCTATCCTGTGGGAGCGACTTCAGTCGCGAAGGCTCGGCAGCACGCTGCACCACCCGCCTGTGCATCGAGCCACTGCAACGCCGCGATGCCGAAGGCCGCTGCCGCGGCCATCGCGACTGAAGTCGCTCCCACAGGCATCCTCGAATAGCCCCGATTTGTAGGAGCGCACCCTGTGCGCGAAAACACGGTGCGCTGCGGTGACGGGGATCGCGCACAGGGTGCGCTCCTACAAGTGCCAAAGGCCGGGTTATTCGCGATGCCTTGTCGTAAAGCGTCCCGCCGGGATGACGAGCCCATGGCCAGTTTTTCGAGCTTCCCCCGAGCCCCCAATCACCCCGGCCCGACCTGCCTCAGCGGCCGCAGCCTATCCTGTGGGAGCGACTTCAGTCGCGACGGCTCGGCAGCACGCTGCACCACCCGCCTGTGCATCGAGCCACTGCAACGCCGCGATGCCGAAGGCCGCTGTCGCGGCCATCGCGACTGAAGTCGCTCCCACAGGCATCCTCGAATAGCTCCTACAAATGCCGAAAGCCGGGTTGTTCGAGATGTCTTGCTGTAAAGCGCTTCGCTGGGATGACGAGCCCACGGCCCGAACTTCCCCCAGAGGCCCCCAATCACCCCGGCCTGACCTGCCTCAGCGCATCAAGCAACGCGTCCAGCCGAAACGGTTTCTGCAACACGGCGCACTGCGCATACGCCTGCGGCAATTCACTGGCGCGGGCACCGGTCAGTACGCAGGTCGGTATATGCCTGGCATCGAGCGACGCCAGCAGGTCTTCGGTGGTCGTGGCGGCGAGCCGATAGTCGATCAGCGCGAAGTCCGGATTCGACGCATCCAGCAATGCGTGCGCATCCTCCAGGGTGGCGACCGGCCCCAGCACGCGGCAATGCTTCGATTCGAGCGCGATTTCCAGCGCTGCGGAAACCAGCATGTCGTCTTCCACCACCATGATCTGCGGCCACTTCGGGAACGGGGCATTCATGTCGTGCAATCCTTCGTGGTTCTGCATGGAAACCATGCCGGGGATGAACCGGGCCGTGCCATGCGGGGAGTGAGCGATGTCGTTTGATCCTTCAGGTATGGCCGCCGCGACAATCGCAACGGTCGGCTTCACTACGACCCCTGCCGCGCGAAGGCGAAGCGAAGATGGGGCGAAGGAAATGCATGCGGCGATTGATGTACGTGACACCGCCGGCGCTGCCGGGGCGCCAGCGCGTCCTGACATCGACAGGGCGCGGTGCTACTGTCTGACCGGTCTGCCAGGGGAGGCGCTATGGGTTCCGGTCCGCGTTGGCTGCTGATTGCGGCGATCGTTTTGCTCGGTCTCGGCGAATGGGCGTGGGGTATCCATTCGGCGACGTCGCGGCTCACCGCACGTATCCATGCCGAGCAGGTGCGACGGCACGCGCATCCGCCGCTGCCGCTGGCCAAGGGCCACCTGTTCACGCACGACGAGACGCATGCGTTTCTCGCCGCGGCGAAACGCGCCGAGGCGATCGAGGATCCGCTGCAGCGCTGCCTGTTCTATCCCGACCCGCCCGACAGCCACTGGTCGCACGACGCGGTGGTCGCGTATTGCCATTACCGCCTGCGGTCGGTGATCTCGTTTGCCGAGGTGCAGGCGCTGATCCAGCACGGCCATGCCGCAGATCTCGATCGCCTCATGGCGCAGGCGCTGGACAAGCAGCAGACCCAAAAGGAGTCGGCCGGACTTCTCGACCAGATCTTCTATCAGGACTTCGACGACGGATCGTTCGATATCCGCCCGACGCTGGATGCGTGGAAGCGTGATTCGCCGAAAAGTGCCTTTGCCTATGCCGCCAGCGGCTTCGCCTACGTGGCCATGGCGGCCAGCGCGCGCGGCAACGCGTACATAAGCGAGACGCCGCAAAGCAACGTGGACGCCATGGACAAACTGCTGTCGCAGGCCGATACCGATCTGCGGCGGGCCATCGAACTGAATCCTAAGGTCACGCCGGCTTACGTCGCCATGATCGATGCCGGCAAGATGAGCCTGGGTCGTGCCTATATCGACCAGGCCGCCCGCCGCGGATTGGCAGCGGCACCCGCCGATTACTCGATCTACAACGCGCTCATGATGGCGGACCAGCCCAAATGGGGCGGCTCGCTGTTGGCGATGGCAAGGCTCGCCCGCAGCGCGCAGGCCCACGTCGGCAACAACCCCCTGCTGACCTTGCTGCTGGCGGAGGCGCCGGCCTACGCGTACGACGTCTGCGACTGCGAATCCAGGGCGGTCTGGGCGGCGGATTCGGCGGTGTTCGACAACCTCGCCAGCTCCACTCTCCTCAAGAACGCGGGATACGCCGCCACCCGGAACGGCCACTCCGAGCTGTCGGTGGTTTATCTGTCCGAGGCATCGCGGTTTCTCCCGGACAACATCGACGTGCGCGTGCACCGCAACTACGACCTGACGACATTGCGTGAATCGGCATGGGCCCTGGCCGACGCCAACCAGCTGGTAGACACCTGGCCCGAGAAAGCGGGCGGTTTCAACGCCCGTGCGTATGCCTACGAGTCGATCAAGGATTACGTCCATGCCGAACAGGATCTGCGCACCGCGATACCCCTCGATGCCAGCGACACCTGGCCGTTGGCCGAACTGGGGGATATCTACGTCTACCGGATCCACGACTGGGACAAGGGCTGGGATATAGCCAGCCGGCTGATCCAGTCGCACCCGGAAAAGCCGCAGGGCTGGATCCTGCGCGCCAGCATCCAGAAGGATCAGCCGCGGGCCGGCATGGACGAGACCATGCATTATTTCCTGGCGCACTTCGGCGACGACCCGCACCTGCAATTGCAAGTGCGCGAGATGCACGCCGCGCTGGCGAAGGAAGCGGCGGCGAGCCGTCCTGCGGCCGCCGCGACCACCCCGGCGCATCAGTGACCGCACGTATCCGAAAGCCGCCCCGTCTGCAGCTTCCGGCAGCTGACCTATACTCGCGGGTCTGTCCCACCAGAGCCTCGCCACCATGACCGCACCCACCCGCATCGACACCACCCGCACCATCCGTGCGCCGCGCGGCACCGAGCTCAGCTGCAAGAGCTGGCTCACCGAAGCGCCGTTCCGCATGATCCAGAACAACCTCGATCCCGAGGTGGCGGAGAACCCGGCCGAGCTGGTGGTGTACGGCGGCATCGGGCGGGCGGCGCGCAACTGGGAGTGCTTCGACGCGATCCTGAAATCGCTGCGCACGCTGGAGGACGACGAGACCCTGCTGGTGCAGTCCGGCAAGCCGGTCGGCGTGTTCCGCACGCATGCCGACGCGCCGCGCGTGCTGATCGCCAACTCCAACCTGGTGCCGCACTGGGCCACCTGGGAGCACTTCAACGAGCTCGATAAGAAAGGCCTGATGATGTACGGCCAGATGACCGCCGGCTCGTGGATCTACATCGGCTCGCAGGGCATCATCCAGGGCACCTACGAAACCTTCGTCGAGATGGGCCGCCAGCACTACGGCGGCAATCTCAAAGGCAAATGGCTGCTCACCGCCGGCCTCGGCGGCATGGGCGCGGCGCAGCCGCTGGCCGCCTCGCTGGCCGGCATGTGCAGCCTCAACATCGAATGCCAGCAGAGCCGCATCGACTTCCGCCTCAAGACCCGCTACGTCGACGAGCAGGCCAGCAACCTCGACGACGCGCTGGCGCGCATCGAGAAGTACACGAAAGCAGGCGAAGCGAAATCCATCGCGCTGCTCGGCAACGCCGCCGACATCCTGCCCGAGCTGGTCAGGCGCGGCGTGCGTCCCGACGCCGTCACCGACCAGACCAGTGCGCACGACCCGGTCAACGGCTATCTGCCGCAGGGCTGGACGGTGGAGCAGTGGTTCGAGCGCCGCAAGAGCGATCCCGAAGGCACGCGCGATGCCGCCAAGCACTCCATGCGTACCCACGTCGAGGCGATGCTCGCGTTCCACGCGCAAGGCATCCCCACTTTCGACTACGGCAACAACATCCGCCAGATGGCGAAAGACGTCGGCTGCGACAACGCGTTCGCGTTCCCCGGTTTCGTGCCCGCCTACGTGCGCCCGCTGTTCTGCCGCGGCATCGGCCCGTTCCGCTGGGTCGCGCTGTCCGGCGACCCGGAAGACATCTACAAGACCGACCAGAAAGTGAAGGAGCTGATCCCCGACGACGCCCACCTGCACAACTGGCTGGACATGGCGAAAGAGCGCATCAGCTTCCAGGGGTTGCCGGCGCGGATCTGCTGGGTGGGGCTCGGGTTGCGTGACAAGCTGGGGCTGGCGTTCAACGAGATGGTGCGCAATGGGGAGCTGAAGGCGCCGGTGGTGATCGGCCGCGATCACCTCGATTCCGGCTCGGTGGCATCACCGAACCGCGAAACCGAAGCGATGAAGGATGGCAGCGACGCCGTCAGCGACTGGCCGTTGCTCAATGCGATGTTGAATGTGGCCGGCGGCGCGACGTGGGTTTCGCTGCATCATGGCGGCGGGGTGGGGATGGGGTATTCGCAGCACAGCGGCGTGGTGATCGTGTGCGATGGCACGGCCGAGGCGGACAAGCGGATTGCGCGGGTGTTGTGGAACGATCCGGGTACCGGGGTGATGCGGCATGCGGATGCGGGGTATGAGGTTGCTGTGGAGTGTGCCAAAGAGCAGGGGTTGAAGTTGCCGATGGTTTGATCAGCCGGCTCGCGGTGCTGCCAAGTTTCGATCGTCCAGGCCATGGTCGTCATTCCGGCGAAAGCCGGAATCGCTTCACATCGGCAAAGCCGGCCAGCTAGCGCCCGTGAGGCCTTTTGGGTTTCGTTGAAGTTATCACCGGATGATATATAGTCATGTCAACGGAAGACGTGGGACTGGAAACACTGTTGTTGCTCAACGGCGAGATCTACGATCAAGGCAACGGTTACTGGATCAAGATCGAGGCGTGGCGTGTTGAGATGAACGAGCATGTGCCTCACGGCATACGCTATGCGCTGACATTGCATGATCGCTACGGCATGCGGTTGCTCGGCTTCGACAATGCGCATGCCGTCAAGCCACCGAAGCGCAAACGTTATGCAGGTCGGCGTCTGGCCTACGACCATCGCCATCGTCACGCCCGCGACAAGGGCGTGCCGTACGAATTCACCGGCCCGCAACAGTTGCTCGAAGGCTTCTTCAACGAAGTCGACCGCGTACTCGAGGAAACGAAGTCATGAAGAAAATGGTCATCGGCATCGCATCCCAGCAGGCCATCCGCGCCCGTGCGCTGGCCATCGCCCGTGGCAACCATCAGCCACGCCCCAACGAGCCGAAGATCTGGTTCACCTCCATGCGCTCGCTGGCCGAAGTGCTGTCCGACGACAATCGCGCGTTGCTGCGCGTGATCAGGGAGCAGAAGCCCGTGTCGCTGAGCCAGCTGGCGGAATTTACCGGTCGCGCGCCCAGCAATTTGTCGCGTACGCTCAAGACGATGGAGCGCTATGGGCTGGTGGAGATGCGCCGTACACTGCGTAACGTGCAGCCTGTCGCCACGGCCAGCGAATTTGTGATTCAGGCGGCGTGAGGTCGACGATCTACATGAACTTGATCTCTTTATTTCCAACGCGATGTTGAATGTTGAATGTTGAATGTTGAATGTTGAATGTTGAATGTTGAATGTTGAATGTTGCAGGTGGCGCGACGTGGGTGTCGTTGCATCATGGTGGCGGGGTGGGGATGGGGTATTCGCAGCACTCGGGGGTGGTGATCGTGTGCGACGGCACGGCTGAGGCGGACAAGCGGATTGCGCGGGTGTTGTGGAATGATCCGGGCACTGGCGTGATGCGGCATGCGGATGCGGGGTATGAGGTGGCGGTGGAGTGTGCCAAAGAGCAGGGGTTGAAGTTGCCGCCGATGGTATGAGAGCGTTCCGGTAGCACATTCCGATGTGCGCTTCCTCAATCGAGGTTTTGGAGGAGTAGCGTCATCCTTGAAAACCACGTCCGCGGGACGGCGAGGGTAAGAACAAAATGGAAGCCGAGTTTCAATATCCACCGGATGTATTCGAGTTACTGATTGAGACCATTTCGCGCCTGAGTCGAGGCAAAAAGGGTGTCGTTCTGTTTCTCCAGGGTGCTGGAGTTGCGCAAGAAGACCTTGCTGAGGTCAACGAAATCGTTCGTACTAACCCAAAATCTATTAATAAGTTCGAAATCGTCCGCAAGGTGCTCACAAAGGTGAATGCGCGTGGAGACAGCGGCCTGCGCCCTCGTCGCGAGATCATCAAACGCGTCATCGAGTTTGAAAATTTTGATACCTGTTGGCCAGAGGATAGGCTTGAGGCAAAAGGTCTCGTTGCCAGTGTTCGTGAAGCGGTCAATGCCAAAGACTCGTTCACGAGGATGAAGCAAGAACGCGATATGGAGCGCGAGCAAATGCTTTCCGGTCAACGGCGAGAGCGTGTGGCTGTAGCTCTTAAACGAGAAAAAATCGAAGACGTTAGCAAGCGGCTGTTTGCCTTGTTTTCAATGGATAAGGAACCTCAAGAGCGGGGTAAGCTTCTCGAAGCTGTGTTAAACGACCTCTTCAAAGTCTACGGCGTCCATGTTCGCGAGGATTTTCGCAGGAGGGCACCGGATAGTGGCGTCGTCCTTGAACAGATTGATGGCGTAATTGAACTCGATGGCACGATTCACCTTGTTGAAATGAAATGGCTCAACTCACCCGTAGGAATGGGGGAGTTTTCACCGCATCTCAGTCGACTATTTATGCGCGCGAACGCACATGGAATTTTCATTGCAACAAATGGCTACACGCAGCCGGTCATCACAGAGTGCACGAACGCGTTGAGTCTTAAGACCATTTTTTTGTGTTCGTTGCAAGAATTTGTGCTGCTACTTCAGCGACAAGACGATCTTGTAGAATTTCTCAAGAAGAAATCTCGTGCCGCCATAGTTGATAAGAAACCGTATCTGGAAATTCTCTGCTAGCTTGAGGGGACAAGCAGCTAACCGAGTCCTTCCCTTTTGGCAATGTCGGGCAACAGGGAGCACATTGATGTCATCGGGCAGCAAGATCGAGCAACGCAAGCAAAGTACAGAAGCGCAGGATTTTCTGTGCTTTTCGTATGCCGCCGGCTTGTCGGTCAAAGAGGACACTCTCGTACAGCCGCCGCCGCGTGCGCCGGACATACAGGTGCACGTCAACGGCATAGGGGTGATGGCCTTTGAAATGGGTGACGTCAATTCACCGGAGCGTCACAAAGGATTGTCGATATTCACGCAGGCCCCCGGCTTGATGGACGGCCACCATCAGTCGTTGTCCACCGAGCGCCACACGCGGTTCGAGGAAAAATATCGTGGTGCACACATCATGATCTCGATATCGCACACGCCATCCCAGCAGCCACCAGAGGTGTCCTTTAAGAAAGCCATCCCGAAACTCTTTGAACTCCTGGAGGCACTCCCTGGCGGCTACACAGGTGACGTTTTTGAGTACAGACGCAACCACAGCCAACAAGCCATTGCCGAGTACCTCCGGAACCTTGCGTTGAGGAATGGCGTTGACATGCTCACCAGCCTTCACGTGTCCCGCGCACCCAATGACCAACCGCTAAAATTCATTGGAAGTGGCGGCGGATCGGTGATGCCTTTGGACATTTCCGTGCTGAAAAAAAAACTGACCAGCGCCTACGACATCACGGTGCCAACGGATCTTGTTTTGACCGTAAGAATGGGCGAGAGCGCCCATTTGGGTGAAATAGGAATGTTCCAGGCTGTAGCCACTGCTGGCTTGGAAAACTCAGCGTTTGAGCGCGTGTGGTTTCATGAAACGTTGCTCGGCAAAGTGACCTTGTTGGCGGGACCACCGCTCAAGCCATCCGCCGCCTGAAAGTGGTGGCTACAAACGAAAAGGTGCCAGAGACAATTTTTGGCTGGTCAAAGAAGTGGCCAAATTGTCCCTGACACCATTTTTTCGCATCATGGTGGACCCTAGTTTCGAAGAACAAACACATACGGAATGCGAGATGAGAGGGGATTACTATTTTGCCAGCCTACATTTTGTCCCTCTTCAAACGACTGGCGCGAAAACCTTTGGGTTGCCCGAGTACATATCCGGCTTAGCACTGATGGTCCTCGCCTGGACAATTGCTGACGCGAAGTACCACTTTCGTCTCGATGTTGCGCCATTCAACGCTCGATTGATCACATACGCTGTCGTTGTAGCAGTTGGGGCCGCCACGCTTCTTACCGACGTATGGCGCGCACAGGGCTGGTGCGTTATCGAGGCCGCAGGATCGCCATTTACGCCCGTAACGTGGCAGGCCATCTTGGCGGCGGTCTTTATTGGCGCGTTCATTTGCTGGGCTGCCATCGCCTTCTTCATTCCCGCAAAGTTTCATCGAGGAAACGCCGTCCGCTACGTAAGCGCGATGGCGAAAGCCACGCTTCGAGGAAACTCCTTGGATTTAGCCGTAATCGCGGACGAACTCGCCGCAGCAGCGTATGGCTTAGTCAAGCACGCTACAAACCGCGATTTTCGGCGCGTTCCGCTGGAATCTCAGCCTTACGAGCCATCCGAAGTCGAGCGCTGCGCGAACTCAATTCTCAGCATGATTGGAGATAGGAGACTATGCCGCGCTATGGTCGCCAGTTCGCCACGGACGGCCTTGTTTCTGTTCCAGGAAATTAAAGAACAGAAGCGGTTCGATATCGAGGTTGGGACGTTCGCATCGAACTTCGTCGGGGCGGCGATTGCCAATAAGGATTCGTTTATCTATCACGAGACCACGCCTTGGTATTGGTCGGGGTTCCTCGGCATGACGCAGCCGGTGGTTAAGGCAATGTTCGCGGACTACGAGCTCGTCTCGGGCGTCGACAAACTGTTCTACGTCGACCATCAAGAAATGGGAAAGTGGGACACCGAGCACTGGTCCGTCTATTTCAAGGCTATGCAGATCACCGTGGCCGACTTCATCGCGAAGGGAAACTATCGCGAACGCACAACGATCAATCGAGCCATCGGAAAACTTGGAGATGTGACTCGCTATGCCTACAGGATAAATGGCATCGATTCTCAAGAGGCTCTCTCGGACACCTGATTAGCGCTGAAGTTCAGCCACAGTCGCGGCCCATGCGACGGGTTTGAGTGACGCTGCAGCCTCCATCGCAGATGGTCACGCTCATGGCTATGAATCGTATCCAGTTTCAACCCGGTCTGTCGTTGGCCGGTTTCCTCGATCAGTACGGTACGGAAGCGGCGTGCGCTCGCGCGCTGCGTCAAGCGCGTTGGCCGAAGGGTTTTGTTTGCCCGCGTTGCCAGTATCGGCGCTACAGCCGCTGCGCCAACCGGCACGGCGAACGCTTGTGGCAGTGTTCGGCCTGTCGGCACCAGTCCAGCCTGATCTCTGACACGCTGTTCGCCAGCACGAAACTGCCGCTGACGCGTTGGTTCCTGGCGTTGTATTTGCTGACGCAGAGCAAGACCAACATGGCCGCGTTGGAGCTGATGCGGCACCTGGGCGTGTGCTATCGCACGGCTTGGCGCATCAAGCACAAGATCATGCAGGGCATGACCGAACGTGAGGCGGGGCGCCAACTCGGCGGCATCGTGACGATGGATGATGCCTATCTTGGCGGGGAGCGGAATGGCGGCAAAGCGGGACGTGGCTCGGAGAACAAGGTGCCTTTCGTGATCGCCTTGGAGCTTTCCGATGTGGGGTATCCGCACCAAGCCGTGATGACGCCCGTATCTGGCTTCACGCTGAAGGCGCTCGCCGCGTGGACGCAGCAGCATCTGCGCCCGCAGGCCGATGTCTACAGCGACGGACTGGGTGCCTTTCGCTCCGTCATCGCCGAAGGCCACGCGCACACCGTGATCGAAAGTGCCGGCGGCCGTGCCGCCACGGAAGCGGGCGACATGCGCTGGCTCAACACGGTGCTGAGCAACGTCAAACGATCGCTCGACGGCACCTATCACGCGTTCAAGTTTTCGGCCTATATTCATCGTTACCTTGCCGAAGCCCAGTGGCGATTCAACCGTCGATTCGACCTCAAGATTCTTGTGCCGCGGTTGCTGGTTGCCCTCGCACGCTGCCAACCTTGGCCAGAGCGGCGTTTGCGCGCCGTTACACCATTTCGACCGGCTGAACTTCAGCGCTAATCAGGCTCGGACATGGCCTCTCGATTCGGTATCGTCACGAATCTAGTTCAACACGCGCTCGATAACTTGAACGACCGTGAAACGGTCATGGATCAAAGGCTACGGGGGCGCCAGAAGCACCACGTCATGCCTTCGATCTATAGCCTGATTGCCGAAGCAATTTTCGATCTGATTGAGCACGCGGCGACCGTTCGATCTCCAGTCGATTCAGCTCGATGGATTCAACTCAATGCGGTTTGGCTGGACGTATTCGAATTGGACAGATTTGACACTACGGCTGGCAGAATCATCCGTGCAGATGTGTTTCGACGAATCTGTACAGAGATTCATCGACTGGAGACGTTCCCAAATTTTAGGGGTGCAAGCCTTCTAGGATTCTGCCTCAACGTCTTAGGTCTTCGCGCTTGGCGCGACAAAAGGAAGAAAGCTGAGCGTCACTTCCATTCGTTGGTCCTCAACTGGGCAAGAGCTAACTTTCGTCGACTTTACCTCGCCAATCCGAACATAGCCGCAGCCTGCCTAGTGGAAGGCTTCACATACGATGCAGAAAACCGGTACATCGTTCGAACATTCGTCGGAGGGCTCGCGAGGAAGCCGCGCGTTTCGTATTTTCTAGTCGACTAGACATAGTGTCATGTAGGCAGCTGTTGACACCACCCACCCGCAATAGCACACTCCATCTCAAGGAGCCTAGAAACTCCCCACACAGCGGTACCCACCTCCGACAAACCGGTGGGTTTTTTGTGCCTACGTGCGTTGTAGGTACAACCGACGCGAAGCCTGTGTCGGGAGGGCGGCGAATACAACACCCGCAAGGGGAATAAGCCCGCCGGCTGTGTGCGGTTTCTAGCCTCCCGACTTCCCGTCCGTCGTCATGCCGTGGACGGGCACTTCTATGGAACTTAGGAGGCGACCATGTCGACGTTCGATTCGGATGATCTGGAAACGACCGGCTATTTTCTGCCGGAGGACAGCCAGCTACGGCTGAAGCAGCTACGCGAATACGTGGGGTTCCTGACCCATCTGGCGCGACCGCGCAGGCCGGAGGAGGATCAGGAGTGGTTCTCGGAGATTCGCCCGGGCGAAGTGGCGATCTGCATGGAGTTGCTGGAGGAGCAGATCGGGCTCGTGCTGGACGAACTCTCCTGGCCGGCCGAGCGCCGCGACCGGACGGCAGCATGCGAGGCCGCTGCAAACGCGAAGGCTTGCACGGAAGCCGCGGAACCGGACGCCGCCGAGCCGATGACGGATGAGGCCGGCAACCGCTACCTCTTCGGCGTCACCCTGGATCAGCTCGACGAGATCAACCTTCTGCTGAGCAGCCTGCGGGCCCTTGGCAATGTGGTGACCTGCAGCGATCACGCCGAGTTATCCGACGTCACGCTGTCGATCATGGGCGACGCCATCGTCCGCGACGTGGAGAAGCTGCGCGACATCAACAGAGACGTGAATGCGCAGGAGCTGGAGCCCTCGCACCGGACGAAACCCGGCGTGCGCGAGGAGCAGGCCACCTACCTCGCGCTGCCCGCGCATTCGCCCCTGCGCAGCACGTCGCACGTCGTGCGGCAGCATCCAACCTACCAGTAGCGGGAGGCGGGGGAAGGGCGCGCTTTCCCGGGGCAGGCGTCATGGAAAGTCGCGCGCTCTCTCTCTCCCTTTTTGCTGGCCGGAATATCTCAGTCCGGCGCCTTTACTGGGTTCCTGGTTGGGCGGCGTTCGAGTATGCAACGGAGCAGGAGAATGTTGCCGATGGTTTGGCCTTCGCCGGATCGGTACGATGTTCGAACAGCGGCCGATACGTGGCCGGGAGGTTCGGATGCATATGAGTCATCAGGGAGCACGGTTCTTGAAGATGCTGCCATCGCTGGGCCGCAAGGCGCCTGCCGGCAGGCCGTGCGAGGTGCATGGTAGGGACCGACTGCCATCGGATGCGGCCGCGTGAGCGGCCGCTATACGGCTGGTGCCGAGGGAGAGTGCCAGCCGGGCTCCGATGGACGGGTGCTGCGCAACAAGCTGGCCATTGCAGACTCCTCGGAAATGGACGAGGCCGAGCTGGCGTTACTGCACAAGCTCTACGAGGCGGTGCTGCTGGAGGATTTTCCCGACCGCCGCCTCGGTGTGGCGGATCTCAAGACCTGGCACCGCCGTTGGTTGGGTAACGTCTACGACTGGGCTGGACAGGAACGTTCAGTCAATCTTGCCAAGAGCGGTTTCCATTTCGCGGCGGCGGCGCAGGTGCCGCGCCTGTTGGAGGCTTTCGAGCGCGACTGCCTTGCACGCTTCACGCCCTGCCACTTCGAGAGCGCTGCGGCGATCGAGGCGATCGCCGAAGCCCACGTGGAGTTCATCTTGATCCACCCGTTCCGCGAGGGGAATGGGCGCCTGTCGCGCCTGCTGGCCGACGTGATGGCTACACAGGCCGGGCACGGGCCGCTGGATTACAGCACGTGGGATGCAGGCAAGGCCCGCTATATCGCGGCCATCCACGCGGGCCTGACAGGCGACTACGCGCCGATGCGAGCCTGTCTGGCAACCGCGTGGAATCCTTCGCCGGACTGATCGAAAGGGTCAGCGCGCCAGCTGCAGGCCGCTGAACTTGCCGCCGCGCGCGCGCAGGGCGCGCTCGATCTTGCCAATCGGCTGGCCGGTCTCGACGGCCGTGGAACTGGCCACAGCGCGCACGATGACATCTCGTGTGGGCTTGGCAACCTTCGATTTGGCAGCAGGACGGCTGGTGGTTTTCATGCCTCTAAATATACACCTCGACCATCTGAAAACGATGCCAGCGACATGACGCGTGGAGCTGCTTCAGTCTTCAGAAGGATTTTTCAGCGTTGGACATGCTTCTTGGCGCCTTCCTCGCGCAAGACTCAGGCTGGGCAGATAGGGTTGCTGGCCATTTATGCGAAGAACCGACAGGAAAATCTCCCGGCGCGCGTCGCACGCCTGATCAAAGACCACATGGTGAAGTCATGAAAAAGTTGAGCGAAGCCATCCTCACCCGCGATGCCAAGCGTGACATCGGTGCCGAAGTGCTCGAAGCGATCCGCGAGATCAAGGCAGGTGGCGGGCGCAAGTTCACCGTGCAGGTGAGCCAGGCCACTGAAGCCCGGATCAAGCTTGGTCAGTCACAGGCTGATTTCGCCGAAATGCTTGGGGTGTCCGTTCGTACGCTTCAGGACTGGGAACAGGGGCGGCGCGAGCCGAGCCGAGCTGCCAAGGCGTTGCTCAAGGTTGCTGCGGCGGCGCCGAAGACGGTGCGCAAAGTGCTGGCGGCGGCTTGAGGCAGACATCAAGAAAACCACGTCAAGAAAAGTGGTCATCGGAAACGGGCAGAGTGCACACCTTTTCGGTCGCCGCCTTGGAAGGCCGGCTCGGCCCCCGATGACGGTCGCCACGCCCGCGTCGCCACGCGTTATGCTGCCGCCATGAACGTCGTCACGCCATCGCTGCAACATCTGCAGGTCCATCGGGAGGGCCTGGCCGCGCTGTGCCGCCGCCACCATGTGCGCCGGCTGGCAGTGTTCGGCTCGACAGCACGGGGCGAGGCCGGGGCCGGCAGCGATTACGACTTTCTGGTGGAGTTCGATGCCTTGCCGCCGGGTGGTTACGCCACGGCTTTCTTCGGCCTGCAGGAGGACTTGCAGGCGTTGCTGGGCGCGCCGGTCGAGCTGGTCGTGGAGCGTGCCATCCGCAATCCGTACTTCCGCCAGTCGGTACAAGCGCAGCGCCAGGAGTTATATGCGGCTTGAAACCGCCAAGTACCTGTACGACGTGCAGAGCGCAGCCACTGCGCTGGCCGGGTTCGTGGACGGGTGCGACTGGGCCGGATACCAGCGCAATGCCATGCTGCGCGCCGCCGTGGAGCGCCAGTTCGAGATCATCGGCGAGGCGCTGGCCCAGCTCGGCCGCCACGATATGGCGCTGCTGGCGCGGATCGAACACCACCGCCAGATCATCGCGTTCCGCAACATCCTGATCCATGGCTACGCGGAGGTCGACGATGCCCTGGTCTGGGACGTGGTGCAGTCCCGACTGGAGCCGCTGCGCCAGCAGGTGGATGAGCTGCTCGCGGGTCACTGAAGCCAGCGCTCTCCTTCACGGGGGATTGGACTCCAACCTGCTGTGCCACTCGATACCGGCGGACCTCGGCACGCCTGCATCCTCGAGTTTTTTCGATCGACGACGGTTGCAGATCCACACGCATGCCGGGACCGCAGCACGCCTTGCCGGGCGCCACGTCCCAGCCGCGCTGTTCCATGTCGCTTGCGTCTTTCGGTCCCCGCGCCGAGGCCATGCGTCTTCGTCCAGCGCCTCGCCGACTCATCGTCGAGTCTTTTTGCCACAACGATGAGCCGGAAAGACTCACGCGTGAGGCTCCCTTGTTCAACGATGTTGCCGCCCATGCGCACGGTCGAGTCTTTTCATGTCATCGACGAGGCAACAACCACTTACGCATGAGGCTCGCCGGCTCGTCGTCGAGTCTTTTTGCCTCATCGATGAGCCAGAAAGACTCACGCATGAGGCTCCCGCTGCTCAACGATGAGGTCTTCCCGCTCATGCATGAAGCCTGTTCACCCGGCGCCGAGCCAGAACGCTTCACGGCCGAGTATCGAAAACCTCACCGCTGAGCCTTTCTGGCTCACCGATGAGGTGCACGGCAACCTCATCCATGAGGCAAAGAGTGTTTCCGCGGGACTGTCGGAACAAATCAGGGCGGCGATAAGGGGACGGAGGAAATAAAATCGGGTACGCGAAATTCGCCGAGACGGTGTTCGGACACAAACCGATCACGCCGGACTTCTGCGACAACGACTGATGGCAGGCCATGGATGGCCTATATCGGCGGTGTTTCAAAATTCGCTTCAAAAGCGATTTCATTCACGAACCTGCTTTGCTTCAAAGCAGCGCTGTACGACGGGATCAGGAACACTTGTTTTGAGAACCTGTCGAAAAACTCAGCGGCTTCCCTCTGAGGAGCACCGTAGAAGTCAACTGAAACGATGATCTTCTTTCCTTTGGTTTCAGGAAATTGGGCGGTCAGCTGGCCGTCAATCGCTGCACCGATGCACCCGTACATCCGCTGCTGGAGGCGTCGCAGACGCTTACGCCGGTGGTTGCGCCACAAGCATAAGGTGAGGCGACGCAGGGGCGGGAGCCATCCACTCTCGCATCTTTACGGGTACTTCGGTTTCGTACGTCTTTCCGCACTTGGGCGTGACGTGCCGTGGACGAAGGCGTGATGTTTTGTCCGAGAGCCGGATGCGGGAGATCTGCATGTTCGGTTCGATGAGCGGGATGTGGAAACGGAGTCATGGTTCGGACAGTAAGGCACCGTCAATCGAAAGAGGCGGCTACAGATATGCCGAACCTAACGCCACCGCGCCACATCTCGACTCTACCGTGAACTGCCCTTGCGGTCCCGATGACGGCCGGGCAAGCTGAGACGGGCAGAGTTCGGCCCACAACAGCCGTTGGTAACTACTCTTGATGCCTATCGATCTGGCGGCAGCCGACACCATCGGAGCTCCTTTTTATGATCATTGGTGCGCACTCAAGTATCTACAACACTAAACCCGAAGCCAGTCGGGTCTTCCAACGACCTTGTGTGGCGTGATGATCGAAATCACCGACAGCCGGGCCCAGGCCCGTGCATTGCACCGCATGACGCAGCTCTACGCCGCGCTGAGTCACATCAACGAAGCCGTGCTTCTTCGGGTGACAACCCGCGAGGACCTGTTTGCGAAGATTTGCGAAGCTCTCGTTGAATTTGGCAAGTTGAAGATGGCTTGGATCGGCTGGAACGACCCGGTCACATTCAACGTCAGTGTCGAGAATCAGTACGGCGACACACACGGTTATCTGAACGGCATTGTTGTACGCAGCGATGAATCCGCCGAAGGCTCGGGACCGATCGGTCTGGCCATTCGGAATGGCCGGCCCTGCGTGCTCAACGATTTTCTGGGAGCTGCGGAAACGCTGCCTTGGCGCCGTGCGGCGGTGCGTTCCGGGTTCCGGTCGATCGGAGCTTTTCCTGTCCGCATGGGTGGGCAAATCTGCGGCGCGCTGGCCGGATATTCGGATGAACTGGATTTCTTCGGTCTCCAGGAGGTCGAGCTGCCGGAGAAGGCGGCGGGCCACCTTTCGTTCACTCTCGATTACTTCGAAGCGAGAGCCCTTCGTCGGCAAGCCGAGGCGGCATTGCGGCTGAGCGAAAGTCGGTTCCGCCTGATGTTCGAAGACACGGCGGACGCGATGCTGCTCCTCGATAGCGCAACCGGTCGCTTCATTGATTGCAATGGAGCGGCGATGGCAATGCTCCGCTGCATGGACAAGGCCGAAATTCTGTCGCTGCACCCAACCGATCTTTCTCCGCCGAATCAGCCAGACGGTTGGCCATCCGCAGAGAAAGCCGAAGAAATGATCTCCATCGCTCTGCGGAACGGCAGCCATCGCTTTGAATGGATCCATTGCAGCGCACAGCGGGCTGAATTTCCAGCGGAAGTGCTGCTCACACCCATCCTGATGGGCGAACAACACGTCATCGTCGCCACCTTGCGCGACATCACGGAGCGCAAACACGACGAGCAGACGCAGGCAGCGCTGTACCAAATTTCCGAGGCGGCCCAAACCACCGCCAACCTGCAAGAACTGTTTCATCGCATCCACGGCATCATTGACGGGTTGCTTCCGGCAAAAAACTTCTTTGTCGCTCTCTACGATGCAGGCAGGGACGAGCTGACGTTCCCGTACTTTGTGGACGAGTTCGATCGCACGCCTGATCCGATGAGGCTCAACGACGGCACCCTGTCCGGTGAAGTCATCCGCACTGGGGAGGCAATGCTCCTGACTCCGGAAGGGCAGCGCAAGCGGATTAATCAAGACAAGAACGCCTTCGGTGTGGGTTCCGTGGATTGGCTTGGGGTTCCCCTCAAGGCGCAATCACGAACGATCGGCGCCCTCGTCGTGCAGAGCTACTCCGGTGATCTGCGCTACACGAACAAGGACAAGGCGTTGCTTGAATTCGTGTCCAGTCAGGTAGCTGCGGCGATCGTACGCAAGCAAGCTGAGGAAGCCTTGCATCTGAGCGAGTCCCGGCTGGAAGCAGCCCAACGGATGGTCCATCTGGGGAACTGGAACTGGGATCTCTCCAGCCAGACCTTGAGCTGGTCCGACGAGCTCTGTCGGATATACGGGGTTGACCCGGTTGCTCATGCGCCGGGCTTTGAGGATTTCCTCGGCCGCGTGCATCCTGACGATCGCGCCGAGGTCGAATCGATTGTGTTGCAAGCACTGCTCGATCGAAAACCCTTCAACCACGAATTGCGCATCATCCGGCCGGATGGCGAAGTACGCACTATTTTCGACCAGAGTGAGGTCGTGATCGACGAAGGGGGGCGCGCTGTGGCAATTGTCGGGGCGTGTTTGGACATCACTTCACGGAAGATGGAGGAATTGCTCGAGCGGGATCGCAGCCTGATCCTTGAGCAGGTCGCGCAGAACAAGTCGCTGCCGGATATTCTTTCCCGCATCAGCAGCATGCTGGAAGCAGTGATCCCACGAGCGAAGTGTTCGGTGGTCCTGCTAAAGGAAGGTCGCCTGCAAACAGCGGCTGCTCCGCACTTGCCAGTGGTCTATTCCCAGGCATTGGACGGCTTGCCGATTGGGCCGACAGTCGGGTCGTGCGGTCGCGCGTGCTCCACGGGAGAGATCGTCATCACCGAGGACATCGCCACCGATCCCGACTGGGATGACCATCGGCAGCTGGCGTTGCCCCATGGATTGCGCGCTTGCTGGTCGATGCCGATCCCCTCCAACGCAGGAGGCGTGCTGGGGTCCTTCGCTATTTACCGTGCCGAGCCATCCGCACCCAGCGCGCGGGATCTGGCGTTCATGGCGATGGCAACGCAGCTTGCTGCAGTGGCTATTGAGCATCGGCTGCTCACCGATCAACTCGAGCACCAGGCCCACCACGATGCGTTGACCGGGTTGCCAAATCGCCTGCTGTTCCAGGATCGTCTGACGCAGGCGTTGGCGCAGGCGAAGCGCAAGAAGCAACAGGTGGCGGTGCTCTACATGGATCTGGATCGGTTCAAGCACATCAACGACATGCTTGGCCACTCCGCAGGTGATGCGTTGCTGCAGCACGCTGCCAATCGCCTAAGCGCATGCATCCGCAAGAGCGATACCCTGGCGCGGGTCGGCGGCGATGAGTTCGTCGCGGTGGTCGGTGAACTGGAGAATTCACAGGACGCCATGCGTGTATCAACCGAACTGACTAAAGCCCTGCAGGCTCCGTTTCAGATCGAAGGACAGGAGGTGTTCATCAGCGTGTCGTTGGGTATCAGCATCTATCCAACCGACGGGTTGGATGGCGAGAGCTTGATGGCCAATGCGGACTCGGCCATGTACCGGGCGAAGGACAGCGGTCGCGACAATTTCCAGTGGTTCGCTCCGGAGATGAACGCGCTGGCACGAGAGCGCATGGAACTGGTGGGTCAGTTACGCCATGCGCTGAGGTTGGGTCAATTGAGTTTGCACTACCAGCCGCAATGTGGCGCGGAAGGCAACATTCAGGGATTCGAAGCCCTGATGCGATGGCACCATCCCACCTTGGGCATGATTTCACCGGCGCGCTTCATTCCGCTCGCTGAAGAGAGCGGCCTGATCGTCCAGATGGGAGAATGGGCGCTGCGGGAGGCCTGCGCCCAGATCGCAAGGTGGCGCTGCGATCATCCTTCCCTGCGTGTGGCAGTGAACGTCTCGGCGATCCAGTTCAAGCGGCCCGACTGGGTGACTACCGTTATCCGCGCACTGCGCGACACCGGACTTGAACCCAGTGCCCTGGAACTGGAGATCACCGAGAGTCTGATCTTGCAGAGCGTGACTGAAACGTCTGCCAACCTGTTCGAGTTGCGTGCCCTGGGCGTGGGAATTGCGATCGACGATTTCGGCACTGGCTATTCGTCCCTGAGTTACCTGCACAAGCTACCGGTTACCACGCTGAAGATCGACCAGTCCTTCGTGCGCGAGATCGGAGTCGAGTCGAAGCGAAACCAGGAGGAGGCGCCGATCATTCGCACGATCATCGCGCTGGCACGCAACTTCGGACTGGGTGTCGTGGCTGAGGGCGTCGAAACCGAACTCCAGCGCGACCTGCTGGTGCGGCTCGGATGCGACAGCCTTCAGGGCTACTGGTTGTATCGCCCTTTGACTGGGGGAGAAGCGACTTCCCTGCTGCTCACGACTGGACCTTGATCGGAACCGTCCAATGAAACCGGGACGGAGGAAGTTAAGCTGGCGAGGTGAAACCGGGATGAAAGTTAAGGCGAATTAACTGCCTCAGTCCCCTTTGCCTCTCTATTTAAGTAAGCACATCTTGCTCGGAGGCCCAGCATGAGACGAGTTACAGGCATTGGTGGCATCTTCTTCAAGGCCAAGGACCCGAAGGCCCTGGCCGAGTGGTATCGGGTCCACCTGGGCATCGAGATCGAGGCGTGGGGCGGTGCGGCGTTTCCTTGGGCGTCGTCCGACAATCCGCCCGGTGTCGGGACAACGGCGTGGAGTCCCTTAGCGGCCGACACCAGTTACTTCGAGCCGAGCCAGGCGGCTTTCATAGTCAACTACCGGGTGGCCGACTTGCGCGCCTTGCTGGCGGCCCTACGCAGCGAAGGCTGCAACGTCGTCGACAAGATCGACGAGTCCGAGTTCGGTAATTTCGGCTGGGTCATCGATCCGGAGGGGAACAAGGCGGAGCTGTGGGAGCCGCCGGCTGGTCAGTGAACAGAGCAAAGGGGGGGCGGGGGCATCAAGCACATCGAGGGCAGGTCGGGGCAGGACATCCTTAATGCGATGACCTGGAACGGCGGCGCGTCGCAGACTATCTGCAAATCACTCAAAATCGATCAGGGGAAATCATGGAAAACCCGTATCAGAGTCCAGGCGCCGTTGTGGATGGTGCGTAGCAAACAACCCGTCATCCTCATCGATTGGTCGGATCTGAAGTCCGATCGGAGCTGGCATTTGCTGCGTGCGGCGATTCCCGTGGGTGGCCGTTCGCTGCCGATCCTGGACATGGTGTTTCCCAACGGGCAACAAGGCTCGCCGAAGGCTGAAAAGCGGTTCCTACAACGCCTGGCGCAGGTGCTGCCCGATGACGTGCGGCCGATTCTGGTGACCGATGCCGGCTTCCGTGGGCCATGGTTCCGAGCCGTCGAGGCGATGGGCTGGCAGTGGCTGGGACGCTTGCGCAACACGACGTATCTCAAACCCGTCGAGGTACCCGACGAGCCTGGTGAATGGGTGACGTGCAAAGCTATGTATGCCTTGGCGGCACGCAAGCCGCGCGATTTCGGATCGATGAATATCGCACGCAGCAATCCCCTGACAGCGCGCGTGGTGTTGCATGCCAAGCCACCCAAAGGGCGCAAGCACCGTAATCGGCAAGGCCTGCTTGCGCGCAACTCCAACAGCCGAAAGAACGCGCAACGCGAGAGCGAGCCGTGGCTGCTGGTGGCCTCTCCGTCGTTAGCGCTCAGTGCGCGCCAGCTGATCACGCTATACGGCCGGCGCATGCAGATCGAGCTGTCGTTCCGTGATCTGAAATCCCATCGCTACGGGCAGGGCTTCGAAGACAGCCTCACCCGCAAAGGAGCGCGTATCGAAGTGCTCTTGCTGCTCAGCGCGATGGCCGCGTTTGCCAGCTGGCTCGTGGGCATGGCGTGCGAAGCCAGTGGTATCGACGCTTGGCTCGCGCCGTTCCGATCGAGACGACGCCTCTACTCTGTCATGCGGCTGGGCCGCGAGGCACTTGTGCGGCGATGGTCGAGCACGCGCTTGAACGAACTCATCGATCAGCTACGACACCCCAGCTCACAACTGCTGGATCAATTGGGTGTGCCGGCATGAACTCGTGGGGAAACCTCAGATCCTGTCCCCCTTTTTGGTGTCCCCTTTTCCTTATCCGGAAAAAACGCACACGCCCAATCCATGGCTCTTGGCCTGGTACATGGCGGCGTCGGCGGCGCGCAGGTAGTCATCGGTTGTCGCGAAGCCGGCTTGGCTGCTGACCACCCCGATGCTTGCGACGCTGGTCACTGTGTGCATGCCGATCTGATAGGGGGCCCCGAGGGCGGCGGCAATCTGTCGGGCCCGGTCGGCTGCACCCGCGTGATCGACAGACTCGAGCAGCACGTTGAACTCATCGCCACTCATGCGGGCGACAAGATCGACAGCCCGCACGCAGGACTCGAGCCGGCGCGCAACTTGCTGCAACAGTTGGTCGCCTACATGGTGTCCAAGGGTGTCATTGACTGCCTTGAACCGGTCGAGGTCCAGCACCAGCACTGCGAACATCGTGTTGTCGCCCTGTGTCAGCGTGTCACCACGTTTCGAAGCGCCGTCTTGATGCAGCGCGATGGCGTGCTCAAGGCGATCGCGGAACAAGGGCCGGCCGGGCAGGTTGGTCAATGCGTCGTAGGAGCTGCCGCGTTCCGCCAGGTCGCTCAACGACCCGGCCATCCGAACGGCAACGCCGTTTTCGAATTGGGCCACCCCGCGCCAATTGAGCCACACCAATCGCCCCGATCCATGACGAGCGCGAAAATCGACGGAAAAGTTCGGGCGGTTGCCCGACAGGTGCCTGCGGTACGCCATCTGCACGCGCTCATGGTCATCGGGATCAATGAGCTGTTGCAGAAAATGCCAGCCGTCATCATGCAGGTTGCCGGTGTCGCTCAGCCCGACAATCTCATTGAAGCGCTGGGACACATGCAAGACATCCGTTTGCAGGTTCCAATCCCAGATGCCGTCATTGGATCCGCGGGTGGCGAGTGAATAGCGGTTGTCGGATTGCACCAGCTCGAGTTCGGTTTTTTTTTGTTGGGTCACGTCGATCATCAGGCCGATCATGCGATTCGGGCGACCCTTGTCGACATCGACGCGACACAGGTCGCGCACCCATACGACCTTGCCGGATTTGGCAGTCAACCGGTAACTCATCTCGTACGCGTAACTGTGCGTTGCGTGGTACGCGGCATCGTCAATGACCAGCGCTTCGGCCAAGTCGTCGGGATGCACATGCTGCCGCCAGAAACCGGGGTCGGACCGCCACTCTTCGACCGTGTAGCCGAAAAGGCGCTCGACCTGCGGACTCAGGAACGTATTGCCCACGCCGAGCTCTGCTTCCCAAACGACGCCGTCGATGGTTTCCAGCAGCCGCAGGAAGCGCTGGCGGACCTCCATCAATACTTGTTCGGTGATTTCGGTGATCTCGATCAGAACGCCCTGGCGACTGATCACTCGATTCGCTGCATCGGACTTCGGATGCATCTGCAGACGCATCCAGCGATAGTCCGAGTTTGCCATGCGCAGCCGGAACACCGGCATGCCTGATCGCAAGGTTCCCGTGTCGTCGGGATGCACGAAGTCGAGCAGAGACTTGCCGAGCGCTCCATCCAGCGAATGGCCTGTGAGCTTGTGCCAGGCGGGATTGAGGTAGGTGATGATCCAGAGCGCGTCCGTTTGCACCACCGCGTCGGGCAGCAGCTGCAGCAGTTCGTCGGGCGGCGTGGAAGGGACAAGCATCTGTCGTTTATGCTCATCGAAGCCCTATCGTCCTGTCCACCCCCTGAGCGTGATGCCCGGGCCAGGATGATGCAGTCCATCGGGCCCGCCATGTCGGCGGAGAAGGTTTCAAGGATAATTTCTGATCGTCCAAGACGATGTAGCGCTATGGGCCGGTGTGCGGAAGGGGACAACCCCGCACCCTGTGACCGGATCCGGCGCGGTTTCACGCACTTATCCTAGGGAAGACTTCGACGGCCTCGGCTTTGGCCAAGCCAGATGCCGGCCGGCCACGTCCGGCATCACTTCCACGACTGGGCGCCGAATTAAGGAACGTCTGAACAAGCTTCTGCTCGTCGTCGAGATTGTGGGAGCGACTTCAGTCGCCGTGGCCGCGGCAGCGGCCTGCAGCATCCCGGCGTTGCAGCGGCTCGATGCACAATCGGGCGGCGCAGCGCGCTGCTAGCGATCGCGACTGAAGTCGCTCCCACAAGGGGCACCCTTCTCCAGACCGCAGTGGATTTATTCAGACCATCCTTAAGGCGATCGCCCTTGGCGAAACCGGGGTCGGCCATTCGACGAGCCGGCCTAAAAGCATGTGTGCTCTGATTTCTGTTTTTTAGATTCGATAGCGAACGTTCGGACTGAGGAGTAGGTCGATGCCATTCGATGAAGAGGAATTGCAACGAGCCGGGGAATTGCGCCGCGCCGCGAACTTGGATGTCAGGGCGCGTGGGTTGATGATCGGCGAAACGCATGTCAATCCGCATCCTCGCGGACTGTTGTGCAACTTGATCCAGGATGGGGTCGTGGACAATTTGTTCCTGGAGGATGTCGAGTTCGTGCCCGCCGAGTTGGGTTTCGACTTCCCGGGAGGCCAAACGCTGGGTCGCTGGTTGAGGGACCGCGCAGCGGGCTCCGAGGACATCAGCCAGATTCCGGCATGGCAGGAATTCAGAGCCCAGTCCAGCCTCATGTGGCCCGGCGACAAGACGAACCCGGTCAAGACAGCCCGGTTGATGGAGTTCGCGGTGCGGCGAGGCGTGAATATCTTCCTGGTGGACTGCAACACCCGTGTTTCGGCAGGCAAGGGGAAGATGACGGGGCCTGCGGAGACTTCGGCCGAAGGCCTGGCGTTGCGTGATACCCACATGCTTCAGCAGATTCGCGCGGTCGTGCCCAATGGAACGCTGGCCCGCAGTGTCCTGTTGACGGGGAGCTATCACATCAGGTCGGGGCGGCTTGGCTCGCTCAACATGGGATCGGTCATTCCGTTCGACGCAAAGAATCCCTAGGAAAGGTCCGATTAATCGGCAGCTCGCTCGTCATTCCTGCGAAGGCAGGAATCCAGTGTCCTTCTGTTTAATGGGCTAAAGGAACGTCTGAACAAGCTTCTGCTCGTCGCCGAGATTGTGGGAGCGACTTCAGTCGCGATGGCCGCGGCAGCGGCCTGCAGCATCCCGGCGTTGCAGCGGCTCGATGCACAATCGGGCGGCACAGCGCGCTGCTACGCGATCGCGACTGAAGTCGCTCCCACAAGGGGCGCCCTTCTCCAGGCCGCAGTGGACTTATTCAGACCGCCCTAAAGACGCTGGATCCCAGCCTTCGCTGGGATGACGAGCAAAATCGGAGTTTCCCTAGCAAGGCTTTGGGGCGACCCGACGGGCCCTGATTTTCAGTCGCCAACACTCGTTCGTGCCGAGCGTAGCTTGCGCCAGCAAGCGAAGTCGAAGCACCGTCCCGGGCGATCCTTCGACAGCGGCCGTCCGGGCCTACGCTCAGGGCGAACGGTGACGGCTGAGTTTTGATGCTGATCAGGTCTCCACGAGAAATTTTTGCTCCGGTGTTTCACGGCGCGTTTTCTTCGGCGACGTCGATGTGCAACGCAGGGCTAGGTTTGGCGATAGACCAGAATGGTCTTGCTGACCGCGCTGACCACGACTCCTATCGTGCCGCTGATATCGACGTCCAGGAGCTGGACAGAAAACTCCCCCAGTTGTTCGAAGATCGCCCGGGCGATCTGCGCACTTCGCGCATGTTTCTTGCTGATGATGATATCGCAGTCATTGTGCGCGATTGCGACTTTTCGAACCTGATCTACGCCCGACAGGCCGAACGAGTGCGCGAGCCACGCACCGTTCGCGTTGAAAACGATGATGGGAACGCAGGGTGCGAACGAGTCCGAGACAAGGAAAACCTTGTCGCCGATTTCCGCGATGCAGCCTATGCCGGTGCACCGGGCGCGGTAACGGGTGGCAACCGTCACCTCGGTGTTCTTCACCGCCTGTGCCCCATCGGGATAAGGGATGTCATGAGGGTCGGACAACAGAGTGACCGTAACGGTGGTCGATGGGGTCTGCATTTCTTCCAGCAGTTTTTCCATCGTGGCCGACGTGGAGTGAACTGGCACCGAGTCGGGGTCCTGATCGATGGCTGCGATCCTGCTACCGCACAATCCCATGGCTGTCTCCAGATAGTTTCAGATGGCTGCAGGCATCGCCCCGGCGCCTGACATGGTGGCCCGATAACGGGGCGGAGGTCACACGCATCCCTTGCTCATGGGGCGAGCATCCTTGCGGGAGGCCGGGGTATTGAAGCGGCCGGTCCGGCGGAATCCGTTCATGGCACTTTGGCTTCAATCCATGATCACGAAGGGTAGGTTGATGATGTAGTTGTCGAGCGCGTGGTTGCCCTCGAAGTGGGCTCCTCCCCACAGGAGCAGGCAACCGACCGCGCCTGCCGCCGAGGGTGTCCCGACTTGGCCGGCGACTTGGCGAAATACGTTCTGAATAGTGGTGTGTCTTCGAGCGAAGCGGTTGGGGTGCACCATCTGCATCGAATCGTCCGCGAGGTGCACCGTGACCCCTCGCAGCAACGCCTCCGCCATCACTTCACCCAACGGGATGGCGGGAAGGTGGCGATTCTCCCAGTTCATCTGTTGCGCCAGGGTCTGGCGCGTCGGCGGTGGCTGTGTTCCGGCCGCTTGTATGGCTGCATTGAGTGCCTGGCCGTAGTTCGGTGCGGGAAATTCGACAAACAGGTGTTGCACATGACCGTTTTCGATGAGCCAAAGCGCCAGGTTGCGTCCAGCGGCCATGGTGTGGTCTTCGCCTATTCCCAAGGCGCCCACCTGCAGGCAAGCAACGGCGTGACCGGAATGTGTCTTGGGCATGAGGTTCTCTCCCTGGTTGACCACCCGCTATACAGTGCGGATTTCGGCCGCAGGTTCTGTCAGTCCCGCGAGATCAGCGGCCGGAGGTAATTTAGGGAACACCTGAACAAGCTTCCGCCTGTGGGAGCGACTTCAGTCGCGATGGCCGCAGCAGCGGCCCGCAGCGTCGCAACTGTTCGGTGTACAGCTGGGCGGCGCGGCGCGCTGCCACACCGTCGCGACTGAAGTCGCTCCCACAAAGTTGAGCCGCAGCCGTTGTGCAACGCCTGCCACCGCTAGTCGTCGGGATAAAAGGCTTCCAGACTTTGCGCTGGGGCTTATTCAGAGCATCCTCAGGTCAATAGGCACGCAAAAACCCGTCTCCGATCTGCGTCAGAGATCATGATGTCCCGTCTTGCCTCTGGCCACCAGCCGCTGTGTTTCATGCGGTGCCAAGATCGAACACGGGGCCAGGTTCACTTTTGGCCAGACGAATGAACCTGGCCCCGCTTTGTCGCTTGCGCAGATTGATCGGTATGTTGGCTGGCTCAGCCCGGCTGATCGCCCGAGGGAATGGCTGCCGGGTCCATCCACATGGCCTCCCAGACATGTCCGTCGGGGTCGGCCAGACTGCGGCTGTACAGAAAGCCAAGGTCCTGCACGGGATTGATGTCGGCGGTTCCGCCGTTGGCCGCCGCCGCCTCGCTCATGGCGTCGACTGCTTCGCGCTCGAGGTGTGAGATCGCCAGCATGACTTCGCTTGAGCCAGTGGGCGGGATGGGGCGATTCGTGAAAGTGCGCCACTTGGCGTGCGTGAGGAGCATGACGTGGATGGCCTCGCTCCATACCATGCACGCCGCCGTTTCGTCGGTGAAATGAGGGTTGTTCTCGAAGCCGATGGATTTGTAGAAGTCCATGGACGCGTCGAGATTGCCAACAGGAAGGTTCACAAAAATCATTCGTGGCACGGTGGATATGCTCCAGTTTGGTTGAGAGGCAGCGTAGTGGTGCTGCCTACCATTCGACGAACGGCATTCGACGTTTTCGACATGGATGAACGGATGTTCGGATTAAGAAGGGGACGAACCGGGTCACCATTTCGCCGGGCTGACCGAAAGGGTCAGCGCGCCGGCTGTAGGCTGCTGAACTTGCCGTCGCGCGCAGGGCGCGCTCTATCTTGCCGATGGGCCGGCCGGTCTCGACGGCCGTGGAACTGGCCGCAAGGCGCACGAAGGCGTCCCGCGTGGGCTTGGCGACCTTCGATTTGGCGGCAGGACGGCTGGTGGTTTTCATGTGGGTGATCATGCACACCGGCCATTTCGGCGAGCGGGACAGGATGTCGATCTGCAGCGTTGCCGTTCGTCGCAACCCTGAAAGCCGACATTCGGAAAGCCGACATTCGGTCAGCCACCCTCAACCATGTCCATGTCACGGAGAAACCACGATGCGCCTTCACAAGCTCGCCATGCTGTTGCTGCTGACGACAACCACGGCCACCGCCGCGTCCGCGCCGGTGCATTACACCCTCGATCCGGACCACACGTACCCCAGCTTCGAAGCGGACCACATGGGCTTGTCGATCTGGCGCGGCAAGTTCGATCACAGCACGGGCACCGCCACACTCGATACGGTGGGCAAAACCGGCAGTGTCGATGTCACCGTCGACATCGCCAGCATCGACTTCGGCAATCCGGCGTTGAACAAGGTGATGCTCGGCGCAAGCGCACCGATGTGTCAGACGCAGTGCGGCATGTTTGACGTGGCGAAGTATCCGACCGCGCACTATCGCGGCAAGCTCACGGATTTCGTCGACGGGGCGCCGACCAAGGCCGTCGGCACGTTGACGATGCGCGGGGTGACCAAGCCGCTGACACTCGCCATCGACAGGTTCAAATGCATCCCCGATTTCATGTTGAAGCCACGGCTGCGTTGCGGCGCCGACGCGCTGGGGACGTTCCAGCGGGACCAATTCGGACTGGATGGCGGCAAGTCATTCGGAATGGACATGAAAGTCACCCTCCGCATTCAGGTCGAAGCAGTTCAGGACCAATGACCCATTCCGAAACCCGACAAAGAGAGTAGTTGGCGCAGCAAAACGGGGTCACCCTGGGCCGTGTCCCCGTCCTCTTGTTTTTAGGAGAGGAACTTCACCAGCAACTGCCGCTTGGGCTCGGGCAGCTTGTGGAACGCGTCGAGCAGGCGACCCTCGCTGTCGGTCAGCCGCCGATAGACGGCGCTGGTTTCTCCCACGCCCAGCGGTATGGGCCCGCGCCCGGTGGCAAGCCATTCGAGGCTGATGTCGAAATCCTTGGCCAGTTCGATGATGCGAGGGAGTTCGGGCAGGGCAAGGCCCGTGAGCCATTTGCGGGTTGTTTCCCGCGATACGGCGTAGCGATCCGCCAGGGCGCTCGTTCTTCCGCGTCCTTGTACGAAACCGGTCCGGTCCAGCGCCTTTCGCAGGCGATTCGCGAAGTTCTCGTAGGGTGCGGCCATTCAAATTCCTGTTGTCGCATCGTCCCCGGTGCTTGCGCATGGCGACGTTTAGCAGGTGCGTTGCATTGTTGCGCACGCACGTTCGCGATCAGGCGACTTTCGGTTGTTGACAATGCCACGTTTCAGTTGCATTATGGTTGCCATGCGAGGTACGGAAACAGGAGTCAGAGTGCACGTTCTCGAGGAAGAGTTGTAGAAGCCGACTCTGATCCTTTCAGATGGGCACTTCTATGGAACCAGGAGGCGACCATGTCGACGTTCGATGCGGATGATCTGGAAACGACCGGCTATTTCCTGCCGGAGGACAGCCAGCTGCGGCTGAAGCAGCTGCGCGAGTATGTGGAGTTTCTGGCCAACCTGGCGCGACCGCGCAGGCCGGACGAGGATCGGGAGTGGTATGCGGAGATTCGCCCGGGCGAAGTGGCGATCTGCATGGAGTTGCTGAAGGAGCAGATCGGGCAGGTGCTGGACGAACTCTCCCGGCCGGCCGAGCGTGGCGACATGGCGGCGGCAGGCGAGGCCGATGCGCAAGCAGAGGCTTGCACGGAAGCCGCCGCACCGAACGCCGCCGAGCCGGTGATGGATGAAGCCGGCAACCGCCACCTCTTCGGTGTCACCCTGAATCAGCTCGACGAGATCAACCTGCTGCTGAGCAGCCTGCGGGCCCATGGCAATGTGGTGACCTGCAGCGATCATGCCGAGTTATCCGACGTCACGCTGTCGATCATGGGCGACGCCATCGTCCGCGACGCGGAGAAGCTGCACGACATCATCGACGACATCCATGATGAGCAGCGGCTGGAACCGCCGCACGGTACGAAACCCGGCGTGCGCGAGGAGCAGGCCACCTATCTCGCGCTGCTCGCGCGTTGGCCCTCGGGCGGCGCGTCCTGCGTCGTGCGGCAGCACCCGACCTATCAGTAGCGGGAGACGGGGGCAGCGCGCGCTTTCCTGAGGCAAGCGTCGTAGAAACTCGGCTCTGTCCCTGAGGTTTCCCCACGAATTCATGCCGGCACACCCAGTTGATCCAGCAGTTGTGAGCTGGGGTGGCGATATCGCTTCCAGGCGCCTAGCCTTCGGCATCAGTCTCGATAAGGTCGCTGCACTCGACCGCTTTGTCCGGACGATTGCCGCCCACGGCGATGTGATCTCGCGGGGAAGCGCTTCTTTGCGGAGGGAACCCCGGCAAGCTCTTTCTCGCTCGCCGGGACCAAACATACAAGCGCACCCTGTGCGCGAAAGCACGGTGCGATGCGGTGACGGGGTTCGCGCACAGGGTGCGCTCCTACAAATCGGAGTTGTTCGAGGTGCGCCGTAGGGACGTCTAAAAGGACCTGGCAGCTACAGCGCAACGCCGAGCTTCATCCTCCTGCAGCAGCCGGGATTCAGTCGGTCTCGAGCACGACCACCGTGTCGTTCGGATCGAGCGGCTTGCCGGGCAGTTGCAGATCGAGCGCACCTCCCTTTTGCGTGTAGATGAGCGGCGCACGCTTCGGATCGGCAAGGAAATAGGCTTGCTTGACCTGCACATTTGCGTTCGCCAGGTGGAATGCCTTGCCCGGCCAGGTCAACAGGTGAATATAGATTTTCCCCGGCCTCTGGGTGGCGCGCCAATCCCAGGCCGGGATCCACTTCAGCTTGTTCCCGCCGAGCATTTTATCCGTGGTCGAAAACTTTCCGCGAGCACCGGGAAATGGCGTAGGGCCGGTACCGTAAATCGATTCGCCATTGACATCGAGCCATTTGCCGATCGCCTGCAGGCGCTCCACTTCCGGCGCGGGAATCACCCCTTGTGCGTCGGGTCCGACATTGAGCAACAGGTTGCCGCCCTTGCTCGCGACATCGACCAGCGTGCGCAGCAGTTCCTGCGTCGATTTGAAATTCGTGTCGGTCGATTTGTAGCCCCAGGTGTCGTTGATCGTCATGCAGGTTTCCCAGTCGCGGCCCGGGTAGCCCTGCGCGGGAACACTCTGTTCCGGCGTTTCGGTGTCGCCCTTGTAGCCACCGCCGAGACGATTGTTCCAGATCAGGTTCGGGTGCTGATTGAGCAGCGCGACGATTTCCGAGGCGAGCTGCGGCGTCATGTCGGCAGTGGGCGTATCGAACCAGACGATCGCCGGTGACGGCTGATAGTTGGTCAGCAGCTCCTTCAACTGCGGGATGGCCTTGGTATGCAGATACTCGGCAAAGCTGCCCAGCTGGGCCTTGTCCCAGTGGCCGTCATGCGACTTGTCGAACGTGAGCGCGGCGCCGCCTGGCGCAGTCCAGTCCTGATCCTGCGAATAGTAGAAACCCAGCTTGATTCCCTGCTTTTGTGCTTCCCTGGCGAGCTCCCGCAAGGGATCGCGCTTGAACGGCGTCGCATCCACGATGTTGAAAGGATTGGCCTTCGAATCGAACATCGCAAAGCCATCGTGATGCTTCGCGGTAATGACGATGTATTTCATGCCCGCGGCTTTCGCCAGGGCCACCCAGGCGTGCGCGTCGAATTTCGTCGGATCGAACTGCGATGCCAGTTTCTTGTAGTCGGCAACGGGAATTTTCGCGTTGTACATGATCCATTCGCCGATGCCGTCGACCGGCTTGCCCTGCCAGACACCCGCCGGCACGGCATACAGCCCCCAGTGAATGAACATGCCAAACCGCGCCTGCCGCCACTGCGCCATGCGCGCATCGCGCTGCGCAGGTGTTTCGGTGTCCTGGATCGCGGGAACCGGATGAGACGAAGGCAACTGCGGCACCTGCTTCGCGCCCACCGAGGCGGATGACGCCACCAGCATCGACGCCAGCGATACGGCATGAATCAGCGATTTCATTGCATATATCCCCTTCGATGTCTGCCTTGCGGCCACGAGTGGCGATACGGGCCGGAACACCCGAACTGCGAAATTTCATATATGAATCTATTTTTCAAATAGAAAACATTCAAGCTGCGCTGCAGCACCTGACGTTCGAAAATGCGCTCGATGCGCTCTTCCATCCGCCCTCATCTATTTCACCAATCGCCGCAGAGGCGCTTTCCCCACGCACGCATGCCCGATGGCGGCACTGATCACCCACGTGGATAGCGTACGGGGCCAACTGGTCCCGCTTCGTCGATCGCGAGGACCGGTGCTACCGTTTCGCCATGGCCAAACCTACCGCGGTGATCAAGTTCAGGGCGAAGCTGTCGCGCCCCGCGATACCCAAGGGCGCGGCGTGGACTTTCCTGGTGCTGCCCGTGGCCGCGAGCGCGAAGCTGCCGACGCGGAGCATGGTCACCGTCGAGGGCCGCTTTGAAGACCGGCCCTTCCAGGCGACGCTGGAACCGGATGGCCACGGCAGTCACTGGCTCAAGATCGACAAGGCCTTGCGCGAGGCCGCGGGGGTCGCCGCGGGCGACAGCGTCGCGCTGGAGATCGCGCCGGTGGAGAAGGAGCCCGAACCGAAGGTACCCGCCGACCTGCGCAAGGCGCTGGCGTCCAACGCGGACGCCAAGGCGACATGGGCCGACATCACGCCGGTGGCGCGCCGCGACTGGATCCACTGGATCACCTCTGGCAAGAAGGCCGAGACGCGCGGCAAGCGCATCGCCACCGCATGCGACAAGCTGGCGTGCGGCAAGCGCAATGCCTGCTGTTTCGATCGCTCCGGGATGTACAGCAAGGGCAGCATGGGCGCGCCTGAAGCGGCGGAGTAGGGCGGAACGAGATAAGGATGGAGGTAATCAATTTTCGAATAATTACCTCCGTCTCCTCTGTTGCCACGGCGTCACCGACATTCCATCACCGACCTGATCTTGTCGGCGTCCTCCGATGTCGCCGGGTTGTAGACCACCATGCTGAGGTCCAGCCGGCCGTCGACCGCGAAGGCGGAGTATTCGAACGCCAGCGGACCGAGCGCGGGGTGGCGGATGTGCTTGACGGCTTCGCCATGGGTGCCGCGAACGTCGTTGTCCCGCCACATCGTTCTGAACTCGGGACTGAGTTGGCTGAGTTCATCGACGAGAGGCTCCACCTCCGCCGCGGCCCCTGCGCGCGCGGCGTCCACGCGGAACGCGCCCACCACGTGGCGCGCCACGCTCTCCCAGTCGTACTGCACGGCGCGGGCACGCGGGTCGAGGAAGAGCGTGCGCAGCACATTGCGCTGATGCGGCGGTACGGAGCCGTAGTCGCCCAGGATGACGGTGGCTGCCCGGTTCCAGCCGACCACGTCCCAGGTCGCGGTCCGGATGAGGGCGGGGCTGGGGTCCAGCGCATCGAGAACGCGCTGCAGCCGCGGCGTGATGCCGCCGTTCTTCTTGTAGCGGACCTCGGGCGGACGGCCGAGGCCGAGCAGGAAGAGATGCTCGCGCTCGACATCCGTCAGCATCAGCGCACGCGCGATCCGATCGAGCACCTCGGCCGAGGGTGCGCCGCCGCGCCCTTGTTCCAGCCAGGTGTACCAGGTCGGACTGATGTTGGCTCGCTGCGCCACTTCCTCGCGGCGCAGGCCGGAGGTGCGGCGACGCTCCGGGGGAAAGCCGAGGACGGCCGGGTCGAGCCTGGTGCGGCGATCGCGCAGATAGGTCCCTAACGGGTTCTCGGCAGCCGGACGCTCGCTGATCCTGTTAGTCATTTTACTATGATGATTTCACTAATTTACCGGGATAGATTTTACGGCGACATTGGTCTCCAACGAAACTCGGAGACCTGGCTCATGCGTGTGTTTGTTACGGGTGCTACTGGAAACATCGGCTTGAACGTCGTGAAGGAATTGATCGCGGCGGGCCATCAGGTGATCGGCCTCTGCCGTTCGGACGACAAGGCGCCGGCTCTGGCGGCCGCCGGCGCCGAGGTCTATCGCGGGTCGATCGCGGACCCTGACAGCCTCAAGGAGGGGGCCGCCCGATCGGACGGCGTCATCCATCTGGCCTTCAACCACGACTTCTCGAGATTCGTCCAGAACTGCGAGGACGATCGTGGTGTGATCGAGGCGCTGGGCTCGGTTCTCGCCGGCTCCGGCCGGCCCTTGATCGTGACCTCCGGAACCGGGCTGGCCAATACCGTGCCCGGTCAGCCGGCCAGGGAAGACCATGCGATCATCGGCTGCGACGTGCATCCGCGCGCAGCCTCGGAAGAAGCGGCCGCCGCTGTCGCCGCGGACGGGGTCAACGTCTCCGTCGTGCGCCTCCCGCAAGTCCACGACACGGTTACGCAAGGCCTCGTCACCCGCGCCATCGCGATATTCCGTGAGAAGGGCGCGTGCGCCTATGTCGGGGACGGACTCAATCGCTGGCCGGCAGCGCACGTTCTCGACGTTGCCCGCCTCTACCGGTTGGCGATCGAAAAGGCCGAGCCGAATGCCAGGTATCACGCGGTCGCAGAGGAGGGCGTGTCGATGCGCGACATCGCCGAAGCCATTGGCCGACGCCTGAAACTGCCGGTCAAATCCATCGGCCAGGAAGAGGCTCCGGCCTTTTTCGGCTGGCTCGCCATGTTTGCCGCGCACGACGTGCCCGCCTCCAGCGAACAGACACGGAGAAAGCTGGAATGGAAGCCGACCGGCCCCGGATTGATCGTCGATCTCGAAAATTTGCACATCCCCGAAGGCTGAAATCGGCGGAGGCTGGAGGCTGGAGGGCTGTCGGGGGCTGACGATCCAATCCCAGGAATGTCGGTCCGGCTGCCATGCCTTGGACTCTCCTCTGCCTAGTGTCATTGATGACGCGGATTGGACGCCCTGATAGCCATAGCGTCGAACCCGCTTCAACGCACCGAGGAGATCGTCTCACCTCGCACGCGCCGCGGCTGTGATCAGCGAGTCCCTTTGCGCGAACCCAATTCAATCGCGCCACACTTGTCACTCCCACCTGGCGATGGCCCGGCCGCAACCTTTCTCACGATCACCAACCAACGCGCCGGGACAACCGGCATCGACAGAGTGACCGTGAGGAGAAGCGAGATGGAAAAGATTGCCGTGTGGGGTTTCAGCTGGGTGCCGCCTTTTGCCCAGGGGCTGGTGCGCGACCTGCGCGTGCGCTGGGCGCTGGAAGAGGCGGGGCTTGCCTATGAAAGCCGGTGGATCGATACCGAGGAGCGCAGCTCCGAGGCCTATCGGCGCAAGCATCCTTTCGGCATGGTGCCGGTTGTGGAATCCGGCGACGACACGTTGATCGAATCGGGCGCCATCGTCCATGCCATCGCCGAACGGTGCGAGGCACTGATGCCTGCCGGCCGGCGTGCCGAAACGCTCACTTGGATGTTCACGGCGCTCAATACCGTCGAGCCGCCGCTGTGGAATCTTTTTGTGCTGGATCAGCTGCACGCCGGCGAAGCATGGGCGAAGCTGCGACGTGCCGGGGCGGTCGAGGAGGCGATGGCCCGATTGACCGCGCTTTCCGAGTGCCTCGACGGTCGCGATTATCTGCTGGGCCGTTTCTCGGCGGCCGACGTTCTGATGACTACCGTGCTGAGGTTCATCCGGCACACGGATCTGGTGGCCGGCTTTCCGACGCTCGATGCCTACGTCAAGCGCTGCGAGGCGCGGCCGGCATTCCAGGCCGCCTTGCGCGGCCAGATAGCCGACTACGCGCGCAACGCACCGATCGCCGCCTGAGTTCGAGGAGGTGGCCGGAAGGTGGCGAAGGCGCGACTGTTCCGAAGTCGTGACCAAGGTTCGGGCACAAACAAGAGCGTTGGAGACACTGTTCATCGCCCTGCATGGTGTCCGACACTTGGTTTTCGCGACGGCTGCGCGTTCGCCACTGAAGGGGAAGAGCGATGACTGCGGAAAAAACCACGATGGCCTTCGGCTGGCGCCTCTACGGCCTGGGTGTGATGGCGTTGGGCGCACTCTGTCTGGCGTGGGGAACCTTCGACACCGGGCAGCCGGTGCCCAGGAACTTCCCCGACCGTACCGCGCTGGCCTATGCCGTCGCGGTGTTCATGCTCGCTGCAGGCGCGGCCGTCGAGTGGCGTCGGACAGTGGCCTGGGGGGCCGCGGCGCTCAGCGTCTACTACGCGGTCGTTGTCGTCATCCTGCTGAATGGCCGCGTACTGCTCGCCCATTACACCCAATACGGTACGTACGAAGGCATCGCCGAGCAGCTCGCGATCACGGCGGGCGGGCTGCTCGTCTACGCCGCCAACGCCAGGATCGATGCAGCCCTGGCCGCACGCCTGACACGCGTGGCTCAACTGATGTTCGGCGTTTGTGCGCTGATATTCGGTGGGGCGCATTTTGTCTATATGAACCTGACCGCCCCGCTGGTCCCGAAATGGCTGCCGCCTTCGCAGGAGTTCTGGGCTTGTGCGACCGGGCTTGGCCATATCGCGGCAGGCGTTGCGATCCTGACGGGAGTGCGCGCCCGCCTCGCCGCGATCCTGCTGACCGCGATGTACGCGTCCTTCACCCTGCTGGTGCACGGGCCGATGCTGCTGGCCAATCCCTCCAGCCATTGGATCTGGAGCGAGAACGCCGTGAATATCGCCTTGATCGGGGTTGCCTGGCTCGTGGCGGACTCACTGGCGCTGACGAGACGCTGACGGTTGACGGCACGCCCGGTGTTCTCCATTGGCGGCCACCAGGTTGAGGAATGCCGTTACCGGGGACGAACCGCGGGAGGCGGAATGCACGATCCACCCCTACGTGAATGCCGCGCCGGACGCCGCGGCCTGGTGTCGTTCGCCGCTCGACGTTGAAGAACATCAGGTAGGAAGCCTGGAGCCGGCGAACACTGCCCATTGCGAGGCGAAGGCGCGCTTGTACGCGG
Organism: Rhodanobacter terrae; assembly: GCF_042657005.1. Classification (NCBI taxonomy): domain Bacteria; kingdom Pseudomonadati; phylum Pseudomonadota; class Gammaproteobacteria; order Lysobacterales; family Rhodanobacteraceae; genus Rhodanobacter; species Rhodanobacter terrae. The sequence goes on from NZ_JBHSNG010000002.1 coordinate 225,891, forward strand.
GCCGTGCTTCGCCGCGGGCGACATAGGCGGCGAGGTTCGGGTATTCGTCCAGCAGGCCCGATGCTCTCAACCTGAGCAGCACGCCGATCATCATGAGGTCGCCCACGCTGAACGCACCGTCGAGCCAGTCGGCATCGCCGAGGCGGACGGAAAGCTCGCCCAGCCGGTGACGGATGCGATCCAGGACCAGAGGCAGGCGCTGCTCGGTCCAGGGCTTGTCGCCCTCCAGCAACTTGGCGGTCTGGAGCTCGAGGATGGGCGGCTCTACCGTATTGACCGCAGCAAACATCCATGCGATCGCACGCGCCCGGGCATTCGCCTCGTCCGGCAGCAGGCCCGCATGGTGCTCCGCGATATGCAACACGATGGCCCCGGACTCGAACAGGGCGAGATTGCCTTCTTCGTAAGTGGGTATCTGCCCGAAAGGATGAAGCGCCCGATGCGCGGGTTCCTTCATCGCACTGAACGAAACAAGACGAACCTCGTAAGGCTGGCCCGCTTCTTCGAGTGCCCAGCGAACGCGCATGTCGCGCGCGAGCCCCTTGCCGCGATCGGGCGACCGTTCGAAGGCGGTGATGGTGGGGATCATGGGAGGGCTCCAGGGGATGGCATGACGTCATGAAAAAAAGGGGGTGGAATGGCACCGGCTTGGGCAATACGGCTCTCTCACCGTTCGCGCTGAACGTAGTCTGACGCCGCGGGCGGGTGGAGTCGAAGCGCCGACTGGCGTGGCCAAGCCATCATCGTTATGTCCTTCGGTTTCCTCAGCCGCGACGGGCAGCCTCGATCACGGCGATGTCGATCTTCGTCATCTTCATCATAATGTCGAACGCGCGCTTGGCTGCGGCGGGATCGGGATCGGTGACCGCAGCAATCAGGGCGCGCGGGGTGATCTGCCACGACAGGCCCCACCGATCCTTGCACCAGCCACAGGCGCTGGCCTGGCCGCCGTTGCCGACGATCGAGTTCCACAAGCGGTCGGTTTCGGCCTGGTCGTCGGTCGCCACCTGGAACGAGAACGCATCGGTGTGCGGCACCCTGGGCCCGCCGTTCAGGCCCAGGCACCGGATGCCCATGACCGTGAACTCCACCATCAGCACATCGCTCTGCTTGCCCGCGGGATAGTCACCCGGCGCACGATGGACGGCACCCACGGCGCTATCCGGGAACGTCTTGGCGTAGAACGTTGCAGCGTCCAGCGCGGTGCCGTCGTACCAAAGGCAAATCGTGTTCTTGCTGACCATGGGGGTTCTCCGGGTTCAGGGCGATTAAGGATGCTCTTCTTCTTTTCGACGAACGATGGGGGCGCAGATCGACACTCCTGAAGAAACTCTGATCAACCTCCGTTTTCGTCATTCCCGCGAAGGCGTAGCTCTCGACAGCCGAAGGGCTGGTCATCCCGTGCCTTTCGCGTCACGCGGTGATGCACAAGGGCGCTGGGTCCCGGATGTCGCTTCGCGATTCCGGGATGACGAGAAAAATCAGAGCGTCCCCACGGAGCGCGGATGAATGAAGTTGCGGACGGCAATTTCGAATGGCTGTTCTCGGCGACCACGCGTTCCGCTCATTGGACCTGGTCCTATAGGTGTTTGCTACGATGGCAACACGATTCGCCGCCATGCGCCTTAGCGGCGGCCGTTTCGTCCATGGCTAGGAGGCCCGATGAAATCCGCACGCACCCTATGGCTAGGTAGCCTGGCCTTGGCGAGTCTCGTCGCCTCGGCGCAAACCACTCTGCCCGCGGTGAAGGTCACTGCGCCGGCGTACTCGTCGCAACACGGCGGCTATCTGATCTCCGGCGACTTCAAGGTCGATCCGCGCATGCCTTCGGTGGTGTTCCCGGCACAGGCGCTGGTGAAGGACGACATCCTCAGCATCGAGCCCATCCATCTGCAGGACAACGAATATCTGGTGCTGCAGGAATGCGCATCGGCCGATTGCCATGAGGCTTCGCTGGTCCGCTTCTGGAAGTCGGACGATGTCGGCGGTAACGATGCTCGACACAACCGGGTCTGGATCACTCACGAGAACAAGTATTTCATCTGGCTCAAGCGCCTGCCGGAGGTATCTGGCGTGAGCTGCGGCCAAGGCTGGCTCAAGTTCGACGCCTCAACGACCAAATGCGGCGGCCACTTCACCAGCTTCCAGCAGATCAGCCCGCCCCTCATGCTGATTCCGGAAGGCGATCTGGCGGCGTTTCACCAGGACGCTCTGCAGAAAGCCATCCAGGCCGACCCCGTGCACGTGGCGCAGCAGACGCATGAAGGCTCCACCTACGTAGTGACTTATGAAGGCGGCAGCACGGTGCGCATCCGTCGCATGCATGCGGCGCATGACAACTAGGGACGCACCGATTTTGTTCGTCATTCCGGAATCGTGACGCGATTACCAATTATGGCAAGGACGCAATGGAGAACATCCCTGCGTACCTTCTCAAGGCTTGAAAAGAGGAGTTTGTCCATGGCGAAGATGACTTAGGCGCAGCTGATCAAGCGCGACAGCATGCGCCATATCGGCGAAGAGGTTCTGCAGGCGATTCGAGACATAAATGCCGGCCGTGTTTTCCATGTCGAAGTCACTCTGGCCACCGAGGCGCAGCTCAAGCGGGGTCTGTCGCCGGCCGATTTCGCGGCGATGCCTGGCGTATCGGTGCGCACGCTGCAGGACTGGGAGCAGGGTCGGCACGAGCCGAGTGGGGCGGCGAAAGCGTTGCTGGAGGTGACGGCGCCGAAGACGGTGCGCAAGGTGCTGGCGGCGGCTTGAGACTGTCGCGTGCATTCTGGAGTGAAGCGAGCCCTCAGGGACAATTTCCGTCGAGACAAAGCTGCCGGGCTCGTCGTCAGCAGGGCATGCGCAGTGCGTCCGGCGGTGTCCGCAGTACGAACTCGCGCTGGACATCGGCGTACATATCGCGTTGCCCGCTGAAGGGAAGCCGGGCGATGGCTTCGGCGAACGTCACCCATGCGTGGTCGTCGTGTTCGTGGTTCAGGTGGACCTCGGCGTCGGCATCCACGAAGGCGCCGAAAGCCGGCACGATGGCGATGCACTCGTCGCGCACGTCGTAGAAGGTTTCGCAGCGATCGGCCGAATACAGGGCGGCGGCGTGCAGGCTGGTTTCCTCGTGCGGTTCGCGCAAGGCGGTCTGCCAGGCTTTTTCGCCCGGCTCGATGTGTCCGGCCACGTAGGTCCACAGCCCATGCAGGTGCGCACCGGCGCGGTGCACGAGCAGGGTACGGGCGTCCTCGCCGGTACCCCGGACGACCACCACGGAAACCATGGAGCAGCGCAGGGGAAGGTCAGGCATCTCTTTTCCCGATAGCGAAGAGGGTGCGACAGCCATAGCACCAAGCCAGGCGAGTGGCGAGAACCATCACGGACTCGTCGTCCATTGCCCGCACGGCGCGGCGGAAGGCGGTGAGCTTGCCGTCGGGCACGTCGTCGCCCCGGCACTCCATCAATGCCGTCAAATCCCGGCCAGCCCGCACCGACCGGGTTTTTCGAACTTCGGTCAGTCTTCGGCTCGTGATTCCTGATGGGCCACGATCTTGTCCAGAATGCTTCGCAAGGTCTTGATGTCCGTGGCTGACAAACCCTGCAGGGCAGGCGGCGTTGTTTCGACGACCCGGCGCGTAGCGGCCATGACGCTGCGGCCCGCGGCCGTGATCGATACCAGCTTCGCGCGCCGGTTTTCAGGATGAGGGTAGCGTTCGACCAGGCCGCGGTTTTCCAGATCGTTGATGGCGACGGTCGCAGCCGGTGCGTCGGTGGACATGGCGTCCGCGAGATCCTTGAGCGTCATCGGGCCGGCACCGAGCCGCTTGAGTGCGCGTATCCGGCTGAACGGCAATCCGGTGGCGTCGGTGACCTTGCGCCGCCAGTCGCCGCGGCTGTCCATTACCCATGCGACCAGGGTTTGCCAGATGAAGTCGGTATCACTCGCTTTCGGTACTGCCTTGTTCACACCGCTGCTCCCGTGGGCACCTCTTCCAGCAAATGCGCAGCGTGGCGCCGGGTGCCGTGGGCCCATGCCGTGCTGGAAAGCCAGCCCAGAAAAACGACGGCCGCGCCGCCGCCGCCGACCAGCCACCAGAACGGATGCGTTGTTTGAGGGAAGTTGCGCAGCACGCCCCTGGCTCCGGCAATGGTACCGGCAATCGCCACGCCGAGGGATACGCCGACTTGCCGGCTGGTGGACGCCACCGCGGCGGCCAGCCCGGCTTGCGCCTTCGGCATGCCTGAAACGGCGGTGTTGGTGATGGGGGCGTTCACCATGCCAAAGCCGATACCGAAGATCACGTAGCTCACCAGCAGCAGAGCCAGCGGCGTCGCTGCGGACAATTGCGTGAGCATCAACGCGCTGATGGTGGTCGCCGTACCGGAGATCAGCAGCGACGGCTGCGTACCGCGGGTAGCGACCAGCCTGCCGGAGAGAGGTGAGCAAACGATGGTTGCGAGAGCCATCGGCAGCGTGCACAAGCCGGTCTGGAATGCGGAGTAGCCACGAACCTCCTGCAAGTAGATGGTATTGAGGAACAGAAAGCCGGAGAAAGCCGAGAAGCTGCAGATAGCGATCACGGTGGCGCTGCTGAAGGGGGCGCTGCGGAAGAAGCGCAGGTCGATCAGCGGCTCTTTCCGTCGTGGCTCGTAGACCAGCAAGGCCACGATGGCGAGCGCGACCGAAGTGAACGCACCTGCGATGACCGGCGTATTCCAGCCGATGTGCGGCCCTTCGATAACGGCGTAAGTCAGCAGGGCGAGTGCGACAAAGACCAACGTCTGTCCGACCGGATCCACCTGTCGCGGCTGCGCCGCCTTCGACTCGGGTATGTAGAGCGTCGCCAGCACCATCGCCGCCATGCCGATCGGCAGGTTGACCCAGAAGATCGAACGCCAGCCGATGCTTTGCGTGAGGACACCGCCGATCAGCGGCCCCAATGCCATCGACACGCCGGCCACGGCACCCCATATGCCGATCGCGCGGGCGCGTGCCTTGGGTTCATGAAAGGTATTGACGATGATGGACATCGCCACCGGATTCAGCATGGTGGCGCCCAATGCCTGCAATACGCGGAAGGCGATCAGGCCGTGGATGTTCGTAGCCAGACTGCACAGCAGCGAACCGAGCATGAAGACGGCCAGGCCGATCAGGAATACGCGCCGGCGCCCGAAGCGGTCCGCCATCGAGCCGGCCATCATCAACAAGCTGGCCACCACCATCGTGTAGGCATCGATCACCCACTGCAGTCCGGAAATCGATGCGCTCAGGTCGCGGTGAATCGAGGGGAGCGCGACGTTGACGATGGTGACATCCATCGCGACCATCAGCAGGCTGAGGCAGCAAATCGCCAGGATCAGGCTTGGGCGCGGCTCGATCTGCCTTGTGGGCACATGGGTCGTTTTCATGAAATAATTGTATTAATACAATGATTGTGCGTCAACAATCATTTGCGCCGAGGCGCCTGCGCCGACCGAAAATGGATCTTCTGCGCTGAGGCGTGCGATCGTCAGGCGGCGCGCCGGCGTTTCGGTATCGGCCCTGCATTTCTACGAAGCCAGGGGGCTGATCAGCAGCGACCGCACGCAGGGCAACCAGCGACGTTATGCGCGAGCCGTGCTGAGGCACGTGGCGTTCATCCGCGTGGCCCAGCGGGTAGGCATCGCATCGACCGACATCGCTGCGGCGCTGGCGACGTTGCCTGCCACCGCCGCGCCGACCCGCGCCGACTGGGCACGATTGTCCGCCGCATGGCGTGCCGATCTGGACGAGCGCATGGCACAGCTCAAGAAGTTGCGCGACACCCTCGATGACTGCATTGGCTGCGGCTGTCTGTCGGTCGATCGCTGCCGGCTGCGCAATCCCTGCGACAAGCTCGCCGGGCACGGGGCGGGGGCCCAACGCCTGTGGGTCGGTCGCCGATCCGCCGAGTGAGTACCTGCGGGAAACCGGAGTCGAGTGACCCGGCCCGGGTTTGGTGACGCTTCATGGCCACGCTGGTACCGAAGGCACGATGCCGTAGCAGACGGCTACTGTAGGAAATGCCAGTGTCGGGTTTGGGGCCCATTACGTATCTTTTCATTGCCCACAGCCATAACGAGCCGACAGGATGTCAGCGGTGCAGACATCGGAGGTTCGGTGGGAATAACAAGGACGGGTGATGGTGAGCTCACGCCCCTGAGCCGGAGGCGCCCGAAAGGGCGCCTTTTTTATGGTGCGCCCGGCAGGGCGCACCTGCTTGGAGGTGAAAGTCCTCTATCCACCCGGCAAGGGGAAGGATTAGCGGAAGGCAAGGGCGCTTCGGGCGATCGGGCGTCTGAAGGAAGCCGGAAGCAAAACGTTGGCCTGACGAACAGGAAGCGGATACGAGGCGACACGTTGGGGTGAGGCAGCCATAAAGGTCAAAGCCCGGTACTTGCACAGACGACGTGGCGTAGATCCGACAGGCATAAGCGGGAAGGCAGGTGCGTCATACCCGGGGAGATCTCGCCTCATGCCTGAAAGGGCGACGCCGCAAGGCGGAGCGAGAAGTCAGCCGAGGCCATAGTAGGTGCGGTACGACCGAAGGGCCGAACATGAGAGACCGCGATTAGGACGGTGGAACCTCGATGAACGATGGCAAGGCAGAAGCCCGGGAAGCCGGGGCCAAGGGCCAAGAGGCGGGACAGTATCCCGTGGGTAGGCCGTGTGGTGCCGAGTCGATCACGGCGGCAGCCGGGCAAACGAAAGCGGAGGTGTCACGGCTGATGGAAGCCGTGATCGAACGCAGCAACGTGTGGGCGGCGTATCAGAAAGTGGTTCGCAACGGTGGCGCACCGGGGGTCGATGGCCTGACGGTGGGATCGTTCAAGGACTGGTTGAAGAGGCACTGGCCCCGCGTCAGAGCAGCCTTGCTGGTCGGCAGCTACCTGCCGACGGTGGTGCGCGCGGTGGACATTCCCAAGCGTGACGCGTCTGACCGACCGAGTGCGTGAGCTGTTGCGTCGGGGGCGCGGGCGAAGCCTGACCCATACCATCGAGACACTGAATCCGGTGCTTCGTGGATGGACCGGGTACTTCCAGCTCAGCGAGAGCAAGACGGCATGGAAGGACCTCGACGGATGGTTGCGGCGTCGGCTGCGCTGCCTGCTATGGCGGCAGGCCAAGACGCGTCAGCGGCGTACCGCGATGCTGCGCAAGCAAGGGCTGTCGGAGGCACGGGCTTGGCACTCGGGGCACAACGGGCGAGGCCGGTGGTGGAACAGCGGTGCCAGCCATATGAATCACGCCTTCCCGAAAGCCTTCTTCGACCGGCTGCTGTTGGTCTCGATGTTTGATACCAGCCGATATCTTCAGTGTCACTCGTGAACCGCCGTATGCGGAACCGCACGTACGGTGGTGTGGGAGGGGGCCGGAGGATTCCGGCTCCCTACCCGATCGACCAGTCTTCCCTTCTGCCGGCTGCATGCGGTAGGTCACCGGCGATCGTGGCGTGGCGGACAGGTATGGCGTCGCCGCCGGTCCGGCTACGCCCCCAGGCTGATCACCGGCGCGAAGCTGCCGAATATCATGCGCTTGCCGTCGAAGGGCATGTCGCTGGCGGCTGCCATGCGGGGATCCTTCATGAATTTCTCCATGCCGGCGTCGTGGGTGGCCTTGTCGGGCCATTCGATCCAGGAAAACACCACGGACTCGTCTTCCTTTGCCTGCACGGCGCGGCGGAAGTCGGTGAGCTTGCCTTCGGGCACGTTGTCGCCCCAGCACTCCGTCACGCGGGTGGCGCCGTATTCCAGGAAAATGGCGTCAAAAGTCCTGGCGTGCCCGATGAACTGCTCGCGGTTGGCGTTGGGCACGGCGATCACGAAACCGTCGATATAGGACATGGCTGTCTCCTTGGCGGGTGGGCGGCCGGGATGGTCGCGTTCCTGTATGCGACGAACGGAGGCGAGCGGAATCGACACGGACGGGACCGCCGCCTGACCGGGCCAGCGGGATGGCCTTCTCTGCATCGGGCTTCGGCATGCCCGTCCACCGGGCATGCCGAAAGTTTCAGAGCGTGACCACGATGCGCCCGTCGACCGTGCCGGCCTTGAGGTTGGCGAACACGGTGTTGATGTCTTCCAGGCGGGCGTGGTGGATGTGCGCGCGCACCTTGCCTTCGGCGGCGAACGCGACGGCCTCGGCCAGGTCTTTGCGGGTGCCGACGATGGAGCCGCGCAAGGTGATGCGTTTGAGTACCACGTCGAAAATCGGTGTGGCGAAGTCGCCCGGCGGCAGGCCCACCAGGGCTACCGTTCCCTTGCGTCTGACCAGGCGCAGTGCCTGCGAGAAGGCCGGCGGGGAGACGGCTGTCACCAGTACGCCATGTGCGCCGCCGCCGGTGGCCTCGATGACCTGGCCGGCGACATCGCTGTCGCGGGCGTTGAAGGCCGCGTCGGCGCCCAGCTGCCGTGCCAGATCGAGCTTCTGCTGGCTCACGTCCAGGGCCACCACATGCAGGCCCATGGCCTTGGCGTACTGGATGGCGACATGGCCGAGGCCGCCGATGCCGGAAATCGCGATCCATTCGCCGGGACGGGCCTCGGTCTCCTTGATGCCCTTGTACGTGGTGACGCCGGCGCACAGGATCGGCGCCATCTGCGCGAAGTCGACATCGTGGGGCAGCCTGGCCACGTAGTCGGCTGCGCCTATGGCGTATTCGGCGAAGCTGCCGTTCACGCTGTAGCCGCTGTCGTGCTGGCTTTCGCACAGCGTTTCCCAGCCGGTGACGCAGTACTCGCAGCCGCCGCAGGCATCGTGCAGCCACGCAATGCCTACCGCGTCGCCTTGCTTGAGATGGGTCACGCCGGGGCCTACCGCCGCGACGATGCCGGCGCCTTCGTGCCCGGGAATGAACGGCACCGTCGGTTTCACCGGCCAGTCGCCGTCGGCCGCGTGCAGATCGGTATGGCACACCCCGGTGGCCACGATCTTGACCAGCACCTCGCCGGGCCCGGGTATCGGAACAGCCACTTCCTCGATGCTCAGGGGTTTGCCGAATTCCCTCACGACTGCCGCTTTCATCGTCTTTGCCATGGAACGTTCCTCGTTGCAGACAGGATGTCGTGCACGAGGTTATGCGGCGGGGTGGCGATGCAAGATGATTTGGGTCAACTACCGGCTCGTCGTAACACCACTGACATGATCCCTGCCGAAGCGTCTGCGCTGGCCGAATCGATGCGCCTCCGAACTTGATCCTGATCAATGTCCGGCCCGCCGACCCGTCGCACGCTCGGAACCTGCGAGAGAGGCTGAGGACGCGATCCCGATCGCGTGAGCTCCCTCAGGCCGCAGCCCGTCTTTCCCCCGACCGATTCGGAGCACGACCATGGCATACGAAGCGCTGAAGCAGCCCGCAGCCGACGAGAGCCACCTGCGGACCCGTTACGACAATTTCATCGGCGGCGAGTGGAAGGCGCCGGCGAAGGGACGCTACTTCACCGACATCAGCCCCATCGACGGCAGCGTGCTGTGCGAGATCGCGCGCTCGGACGCGGACGATGTCGAGCTTGCGCTGGACGCCGCGCACGCCGCGCGGAAAGGCTGGGCACGCACTTCGCCCGCCGACCGCGCCGCCATCCTCAATCGCATCGCCGACCGCATCACGGCCAGCGTGGTGTTGCTGGCGCGGGTCGAAACCCGCGACAACGGCAAGCCCATCCGCGAAACGCTCAACGCCGACATCCCGCTGGCGGCCGACCACTTCCGCTACTTCGCCGGCTGCATCCGCGCGGAGGAGGGCAGCATCGGGGAAATCGACCACGACACCATCGCCTACCACTTCAAGGAACCGATGGGCGTGGTGGGACAGATCATTCCGTGGAACTTCCCGCTGCTGATGGCGGCCTGGAAAATGGCGCCGGCGCTGGCGGCCGGCAATTGTGTCGTGATCAAGCCGGCATCGGATACGCCGATGAGCCTGGCCGTGCTGATGGATCTGATCGGCGATCTGTTGCCGGCGGGCGTGCTCAACGTCGTGTTCGGGCACGGTTCGGAGGTCGGCACGCCGCTGGCGCGCAGCCCCCGCATCGCCAAGATCTCCTTCACCGGCGAAACCACCACCGGCCGGCAGATCATGCAATACGCCGCAGAGACCATCATCCCGCAGACCATGGAGCTGGGCGGCAAGTCGCCGAACATCTTCTTCGCCGACGTCATGGAGCATGAAGACGACTTCCTCGACAAGGCGCTGGAAGGCTTTGCGCTGTTCGCCTTCAACAAGGGCGAGGTGTGCACCTGCCCCTCGCGCGCGCTGGTGCAGGATTCGATCTTCGAGGAGTTCGTCGACCGCGCCGTGGCCCGCGTGGCGAAGATCAAGGTCGGCGATCCGCTGGACCCGACCACGCAGATGGGACCGCAGTGCTCGGCCGGTCAGCTGGAGAAGATCCTCGGCTACGTCGACATCGGCCGGCAGGAAGGCGCCAAGTGCCTCACCGGCGGCGCACGGGCGCAGCTCGGCGGCCGGTTCGACAAGGGCTTCTTCATGCAGCCGACGGTGTTTTCCGGCGACAACGGCATGCGCATTTTCCAGGAGGAAATCTTCGGGCCGGTGCTCTCGGTGACCCGCTTCAAGGATCTGGACGATGCCATCGCGATCGGCAACGACACCGTGTATGGCCTCGGCGCCGGCGTGTGGTCGCGCAGCGTCCACAACACCTATCGCGTCGGCCGCGCCATCGAAGCCGGCCGCGTGTGGACCAACTGCTATCACCAGTATCCGGCGCATGCCGCCTTTGGCGGCTACAAGCTGTCGGGCTTCGGCCGCGAGACGCACAAGATGATCCTCGATCACTACCAGCAGACCAAGAACCTGCTGGTCAGCTACGACACCCACGCTGCCGGGCTGTTCTGAGAGCCTCACCGCTCGCATACCGGTCCGGTCTCGATGGCCGGGCCGGAACTTCCTGGAGAACATGATGCTGCCCGACCGGGTCGTCTTCACCGACAGAGCGCTGGACTTGCTGCGGCAATTGCGTGCGCAACATGGCGAGTTGATCTTTCACCTCTCCGGCGGCTGTTGCGAGGGCAGCGCGCCGATGTGCTTCCGCGCAGCGGATTTCCGCGTCGGCCAGCAGGACGTGCTGCTGGGCGTGATAGACGGCTGTCCGTTCTATGTCGCCGCGGCGCATTTCCGGTACGTGGCGCGTTGCCAGCTGTGCATCGACGTCGTCGATGGCGGCGGCGACAGCTTCTCGCTGGAGGCGGTGGACGGCGTGCGCTTCATCGCGCGCTCGCGCCTGTTCGACGATGCGCAAGCCGCGGCGCTCGCCGCCGCGGAGCCGCCTCCCGTCCGCCCTCCCGCCAAGGATTTCCGCTGCGACCTTGCTTCGACCGGAGCCGATCGAGATGGAACGAAACGATGGCGCCGCCGCAGATTCGGCAGCGGTGCCCGAGATCCATCAAGGACGCCGCCGGTTTCTGATCGTGGCCGCCACCGGCGGGGCGACCGTTGCCGTCGGCGGGGGTAGCTTGCTCCCGCGAACGCCCGTGGAAGCTCTGCGTACGAACAGGCTGTCCGCGCCACCTGGCGGCACAGCGACCACACCGATCCGCCGTTGCCGGAAGCGCAAAGGGAGCTCGTTCGGTACGCCACGCTGGCGGCCCGCAGCCACAACACGCAGCCATGGCAGTTCCGGTTCGACGAGGGCGGCATCGTCGTGCTGGCCGATCTGCGGCGACGCTGCGACGCCGTCGATCCCGACGATCATCACCTCTTCGTCAGCCTGGGCTGCGCCAGCGAGAGCATCGTGCAGGCGGCGGCTGCGTTCGGTCTTCGGGCACGGCCGTCGTTCGATGTCGCCACCGGCGGCGTTCGCATCGACCTGATGCCGGACGCTCCCCGCCGAACGGCTCTGTTCGAGTTCGATCCGACATGGGCGCGTGCTACTTCAGCCGCCTGTCCGTCGCCACCCAGTTGACCTCCCAGGTCTTGCCGCCATCGTCGGAGAACGCCTGCTCGAAGCGGATGGTGTCGGCGTCGAGCGGCGTGATCACGAAACGGACGAATACCGCGCGTCCATCGAAGTCTTCCTGGTCGTAGAACTCGCCGCGGCCGTCGGTGAATCGGCCGATCGTCGGTTGTCCCAGCGTTCCGCCGCGGCTATTGGCGAAGTTGAGGCTCCATTGATGCGACCGGGGGTTGTAGAGGCGCAGGTTCAGGCCTTCGAAATGGCCGGTCGGGCCGTCGGCCGTCAGCTCGACCAGGTTGGCGCGCCCGTCCCAGATCTTGCGCACGGTGGTGACGCCCTTGTATTGCGCCCATTCGTTCGATCCCGACAAGGGGTGTACGAGCCGCTTCAGGCGTGTTTCCCATGTGCCGATCTCGAAATCGAAATCATGCTGGCCATCGCGCGGCGTCGTCGCCCCGCGATGGCCGCCTTGCACCGGCTGCGCGCGGACGTGCGCGACCGGCAGACAGGGCAACCCCATGACGGCCACCCAGAACAACAGTGCACGACAATGGCCCGGCATGGCATCCTCCAACGTCATCGTTGACCGAACGCTAGAGGCATCCATGTCCAGCGACAAGACGGCACGTCGAGGTGCGTATCTGTTTGCGAAGCCCCATCCGCTCGCCGAGTGTCCGCTGCACGCGGCCTTCGTCGCAGTCGGCGGCCGATGGAAACTCACGATCCTCTATTGGCTCGCCCACGAGACCCATCATTTCTCCGCGCTGCTACGCCGCGTCGCGCCGATCTCACACAAGGTGTTGACCGAGCAGCTGCGGGAACTGGAGGCCGACGGACTGGTCGAGCGCCTTTCGACGGGACCGGTGCCCGCGCCGGTGCAGTACCGCCTCAGCGACTACGGCAGCACGGTCCTGCCGCTGGTGGAGCACGCCCGGGTCTGGGGCCTGGCGCATCTGCAGCGCATCCGCGGCACGGAGATGACGCCGGCAGCGACTGCGCTGGGCTGTGCGGAGGCGCTCGCGACGGGTGGGGAAAAAGGCGGTGGAACCCGCAGGCGCGGAGTCGGAGATAGCTGAGCCACCAGTCCTTTCGCCGCTGCTTCAGGCCGGCGGTGGAGGTACTTCAAGAAGCGTCCGCCGCGGGATTATTCTGAGCCATGAGCCTGAGCAGCCGACTTTGGCACACGGACGAGCTGATACGTGCGCGCCACGTGCAATGCCGTCCGCACAATCATGTTTGCAGGTTCGCAGAAGCCGCGGCCGCCAACACCGTGGCATTCCCCTTGCGTGGCGTGTTCGTCAAACATCTCGACGATGGTCGAGAGGTGGTTGCGCATCCAGGGCAGGCCGTGTTCTTCAACGTCGGCGAAATCCATCGGGTCAGCCATCCGCACGGCGGCGATGATTGTTTTGTGCTGGAGCTGGCCGAGCCCGGGTATCGCTGGACGCTGGCGGAACTCGCCTGGGCGGGTGCATGGGTCGCCATTCCATCTCGCCCGCGTCTTCCATGGCGAACTGGGCTCATCCATTCATCAATATCTGCAGATGCGCCTCGCGCATGCGCCCGTTGCCGTGCTCGACAGCGACGGCGCGCTGACGGCGGTCGCGCTGGAGGCCGGATTCGCCACGCCCAGCCATTGCACCGCTGCGTTTCGCGCACGCTATGGCATCACGCCATCGGACCTTCGGCGCAACGTCCGCACCGCGACGGCACACGAACTGCGCAGGATTTCGACAGCGGACATGCTCGATCGGATCTAACCTGACGATCGTGGAATTCTTCCGCGGAGCACCCCCGTCATGCGTCGAATCGTCTGCGCGTGGTTGATCGGGCTTGGAGTGATCGTCATGTCGCCCCGTCCTGCTTTGGCCCACGAAACCCACTCGGGTTTCGTATCCGCCTTGCTCTCGGCAAAGGCGAATCCGGAACTGGGCGACGCTGCGTCGCTTTACGACTGGCTGATCGGAAGCTGGGACGTGCGCGTCGTGGATTACGCGGAAGACGGCAGCCTTGTCGAGTCACGCGGCGAGTGGCATTTCGCCTGGGTGCTGGATGGCCGCGCGATCCAGGACGTATGGATCGATCCGCCGCGCCCGCAACGCAAGCCCGACATGTCGCGCAAGAACAATCGTTACGGCACTGCCTTGCGCAGCTTCGACCCGAACGACAGGACATGGAAAGTCATCTGGATCAATCCGGTCACCGGCGCGCACGAAGAGTTTGTCGCGCAGCGTATCGGCAAGGGCATCGTGCAGGCCGGCCGGGATGCCCAGGGCAATCCGATGCGTTGGGTATTGACGGATATCCGCACGGACAGCTTCCGCTGGTACGGCGAACGCTCGCACGACCACGGCCACAGGTGGACGCTGGAAGCGGAGTTCTTCGCACGGCGGCTTTGAGGATGGCTCGCGCCTCGAAAACAGGGATGCGAGCATGCGTTTCCCTGAGGCGGCATTCGCGCGAACCTCAAAACCGATAGCCGACGCCAAGGCCGATGCCGCTCGACCTCAGGCGGATGACATTGCCGTCTTCGCGGCTGCGCTCGTTCTGGCCGAAGTATCGGTGGAAGGCGTACGCCACCGCCTGCCAGTGCGCGGTGAAGCGATACTCGAGGCCAAGAGTTTCTTCTTCGTCGGTCTGCGCAAGACGCACCTCGCCGCCTTCGGTACGCAGGCTGTCGACCCACGGCAGGCGGCCCACCTCGATATCGGCGGTCAACTTCAGGGCGTCGGTGAGGGGATAGCGCAAATGCAGGCCCAGCATCGGAACGGGCAGCTCCTGGACGTAGAAGTCTTCCTTCAGTTCGCTGCCGACACTGTCGGCGGCGATGGTGCCGCCCAGCTTGAAGTTGAGCATGACGTAGGTGGCGCCCACGCTGCCCCACAGGCGGCCGCCGTTGCCGAAGTCGACCAGCCGATGCCAGTACGAGGCGTCGAAGGCGAGAAAGTCCTGGAAGTGGGTGATGGTGGCGAGCCGCCCCGGCGCTAGGATGGCGCCGTTGAAGTACACCGGTACGGCGGTCGACGCGTGGCCGTCCAGCTGGCTGGTGGAAAAGCCGATGTGCAACTCGCTCACGTCGGAAAGCGGCTTCCACGCTTGCAGCCTGAATGTCTGCATGCGGTTCACGTTGAGGTTGTCGGAGAAGTGCAGCCGGGTGCCCTGGATGGCGTTTTCGCGCACCTGGACCCAGCCGCCGGGAACGCCTGTCTCGCCCGTGGCCATCAGCTGCCAGGAGTTGTCGGAGGCTCGTGCTGAAGCGGTGGCCAGCACCGTTGTCGCAAGCAGCAGGATGACTTTGCGCCAAACGCGCGAGATGCGGTGCGCTGAGCTGGGAGCCGCTGCGGTCATGGCATGGCAGCACGACGATCCCGCTGCGCGATCGGCCTGTGGTCGACGCTCGCCGCCATGCTGCGGGTCGCAGCTTACTCACATGACGGAGATTGGCAATGAGCAATGTGTGAAGGATAGGCCGAACCGGAATCCGCGACAGCCCCGCCATAACGGGGGATCAGGCGTCCGAGGCGATGTCTCGCTTCAGGTCGGCGTCACCGCGTCGCGGCCGCTGGCGCTTGTCCACGTACATCGCGCGGTCGGCGTATGCCAGCAAGGTGCCTGGGTTGCTTCCGTCGGTGGGAAAACAGGCGATTCCGACGCTGGCATCCAGCTGGAACAAGCCGTCAGGCAGGATGTAGGGCAGGCTCAGGCGGGCGCGCAGGCCATCGGCGACTGTGCGGGCTGCCTCGATATCGCGGCAGCCGGACAGCAGCGCGACAAACTCGTCGCCACCGACGCGGGCCACCAGGTCGCCCTGCCGAAGGCCTTGCTGCAGGCGCTGTGCGACCTCGCACAGCAGGCGGTCGCCGGCGTCATGCCCGCCGCGGTCGTTGACCTCCTTGAAATCGTCGAGGTCCAAGTAAAGCACCGCCAGGCCGTCGCCGGTCTGCGCCGCGTGCGCGATGGCGTATTGCAGCTCGCACTGCAACTGGTGGCGGTTGGACAATCCGGTCAGCGGATCGTGGCTGGCGCGGTGCTCGAGCTCGCGCTCGGTGCGGCGCAGTTCGGTCACCTCGTGGGCCACCCCAATGCGCACACCGTAGTCGGGCAGCCAGCGCGCCGACCACTGGATGTCCACGCTGTGACCGTCCTTGTGGACGTAGCGATTGCGGAAGTGGCGCTGCGGCGTGCCGTCCATCACCTGTTGCGCCTGCTGCATGGTCGCGGCGCGGTCGTCGGGATGGATCAGGTCGAATATCCGCTGCCCAAGCACTTCGCCGGGTGCGTAGCCGAAGATCTCCTCGAAGCACCCATTGACGTACAGGAAGTGGCCCTCGGCATCGACGACGCAGACCGCGTCGGGGACCAGGTCGAGCACTTCGGCAAGGGGAGGCAGCTTCGGGATCATGACATTGCCGGGTTGGTGACGCCCGGGGATGGTGCTGTGCGGGTGTAGTGCCAGCATGGTAGCGCTTGGGGGAGTGAAAGGAGACGAGGGTCACGCGTCGCCGGTCTTGGCGAAGAGCCAACCGGGTCAGAACCGCGCATGGAGGGTTCCTCGTGGCGCAAGAAAATGGGGCTACGCAAGAATAAACCCTGATGTCAGGCCGGGGCGGGGCTGACGCCGGCCGGGCAACTGGCCGCTCTACTGCAACCGAATACCCGGATGCCATCGGCTTCTGGCCAGAAATGCCCTGGCATCGGTCATTTCCAGAATGTCGCGAATGGCTTGCCGTTTGTCGGCGGCATGCTGGTAATAGGACTTGGCGATGCGATAGCCGACCCAGTAGCCGAGATCCCCCGGCTTCGTCAGCGTGCCGTTGTAGAGCCACGCGGAAAGATCGGTCTTGTCTTCATCGGTGACGAAAGCATCTTCGATGGTCTTTTCGTGCCCTTTCGTCATTGCTTTCAGATCGGTGTACGCGACGCTGCCGGAAGCCAGTTCGGCCGTGAATTCGGCGGCGCCTTCGATCAAGGACTCTTCGAGCACCGTGGGTTTCGGATTGTCGTAGAAGGCCGGCGCCCGCAGCGCCTGCTGGACGTGGGCGTATTCGTGCACGAGCACATGCACGAACCGGTCTTCGACATTGGCATCGAGGTAGTTGACTGCACAAAGGGCTTCAAGACCGATGATGACGCCGGACGCATCGGTCACGCCCACCGGCTTGCCGCGACCGACGGCGATGGTCGCCGGCGCGAATGTCGTGGGCGGGTAAAGCTGCCCCAGCCGGCGCAGCGCGACGCCCAGCCGTTCGCGCACGCGGGGCAGAACGGCCATGCAGCGCTTGGCATCCGCATAGTTTTCCGGGTGCGCCTCCATGTTCTTGGCGATCGACGCACCGGTGACATTTCGTAACGTCGCCAGATGGTGCAGTCCCGCCGAACCGGGGTCGAGATAGTCGCGCTGAAGCTGGCTGTCCGAGGGCCGCCCCTGGGCAGCGTCGTAGATCTTGTAGAAGCGGTAAACATCCTCGACGTGGATGGCCGGCCCCGCCTCGGGAGCCGCCGAGGACGATGCAGCCCATGACGGCGAAGCAGCCATGCCTGCCAGAGCGCCGACGGCCAGTGCGATACTCGTCCACTTCATCATCCACTCTCTCGGGCAAAACGGGGGCTCAGGATACCCGAACCCGGCAAACCCGCCATCGGGTTGAGGAAACCGGCATAAGAAGCCCCACCCGACGAGGCTGGATCGATGGCATAGACGTCGGAGCAGGCCGGAAAACCCCAGGTACGGAGGCAGTCGATCGACTCGACTGCCTCCGTCTCTCTGACGCTTTCAACAGGGTTTGACGAAAGCCTGGCGTCCCCGTGGAGCCGTTACTTCGATCGGTTCCACAGCGCCGCGCCTGCGGGGGTTGCGGTGAATCCGTGCTGCTTGCCGGTGGCGTCGAAGTATTCGCCGGCGACCGCGCCGAGATTGTTGATCGCGGTCACGACCGTCCCCACCGCACCAGGCATGTCGACATTCACGAATTGGCCCTGCGTCTTCACGAAGCCGTGGAAGGCTTTGGACTGGTCTTCGTAATAGCCGGCGATTTGGCCGAGGTCATTGATCGCGAAAGCGGCCGTGTGGTTCGCATTCGGTACGTCGATCATCGTGAGCTGTCCGTCTGCGCTGCGATGGAAACCATGCTGCAGAGGCGGTTTGATATCCCAATAGCCCACAACCTCGCCGTTGTCGTTGATGCCGAGTGGGTAGGTATCGCGCGCGCCAGGCACGTCGATCGGCGTATCGAGCCCGTAGCCCCGGCGCAATACCCCGTGGTAGACCCCGTCGGCATCCCAGTACACGCCGGCTATCGCGCCGAACAGGTTGATGCCGTCCGCGTTCGAGTTGAGGTGGCCTGGAAAGTCGACCGTTTCGATGCGGCTCCCGCGGGTTACGAAGCCGTGCTGCAGCTCCGAGGCATCGGCATAGCCACCGTACATCCTGCCGACATCGTTGGGGCCGCCGGCGGCGCTGAAGTAGGTGCCCATTAGGCTGCCCGGAGCGAGCGGCTCGAACCGGCCGTGGCGATAAACCATGGCGTGCGACGTGCCGCCATTGATGCTGTACTGACCGGCCATTTCGCCGAAATCGTTGATTCCCCAGAAGATCGTCAGCGAGGAACCGGGATAGTCGACCGTCTGATAGGTGTAGGTTTGCGGGACGTCAGCGGAGTCGGATTGTGCCGCGGCGGCCGCCGATGGCGTAGCGCCGGTTCCCGCATCGGCGACGGCGGTACCGAGGGAACCCGCCAAGACGAGGGCGAAAAGGGTGGCGGCTCTTGTGAGCGGGCCATACGAAGGGCGATGATTTGACATGACTTCAATCCTCATTTGGATGAGACGGGCGATGGCATTCCGAAGGCTTGCAGCCATCCCTAGCGGTGCCATCTCTCCTTACAGCGCAAAAAGGCCGCCTGTACCGACACGGTCGGGACCGCTGCCTGCACAACGTCGTTGCCGATCGTGGTTGCCGGGACCTCGGCGCGCATGACTGCAGAGCCCCAAATCACGGAAACGCTTGCGCGCAGCGACCCCGCGGCGATCGACGCGCTGATTCCGAAGATCTACGCAACGCTGCGCCATCTGGCGCGCCGCCAGCGGGCGCATGAGGCGGCGCATACGATCGAGACGACGGCGCTGGTCCACGAGGCCTATCTGAAGCTGGTCAATCAGAGCGACGTCAGGTTTGCCGATCGCGCGCACTTGTATGCGTACATGAGCCAGGTGATGCGCCACATCCTGATCGACCACGCGCGGCGGAAGAAGGCACAGAAACGTCAGGCGCCCGAGATGATGGCGGGCGAGGCGGGATCGGAAATCATCGACGTGCTGGCGATCGACGAGGCGCTGAGCCGGCTCGCGGCCCTGGACCAGCGCCTTGCCCGGGTGGCCGAGTTGCGGCTGTTTGCCGACCTTTCGAGCCCGGATATCGCCGAGATCATCGGCGTCAATGCGCGCACGGTCGAGCGCGACTGGCTGAAAGCGCGCACGTTCCTGTCCACTTGCCTGATGCCGGATGCATGAGGCGATGTCGGTAGTTGCGGCGTGATTGCGCTATAGGGACATGTCAGAACGGAAATTCCAGCTGCCGATGATTTTCGACTTTACCCAACGATGGCACGAGATCGAACCGCTGATCGATCGGCTGTTCGACGTGCCCGCCGCCCGGCGGCCCGATTGGCTGTTCAAACACTGCGAAGACGCGACATTGCGCGCGCTCGTTGCGCAGGCGCTCGACAATGCACCCGGCATCGAGGCGCTCGAGCGCGGCCTGGTGCAATGGTTGCCGGCGCTCGCCGACAGCCCCCCCGACGCGCTGCCGGCCATCTCGGGCTATCGCGTACTTCGTTTTGTCGGCGCCGGCGGCATGGCCAGCGTGTTCGAGGCCGAGCGCGAACTGCCCGGCGGTCCGCAGACGGTCGCCCTCAAGCTGCTGCGCTTCGATGTCCATGCCGCCGATGAACGCCGGCGCTTTCTGCGCGAGCAGCGCATCCTCGCGCGACTGCAGCATCCGCACATCGCGCAGCTGCTGGATGCGGGGTTCTCGCCGACGGGTACGCCGTTTCTGGCTCTCGAATTCGTCGCCGGCGACAACCTCGTCACGCATTGCGAACAGCGCGGCCTGGCCGTGCGCGAGCGCCTCGCGTTGTTCATCGACGTGTCTGCGGCGGTCGAGCACGCGCATCGCAGCCTGATCGTGCATCGCGACCTGAAGCCTAGCAACGTGCTCGTCGGTGCGGATGGATGCGTCAAGCTCGTCGATTTCGGCATCGCCAAGCTGCTGACCGGCGAGGACGAGCAGACGCGCACCGAGGTGCAGCGGCTGACTCGCTCGTACGCGGCTCCCGAACAGTTCGCCGGCGGCATCGCAACGACCGCGATCGACGTGTATGCACTCGGCGTGCTGCTGGCCGAGGTGCTCTGTGGTCTGCAGCCACGCCGTACCGACAAGCACGCCGATGCGAACGCGTCGGGGTTCGACGACGAGGCGCTGCGGCGAAAACTTGGCGTCGACCTCCATGCGATCGTGCAGATGGCGACACGGCTGGATCCGAACCGCCGCTATGCGAGCGCTGCGGCGTTGCGCGACGACGTCGAACGCTACCTCGACGGCCGGCCGTTGCAGGCCCGGGCGGATACGTTCGCGTATCGCGCTTTCACGCTCGCAAAACGGCATGCGTTGGCTGTCTCGGCCAGTATCGCGGTCGCAACAGTGCTCGCCGGCGCGACAGCGGTCGGCCTGCACGAGGCGCGCCTTGCGCGCCGCGCCGCGCAGGAGGCGCACACGCACGCGCTCGCCGCTGAAGGCGAGGCACAGCGCGCGGACGCGCTCAAATCGTTTCTCGAAGGCCTGTTCGACAGCGGGCCGGACGGAACGGATGCGAACGAAACCGCCGAGGAGCTGCTTGCGCATGGTCGCGAGCGGGCCGATCGCGATTTCGCGATGCAGCCTGCACTGCGCGTCGAGATTCTCGCGCTGCTCGGTGATCTCGAGCGACGCAGCGGCCATCCGGACCGTGCGTGGCAGCCGCTCGAAGAAGCCGCGACGCTGGCGAAGACGCAGTTCGGCGTCACGGACAGGCGAACGCTCCACGTCGAATACCTGCTGGCGAAGGAGGCCGACGAACTGGGCCGGTTTCGCGAGGCGGCGTTGCGGCTTCAGAACGCCACCGACGCGTTCGAGGCGGGCCCGAACCGCGAATCGCCGGAAGAAGTGCAGGCCCTCGCGTGGCTCGCCGGCCTCGACGAACGTATCGGCGAATCGGCGAAGGCCATCGACATCGGCAACAAGGCGCTCGCGCTCGCGCGCCGCGTGCTTCCGGGCGACAGCGATGCGCTGACCGAGGCGGTGATGAACCTCGGCTGGATACTGATGGATGCCGGCCACCCCGGCGAAGCGGAGCCGCTGTTGCGCGAGGCACTGGCGCGCAAGCGCAGCCGGCTCGGCAGCCGACACGCCGAGGTGGCCGACGCGATGACGATCCTGACCTCGGCCTTGATCCGACTCGGTCGCTACGGCGAGGGCGAGCAGCTCATGCGCGACGTAGTGGACATCGACGCCGGCGCCTACCCGCGCCCCAATCCTCGGGTGTCCTGGCATCTCAACGATCTCGCCGTCGTGCTGGCACACGAAGACAGGCTAGACGAAGCAAGTGCGTTCTACGCGAAGTCGATTGCGGTCGATCGGGCGCTTGCGCCGGCGCCTGCGGCCGCGCTCAACGAGGCGGTGAGCCTGGGCAATCTGGCGCGGGTCCGGTTCAGGCAAGGTGCTTACGCCGACTCCGCGGCGGGCTTGCGCGACGCGATCGACCGCAAACAGCGGCTGCTCGGCGCCGACTATGGCGACAACGGCCGCAGCTACGACCGCGCGAGTCTGGCTGAAGTACTCATCGCGCTTGGTCGTTTCGGCGAAGCCCGAACGATTGCCGATGACGCACTGGCTGAGGCGCGAAAGCACTATCCGGAGGCCCATCCGGATGTCGCTTTCGCGCTTGCCGTCGAGGCCGAACTCATGGCTGCGAGCGGCGCCCGCGAGCGCGCCGCCTCTTTTGCCGGCAAGGCTGTCGGGGTGTACGCCGCGCTGGCGGATCAAGGCTCTGAAAAGGCGATCAGGGCACGTCTGTTGTTCGGCGAGATCCTGCAGGCTCTCGGTCGCAGCGGCGAAGCGAGGCCGCAACTCGAAGGCGCCCTCGTGGCGGCCAGGGCGACCACGCCGAATACGGCCGCGCTCGTTGCTCACGCCGAGGCCGACGTTGCGCGCGTCGACGCCTCGCTCGGCGACGGCGCTGCCGCGGACAGGCTTCGCGCAGAGGCCAAGGCATCGCTTGCCAAAATCGAGGCAGGGCCGAACACCGAGCGCGATGCAACGATGCGCCTGCTCGCAAATCTCTAGGAGTCTGGGCGGCATGGCGCCAAACGGCTGCGTGCTTACTGCTCGCACCGATCCGTCATTCCCTGTCAGGGTAGTCGGCGCCGATCGCTCGGTGGTGGGTTTTACCCCAGGCAGCGAGCGCATCGAGTGCGGGGCGCAAGGTATACCCGAATTCCGTCAGCCGGTATCCGCTGGTGGCCGATGGCTGGTCGCGGATGATGCGCTCAATCACGCCATCGGCCTCCAGCTGACGCAGTTGCTGGGTGAACACCTTGTGCGACACGTCGGGCATCGCCGTTTGCAGATCGCCGAAGCGACGCGGTCGAGTGGCCAGCTGCCACAGGATCAACGGTTTCCACTTGCCGTTGATCATGCTCAGCGCGACATCCACCGGGCACGCGAACGACGTGTGGCGACGAGCGATGGTCTCTGCATCCATGGTCGGCTCCGGGTTACCTGGAGGTGCGTAGCTTGCGCCGGCGAAGTGCACTACAACGGCGGCAAGTATGCATCTTGCCCAGTTATGTATCTTGCTCAGGAGACAGCCCATGATCGTGGAATACATCCGATACGACATCCCCGCGCAGGACGCCGATGCGTTCGAGGCCGGTTACGCCAAGGCGGGGCTAAACCTCGATGCGTCGCCCCACTGCATGGGCTACGAATTGTCGCGCTGTCTGGACGAGGCATCCTGCTACATCCTGCGCATCGAGTGGGATTCGGTGGAAGGACACATGCAGGGTTTTCGGCGGAGCGGGGAATTTCAGCAGTTTTTCTCCGCCATCAAGCCCTGGGTGAGCCGCATCCTGGAGATGCGGCATTACGAACGGATCGCCACCGGCAAGACGAAGGCGCCATAATGACCTGGAGCGTGCCGTCGAACCAGGCTGCGGCAGCCCAGACGCATCCCGTACCGGCTGCCGTTGGATACGCGGCATTTTCGCACCGGGTTAGCCGGTGGATCGGGCATCGCCACGCTGCAACCAGTGGCGCACCTCCGCCATCATCTCGTCCATGGTGCGGTTTCCCGGCAACGTCAGTGACGCTTCATCCGGGAAAGGTTCTTCCAGCGCCTGCAGCTGGCTGTCGAGCAGCGCCGCCGGCATGAAATGGCTGCGCTGCCGCATGCGCTGTTCCAGCTCGCTGGGTTCCACGCGGAGATAGACGAAGCACACTGCCATGCCGGACTGCCGCAACCGGTCGCGATAAGCGCGCTTGAGGGCGGAGCAGGTCACCACACCGTGGCGCCCCCGGCTTTCTTCGCTGCCGATCCAGGCGGCGATGTGATCCAGCCATGGGCGGCGATCATCGTCGTCGAGCGCGATGCCCGCATGCATTTTTTCGATGTTCGGGGGCGGGTGCATGTCGTCGCCTTCGAGGAAATCCCAGCCGAGTGCGTCAGCCAGCGCCCGCCCGAACGTGGATTTGCCGCTGCCCGACACGCCCATCACCACGATCACTGCTGGCTTCATCATGAGTCGCTTCGCCCGTTCGCGCGCGGAATGTGCATGCGGGATGTCGACCTTACTGCATGGCGGGTTGTCATCTGCCACCGGCAAGGTACAGGTGTGGGGGCTCGCACGTTGGAACCCGGCTGGCGCATGTCACTCCTCCACGAAAGACTTGAGTCGTGCCAGCGCGGTATCCCATTGACGGGATACCAGCTCGATGTAGCTGCGAAGGCCCTCGATCGGTTTCGGATCGAGGACGTACAGGTTTTCGCGGCCGGCGCGCTCGCTGCGGACGACACGGGCGTCCTCGAGCACACGCAGGTGCTTGCTGATCGCCTGGCGGGTCAGCGGCTGGCCGTCGCTGAGCTGGGCTATCGAGCGACGCGATCCATCGCAAAGCCTGACCACCAGCGCCAGCCGGGTCGGGTCGCCGAGGGCGGCGAATACCATGGCTGCGTTCGGCGACTGGCGGGCCAGGCGGGTCTGCGCGCTAGCTGCCATGGCTTTCCTCGACATGGCGGCGGATGTTTTCCATCTGCTGGGCCCAGCCGTTGTCGTTCATGCGGAACGCTTCGGCGCGTCGGCCGGCCGGGATGCTGTCGAAGCCCGATTCGGTCAAGGTCAGCAAGGTGCCGTCGCCGCCGGGCTGCAGGCGGAATTCGACCAGGGTCGGCGGTTCGGCGGAGTAGTCCGCGCCCGGTTCGACGGCGTAGGGGTGCCAGGTAAAGGAAAACAGCCGCTTCGGTTCGATCCGTTGCACCACGGCCCGCCAGGTGACGTGCTCATAGCCCGGATACGTGATCTGGCCGACGGCTTCCCCGCCGCGCACGAATGGCCCGGCAAGCTTGACGCAGAACCACGCGCCGAATTCGCGGTAGTCGGTCAGTGCGCGCCATACACGCGAGACCGGCGCATTCAGTTGAATGCGTTTTTCGATGCGATCGCTCATACGCTACCTCCTGGTTGCCTATGAGCATGTGCCATGACCGGTCGAAATGCAACTACAAGGTTGCGTTTTGCCGTTCATGGCAGACCCGCCGGCCACCTCGCGGCGGCCGTGGCGGTGCATCAGACCCGGATGCACTCAAGGCCCGGAGCGGTGACGCCACCGCCCGGGGCCTTGACGCTCAAGTCCGGTCCACGCCGCGCGCGGACGAAGGCGAGACGACTCAGTGTATCTTCTGCGACTTGGCCCACTCGGTTCCGCGCCGTTTCATTTCCTCTTCGCTGACGTCCTCGACGTGCGTGCCCAGCATCCATTTGTGGCCGAACGGGTCGACGACGGTGCCTACGCGATCGCCCCAGAACTGGTTTTCGGCCGGCTGCACGAGTTTGGCACCCGCTTTCACGGCGCGATCGATGGCGGCGTCTACGTCGGGAACGTAGATCATGAAGCTGCCGGTCGCGCCGCCGCGGGTCTTCGGGCCGAGCGCATCCCATTGCGGCATTTCGTCCGACAACATCAGGCGCGAATCGCCGATCTGGATTTCGGCATGGCCGATCTTGTCGCCGATGGGCAGGCGGTAGGTTTCCTTGGCGCCTAGCGCATCGTGATAGAACTTCAACGCCTTGGCGGCGTTGTCGACGACGACGGACGGCGTGATGCTGTGATAACCGGCGGGAATGGCTTTGACTGACATGATCCGGTGCTCCGTTGGTGGTGAAATCGAAAGCTTGCGCCCGTCGACGTTATCCGGCGATGCATCCAGTGTTTGCAGATTGCTAATACAGTGTCGTGGTCGACGAAATGGTCGCCTCACGACGGAGCACGCAATGGCTGGACGACGGTTTTCTCTTCTGCTCGGATTTCTGCTTGCGGTGACCGGCCCCGGCCGCGCCGCTTCGACCATGCCGGCAACAGCCGATGACGCGGCCGCCATCCGCCAGGTGATGGATCAGCAGCAGTCGGCATGGAATCGGGGCGATGTCGCGCAATACATGCGCGGATACAAGGACGCGCCCGACACCACCTTCGTCGGCACCAGCGTGCGCAAGGGCTACCGCGCGATTCTCGACAGCTACCGCAAGCATTACGCCAGCCGGGAGCAGATGGGCCGGCTCACGTTCTCCGCCCTCGACGTTCGCCTGTTGCCGGGCACCGACGGCGAGGTGCGCTACGCCGCGGTGACCGGGCGCTTCCATCTGGACCGCACCGCGCATGGCGAGACCAGCAAGGACGACGGCGTGTTCTCGCTGCTGTGGGAGAAGACTCCCGACGGCTGGAAGATCATCCTGGATCACTCCAGCTGACGTTGCGGTCGATTCCCGGACGCGCCGACGCGGTCGTCGGGCGTTGAATCCGGGAGACGGGAGAATCGACCCCCGAGAAAAAAAACCGGCGCGGTAGGGCTCCGGGCGGTCCGGTCGTGCGTCATGGCCGGCAAGTTTGTTCGCAGCTGAAATATGGCGCAGGCACGCGGCGGCCCCCAGTTCTGTCCGGACACGCTTGCGATTGTCCGCGGACAACTGGCCTTCTTCGAGTGGAAAGCAGGAAATCCCCTGGCAATGCGGTTTTGCGGGCTTCGGAGTCGTTGGCACGGCGCTTGCCATACGACTCTTGAAAGCTTCATTTCCCACTCGAGGAGAACTGCCATGAAATTCGAATCCCTGATGCTGCAAAGCCTGTTCGGTGCCTGCCTGCTGATCTGCGTGCTGGTAGTTGGAGCCATGCTGACCTCGCCCGCAGCCAGCGTCGCTGCCAGCCACGCGCCCGCGGCGACAGCGACGGTCTCGGCCAGCTGATCCGGCCAGATCTCCGGGCAGTCGCTTCGGAGGTGCGCCCTGAATTACGCTGAGGTGCCACCGTTCCGGTGCGTGCCAGGGAGATGAACATGTCGAAGGATGGAAACCGTGCCCGCTGGCTGTTTGCACTGTTGTTCGGCTGGACTTCGCTGGCCGCTGCGCAGCAGGCACGGTGGCACCGGTCGAGGCGTGCGTGCCGTTTGCTACGGCCGCGTTTGTGGGCAGCGGTGGACTGAGGCATCTCATCTACGAGCTGCGTGTCACCAGCATCTACGGCGATATCGGTCCGTTGAGGCATCATGGCGAAGACAAGGCAGGGGCCAGAGCTTGCGGGTTCCCGAAAATCATCAAGTTCAATCGATATGCTGCGCGCTGATCGAATGAACAGCGCACCTGACGGCGATCGCCGTTTTCGAGTGCGATGCCTCGTGCCTTTTGCGAGCCTGCAATCCGATGCCTGGCGTCGGCCGTTTTTACTTGTGCCATTTGCCGGGGAAAGAGACTAAATGCCTACGCGTATCTTCATGCAGTGCATCGCGCTGCTGCTGTTGTCGATGCTGGCCGCGCCGCTGCCTGCCGCCGGGCCGCCTCTGCTGCTGATCCACGCCACGATCATCGACGGCACCGGCGCTCCGGCGCAGGCAAACATGACCCTCGATATCCGCGGCGAACGCATTGCCGGGATCTACCCCGATAGAAGCTCTCCGGTGCCGAAAGGCGCGCGGGTGGAGAACTTGCGCGGACGCTATGTCATTCCGGGCCTGATCGACGCGCACGTGCATCTGACCGGTGCCGAGCCGGATTTCGCACATTACCTACCCCATCTGCATGCCATGTTGCGCGGCGGCGTCACCGCCATTCGAGACATGGCCGGCGACGACCGTCTGATTGCCTATCTCGCGGGGCAGGCGAATTCGGATGCCCTGGCATCGCCGGATATTTTCTACGTGGCGCTGATGGCCGGCCCGACGTTCTTCACCGAAGACGTACGTGCCCAGGAAGCTTCCGCCGGCGAACCGCTGGGGAAGGCGCCATGGATGCAGGCGATCACGCCGACGACCGATATCCCGCTCGCCGTCGCCGAAGCGAAGGGCTCTGGTGCGACCGCGCTCAAGCTGTATGCCAACCTGTCCGCGAGCCTGGTCGCGAAGATCACCGCGGAAGCGCATCGCCAGGGTCTGCGCGTATGGACGCATGCGACGATTTTCCCGGCCACGCCGGGCGATGCGGTAGCCGCTGGCGTGGACACCATTTCGCACAGCCCGTATCTGGTGTGGGAAGCGGCACCTAAGGTGCCGGATGATTACCGCGGGCGCGCCCTGGGCGATTTCGCGCATATCCGGCCGGACGCGCCGCGGATCCTGGCGCTGTTCGAGGCGATGAAACAGCACGGCACGATACTCGACGCCACGCTGCTCCCGTTTGCCGATGAAGCGCGACACCATTCCAAAAACGTGGGCGCCGGCATTGTGCCGTGGAGCTATGCCGTCACCAAGCTGGCACACCGGCAGGGCGTGCTGATCGACGTAGGCACGGACAGTTCGGGGCTGCCCGCCGATGCGCATGGGCCGGAGTTGCACGCGCTGCCATCGGTGCACGCGGAAATGGCGTTGCTGGTCGAACATTGTGGCTTCACGCCGATCGAGGCGATCCAGGCCGCCACGCAAGTCAGTGCAGCGGCGATGGGGCAGGCGGCGCAACGCGGCACGCTCGCGCCCGGCAAGCGCGCCGACCTCGTCGTGCTGACCGCCGATCCGACGCGGGATATCCGCAACACCGGCAAAATCATGTTCGTGCTCAAGAACGGGCGGACCTACCGGCCCGACGGTGGCTAGGTTCTCCGGCTCTTCGCCGAGATACCGAGTTCCGGTCATCGGCTCGGCGCGCCGTTGCCCGCCATCTTCGCCTGCCGCTCAAAAATGTGATTTGATCCCGCAACCCGTTCCACGTCGCCATCATGGCGCAGGCCACCATGTCCCAACCCCTGATCGATCCCTGGCTGTACTCCATCGCCTTGCTGCTGGGCCTGCTGATCTGCGTGCAGGCCGGTTTTGTGCTGGGCAGGCGCTACGGCGTCAAGGGCGAGGCCAACACGTTGAGCGGAGCGGTGTTCGGCTTGCTGGGGCTGCTGCTGGCGTTTTCGTTTTCCGGCGCCGCAAGCCGGTTCGAGCATCGGCGGGAGTTGATTACGCAGGAGGCCAATGCCATCGGCACAGCCTACCTGCGCATCGATCTGTTGCCGGCAGCGGCGCAGGCACCGCTGCGCGAGGCGATGCGCAAATACATGCAGCAGCGGCTGGATACCTACCAGGCCATGCCCGGCTCCGCGTCCTCGGCCAGGGCGTGGGCCGACAGCGCAGCCACGCAGCAGCAGATATGGACGCAGGCCACCACGGCGGCGCAGGCCTCGGGCAGCAATGCCGCGTTGAGCCTGGTGGCGTCTGCGCTCAACGAGATGTTCGACATCACCACCACGCGACTGGCGGCCACGCGCAACCATCCGCCGGCCGTGATCGACCTGATGCTTTTTCTGCTCGCACTGATGTCGGCTCTGCTGGCCGGTTATGGCATGGCGGAGGGTGGGCGGGTGCCCTGGCTGCAGGTGATGGTGTTTGCGGTGGCACTGACGGTGACGGTGTTCGTCATCCGTGATCTCGAATACCCGCGCCTCGGACTGGTTCGGGTGGATGCGGCCGATCAGCTGCTTGTCGAGATGTTGCATGGCATCACACCAAGGTAGGAGATTCGCGATCCGCTCCGGACCGATTGACATGTAACGAACGTTACATGTAGCGTTCGTTACATGCAGACACGAAAAGAAATCCTGACCGACGAGCTCGTCGGCTACCTGTTGGAGCATGGCCTGTCCGATCTCTCGTTGAGGCCGCTCGCCGATGCGCTGGGTACCAGTGCGCGCCTGCTCATCTATCACTTCGAATCAAAGGAAGGCTTGCTGACCGAAGTGCTGGACAGTATGCAGACGCGTCTGCGGATGTCTCTCGGCGGCATGATCGAGCGGCGAGCAGCGCAGTCGGAGCGGCCGTTGAAACTGTTCTGGGACTGGGCCATCGCGGACGAAAACTATCCCTACCTGAAGCTGCTCTACGAGCTGCAGATCCTCGCCGTGCAGAATCCCGCCGCCTACGGGCAATATCTGCAGCGCAATGCATCGAGCTGGTCTGAGCTGATCGCGACGGCGTTGCCCGAGACGGAGCGGACCCCGGCCATGGTCACCTTGCTGGGCGCCGTGTTCGATGGGCTGTTTCTGGAACTGATGAGCACCGGCGACAGAAAACGGACCACGCAGGCGGTCCAGCAGTTCATCCGGCTGGTCGACGAGGCACGCGATGCGCGCCTGGTCGTCCGGAAGAAAACCGCGAAAGCATCGAACACGAAGCGAGGTTGAGTTCATGTCGACTACTGCACAGGTGATGACCCGGCAGAGGAAGCCGTGGCTGCTCCATGTCACGGGATTGCTGCTGGCATTCGGCGGTATCAGCCTGCCGTTCGGCACATGGGATCACGCACTGGCCAGCGTCGGCCACATGGCGGCCAACGAGCTGGTCTACTGGGGCCTGGTCGCGGCGATCCTGCTGTATGTGCTGCTGATCGAGCGTCGCCCGCTGGTTTCCATCGGGCTGCGGAAACCGGGCGGCAGGGACATTCTCGCGGCGCTGGCGACCGGCGTACTGATGGTCGCCGTGCTGGCCGTGATCTATCTCGTCGTGTTTCCGGCGCTGCACTGGGACGAGACACAACAGCTGCAGACCCTGACGGCGGTACCGTTCTGGCTGAGATTCCTGTCGGTCGTGCGTGCTGCGGTTTCCGAAGAGATTCTGTTCCGTGGCTATGCGCTCGAGCGTGTGCAGGAACTGACCGGCAGCCGCAGCGTGGCGGGTGTATTCACGTGGGCCGTCTTCACGCTCGAGCATCTCGGCTACTGGGGCTGGCACCACTTGCTGGTCGCGGGTGCGGCCGGCGCGCTGCTCACGCTGCTCTACCTGTGGCGGCGCAATCTGTGGGCCAACATGCTGGCGCACTTCATGGTCGATGCTGTGGGTTTTCTGCTGGGATGAGCATGTTGCTGCGGGCGGTCGCGGCGCCGCAAAGCGGGAGAACGAACGGATCGGCAATGCTTCACTTGATCTTGCTGCGCGCAAGCACAATCTGATCCGCTCACCATCTCGTCATCAGGAGCGACCCATGCCCGATCTTTCCAGCTTTCCGATCGCAACGCGCTGGCCTGCGCAGCATCCGGACCGTATCCAGCTCTATTCGCTCAACACGCCGAATGGAGTGAAGGCATCGATCATGCTGGAGGAGACGGGGCTTGCGTATGAGCCGCATCTTGTCGACATCATGAAGAACGAGAGTCATACGCCGGAGTTCCTGTCGCTCAATCCGAACGGCAAGATTCCCGCGATCATCGATCCGGACGGCCCGGGAGGCCAGCCGCTCGGCCTGTTCGAATCGGGCGCGATCCTGATGTACCTGGCGGATAAGTCGGGCAAGTTCCTTTCGGCCGATCCGGCGCAGCGCTGGGAAACCATCCAGTGGGTGTTCTTCCAGATGGCGTCGATCGGCCCGATGTTCGGCCAGGTCGGCTTCTTCAACAAATTCGCCGGCAAGGAGTACGCGGACAGGCGCCCGCTGGAGCGTTATGTCGCCGAATCGAAGCGATTGCTCGGCGTGCTGGATACCCGGCTGGATGGCGGCGACTGGATCATGGGCGACGACTACTCGATCGCCGACATCGCCACGCTCGGCTGGGTCAACAACCTCATTACCTTCTACGAAGCGCGCGACATCGTGGCGTACGACAGTTTCCGCAACGTCGTCGCCTGGCTCGAGCGCGGGCTGGCCCGTCCGGCGGTGCAGCGCGGGTTGAAGATTCCCGGTCGGGACTGATCCCGGCGCTTGACGCGGCTGCCCGGGGATTGCCTCATCGCCTGCCACGAAAAGTTCCTGCTGGCGGGTAGGGTGAGCGCACATTGCGCCCACTCTCCGCCGCTTGCCGAAAGGTGATCCCATGAACCGTCGAGACCTGCTCAAAGGCGCCCTGATCGGCACCTCGGCACTCGCCCTTCGGCCCACGTTTTCCCCCGCTGCCGGCGTTCCAATGCTGCGCAGGTGAGGCTGACGGCATTGGAACGCCGGCACGGGGGCGGCTGGGCGTGGCCGTGCTCGATATCGGCAACGGGCGCCGCATCGTGCATCGCGCCGATGAGCGCTTCCTGAGGTGCGGCACGTTCAAGCTGCTGGCCGTGGCCACAAAACCGGCAGCGGCGCCCAGCGCGAGACCAACGACATCGCAATTATCTGGCCACCACAACGCAAACCGCTGCTGGTGATTGCTTACTACGCCGGGTCTGGGCAGGCGCCGACGAACGCCATGCCGTATTGGCTGCCGTAGGTCGTAACGCGGCATCGATTTAGCGACGTCCCGATGTTGTCCGTCGTCCCGGCATCGCCAAGCGATATCCGGGATGCCGTGCCATCGTGCATCACAGGCGTACGCCAGCAAGTCATTAGGACGAGAAGCATTCCGCATTCGGTCTGCCGAGCCGTACACAATGCACGCTGTGACCCTGGCAGGCATCGCACGATCTGCCACGCCTATCCTCGATTCTTGATGATTCCCGCCTGCAGGAGATGTTTCATGGCGTCGATCGAACCCACGTCCCACTACGCAGCTTCCGTCCGCCGGATGCACTGGACGATATTTGCGCTGATGGTGCTGGCTTATCTCTTCATCAACCTGTTCGAGCTGTTTCCCAAGGGCAGTGCCACACGAGCCAACGTATTGGCTGCGCACTACACCGCCGGGCTGGCGGTGCTGCTGCTGATACTGCCGCGTCTGCTGCTGCGACTGCGCAACGGACGCCCGCCGATTGCGCCGCCGCCGTCACGCTGGACCGAGCTGCTGGGCAATATCACGCACGTGGCGCTGTACCTGTTCCTGCTGATCCAGCCTATCCTCGGCATCATCACGCTGCAGCTCAAAGGCAAGGCGGTAACCCTGTTCGGCCTGACCTTGCTGCCTTCGTTCGTCAGCGTGCCGGATCGGGTGCTGTCGCATCGGCTGGAGGATATCCACGGCGACATCGGTACGATCTTCTACTACGTGATCGGGCTGCATATTCTGGCTGCGTTGTGGCATCACTTCGGCCGCCGTGACAACGCGCTGAAGCGGATGCTCTGAACGCGACACGACACACGGTTCCCGTTCCATCCCGACGTCCTGACTTTCACAGGGATCGCCCACGTGCCACGACATCATTACGAAAGACATCGCACTGGCCGCATGGGCTGGTTGCGCGCATCCGTGCTGGGCGCGAACGACGGCATCGTCTCCACCGCCAGCCTGGTGCTGGGCGTGGCGGCTGCGCATGCCAGCGGGCAGAACATCCTGATCGCAGGCATTGCCGGGCTGGTGGCCGGGTCGATGTCGATGGCCGCCGGCGAGTACGTGTCGGTGCACTCGCAGGCCGACAGCGAACACGCCGAACTCGAACGTGAACACCACGAACTGCAGACCGATGTGGAAGGCGAGCACAAGGAGCTGGCGTCGATCTACGTGGGCCGGGGACTCGAGCCGGCACTGGCGAAGCAGGTGGCCGAGCAACTGATGGCGCATGACGCGCTCGATGCCCACGCGCGCGACGAGCTCGGCATCACCGAGGCATTCAAGGCACAACCGCTGCAGGCTGCCGGAGCATCCGCACTGAGCTTCGCGGTGGGCTCCGCACTACCGCTGCTGGTAGTGGCGCTGACGCCAGCCGCCATGCTGTTGCCACTGGTGTTCATCACCTCGCTGGTGTTTCTCGCCGTGCTGGGCGCGGTGGCGGCATGGGCCGGTGGCGCGAAGATGGGCGTCGGCGCCATGCGCATCACGTTCTGGGGCGCGCTGGCGATGGCGATCACCACCGGCGTGGGCATGCTGTTTGGCGTGAGCGGGTGATGCCTGGACTCACTCTCCCGGGTGATAGACCCGCTCGGTATGTCCCTTGAGCTGTTCGGGCCAAAAGTAGACCGTGCGCAGGTTGCCGGTGGTGTAGCGTTCGGCCTCGTCGTTGAAGTGACTTGATTCCGGGTGGCCGCTCTCGCCTCCGGCGGTGATCGCGCGGGCGCGCACCTTGTCGCCGAACTCGACCACGGCCACGAAGCTGTTGCCGCTGGTGCCGTAGTAGCGCCTGGTACCCGGCCAGCGGTGCGCACCGAATGACGCGAGCGAGCCCCAGCGTGACGAGGTGAACGGCACCGGGATGCTGGGCTTGGCGTCGTCGAACGGCTGCACAATGGCGCCGTTGACGCGCTGGAAGCGATTGATTTCGCCCCACGGCACGCCCCAGCTGCCGAAGTCCTTGGTCAACCGGTCGGAGGCTTCGACCAGTGCACCCAGGCGTGCCTTCGCACCGGCTTTCTCGGCCATGACGTCGTAGATCGACAGGCCTTCGGCGGTATCGGCCTTGTCGACCTCGTCCCACAACGTGTCGCCCCAGAAGACGGCGAGCGAAGTCGGCATCGAGGCGATGCCCCAGCGATAGTCCCAGTCGCGCAGCATCGCGATCTGGCCTTTCAGCCTGGGCCTGAGCGGATCGTCGGCGGGCAGTGCGTCGTAGTCGGCGATCAGGATCGGCAGTTGCCGCGCGAATGCCGGCAGGTACGAATCGAACGCCATGGTGATCAGCGAAGCCATGCTGACATCGCGCGCGCCGGTGAGCAGGCGGGTGGCGTGGATGCCGCGAGGATTCTCGCCGAAGGTGTCCATGTAGCGCGGGTAGTCCGCCCGCTTCGGGCTGTACGGGCCGGCGGCGGAATACGGCCAGTCGTTGGTGTTCATGACCCAGCCGTTCGGCGGGTTGAGCAGGTGCGGGCCCTTGTCCAGCGGCAGCAGGCCCTGCCAGTCGGTAGCCGGGTCGCTGCCGTCGACGGGCTTGGTGTAATCGAAGCGGTCGTCGCGTTTCGGGATGAACTGCGGATGCAGATAGGCGATCTCGCCCTTGTCGTCGGCGAACAAGGTGTTGTTCGACGAGTTCGCCTTCAGCTCGGCGACCTTCATGTAGCTGGCGTAATCGCTGGCCTTGGTGCGCAGCCAGCTCTGCTCAAGCGCTTCCATCGGCTTGTTCATCAGCGCCATCGCGATCCACTTGCCGTCTTTCTCGCGCACGATCGGGCCGTGGTGCGTGGCATAGACGGTGAAGCTGCGCAAGGCCATCGAGCCGTCCTTCGCGCGATACGACACGTTGACGGTACGCGTGGCGACCGGCCGCAGCTCTTTGCCGTAGCGATAGAACAGCTTGCCGTCCTTGTGCACGATCGTCTCGGCGAACTCGTCGACGGCATCGAGGCCGGTGGAGGTGTGCATCCAGCCGATATGGTGGTTGAAGCCCTGGTAGATGAAGAACTGGCCCCAGGTAACCGCACCGTAGGCGTCGAGCCCGGCGTCGCTGGTCATCTGCAGTTCCGAGCGGAAAAAGAACGACGTGTGCGGATTGATAAGCAGCAGGGCGTGGCCGTCGGCGGTCAGCTTCGGCGCGATCGCGATGCCGTTCGATCCGGTCGGCTCCTGCCAGCTCGACGGCGGCTCGACGCGGGCGAGCGCCCGGCGATCGTGGCCGTAGAACGCTTCGAGCCGATCCAGCGAAACGCGTTCGATATCGCCACCGATGCTGCCTTCGGAAAAACTCAGCGCCATCCACGGTTCGAAATGCGTGATGACCCGCGGATGCACGTCGGGATGCTTGGCGAGGTAGTAGTTCAGGCCATCGGCCCAACTGGTCATCAGCGCCTGCAGCCAGGCCGGACTTTTCGCGTAGAGCGACTTCAGTACGACCGGATCGATGAACAGTTTCTGCCGCAGATCCTGCCAGATCGCCGGTTCGCCTTCCGTCTCGGCGAGCCGGCCCATCGAATCGAGGTAGTTCGTCTCGACGCGGTTGAAGTCGTCCTCGGCCTGTGCATACGCCATGCCGAACACTGCATCGGCGTCGGTCTTGCCGTGCACGTGCGCGATGCCCCAGTCGTCGCGGGTGATGGTGACCGCCTGCGCTTCATGTTGCCAGCGCGCTTCGTCGGGCGTGCGTGCCTGTGCGGCTGCGGCCAGGCACAGCGCGATCAGCGTCGCCGTCGGCAGCAGGCGAGCCACACTGTCGGCGTGGGTCAGTCGGAGCAGGTTTTTCGTGACGCGTGCCAGCATCGGTTTCCCCTTTCAGATGTACCCGCAGAGGTACCCGCTGCAGCCACCTTGCCGGGGCGTCGGGCAACGAGCCTCGGGTGCCACGAATGGTCCGTCGGGCACCGCGCGAATCAGGCAACACTAGCAGGGGCAGCGCCTGCTCTGCTGCACCTGCGCTTCCTGATTAGGCATCTCGCAGCTATTTCAACCCGATCGTGCGCAGAAACGAATCGACGGCATCGGTGTAGCCGCCGGGTGTGCCTAGCTGCTGGTTGATTTCCCTATGCGTCTTGTCGACCGGCAGGACAGTGGCCCGGCCACCCAGCGCGATGGCCTTGGCGGCGAATGCATCGGTCTGGGGACAGGAATCGCTGCGCCGGCTCGAGCAGACCAGCAGCATCGGTATCGAAGCGCGCTTCAAGCGCAGGGTCGGCGAGGCTGCGCGCCACAGATCCCGATCGGCATGGAACACGCGGTCGTAGAGACGCAGGTGATGCGACTGCATGAGCTCGACGACGTCGTACGCGGCGCTGTCCAGCGACACCGTCCCCAGCCACGGCCGGGCCCCCTGATGGGTCGCGATGCCGGGATCGGCGCTCAGCAGCGACACCAGATGGGCACCGGCGGAATGCCCGATCAGTACGAACCGGGCCGGGTCCGCGCCCCAGCGGCTGGCCTTGCTCTGGGCAAAGGCCAGCGCCCTGGCGACGTCGTCGGCCTGTTCGAGCGGATTGGCCGATGGCGACAGGCGGTAGTCGATCGACATCACGATGTAGCCGGCCGGCAGCCAGTGCGCTGCCTTGTTGTCGACCACACCGCTCGAATCCTTGTCCCCAAACATCCAGCCGCCACCGTGGACCATGAAGATGACCGGGGCATGCTCGGCATGCGGCGGCAGATAGACGTCCATGCGCTGTGCCGGATCGGGCCTGTAGGCGATGTCGCGTTCGACTCGCGCGCCTTCCGGCAACGCCGTGGCATGGCTTGCGGCGGCGCGACCCTGAGCGAGCCGCTCGCGCAGGGACTGGGCGGCCACATGCCTGGGCAGTGCCGTTAGCACCCCCATCAGGAGGGCGGCGACGCACTTTGCTGCAGTCGATGCTTGCATGAGAAACTCCGTTGGGGCGCGAAGCGGGGTATCCGTCATCGCGAACGCGAAGTGCTTCAACGCTCGACGCCATGGCGGGATGACGGCGGAGCGGCGGCGCACCTGCAGCAGCTGCGCATGACTGTGCGAGGAGTGTGCGATGACCAGCTATGTGGCGCTGTTGCGCGCCGTCAACGTGGGCGGCACCGGGAAGCTGCCGATGAGTGAACTCAAGGCGATGTGCGAGGCGGCCGGCTTCGAAGCCGTGCACACCTACATCGCCAGCGGCAACGTGGTGTTTTCCAGCAAGCTCGCCGAGAAGGCGGTGAAGCGGGAGATCGAGCGGCGGCTGCAGGATTACGCCGGAAAACCGGTCGGCGTGCTGGTGCGCAGCGCGGCCGAAATGGCCGCGGTGCTGGCGGCCAACCCGTTTGCCGAAGCGCCGGCCAACCGCACGGTGGCGATTTTCCTGGACACGCCGCCGCCGGCGACGGCTCTGCACGATGTCAGCGGTGCGAAGCATGAACGGCTTGCACTGGGCCGGCGCGAGATCTACGTGCACTACGGCGACGGCATGGCCGACTCGCGGTTGAAGATTCCGGTTGCGAAATCGGGCACGGCACGCAACATGAACACCATAGCCAGGCTGGCCGATATGGCCGCCGGCCACAAGACGAGGTGATCCTGGACATCCGCCAGGCGCTGGGACCAAGGATGGTCACGATCCGCGGTGCCGGCCTGGCTGGCACTTGTTGCGCCCGGGCGATGAGCCGTCGATGTCGGGATGAGGCCCGCACTACAACGCGACGAGTGTCTTGAAGCCGCCAAGAACATCGGCTCGCCGTCGAACGGCACGACTTCTTGCCCAACAAGGCGGTGAGGCGGAGTCGACGATCGCCGGTTCGTTGATGCAATCGTGGTCCCTGCGCGAAGCGTAGGTCATCCTCGAAGACACTCCGACTTCGCCATCCTTTCGTTCGACCTGCAGGAACCGGGTGAGTCTGTCTGGCGTTCCGTCGCCGAGGATGCGTTCGACGTATTCCAGCGCCGCATGCTTGCACCGGATATTGCCTGCCTCGGCACGCGCGGCGATGTGCTGCCGGGCTTTGCCGTGAGCGAGGCGGAGCGACCGATGCGCACGGTGGCCGACAACGGGCTGCAGGCCGGACCAGGGAACCTGGGTCGGCCGTTCGTCCGGTTGCCGTGGCGGGGGTACGCTGCATCGGAAACGAACAGAGGTTTGGCCAACCATGGCGAGCGCGGTGAAGCCCACCGGGATCGTCCACACAGCACGCGCAGGGGTGGCAGGCGACGTGTCGGCGGGCGGCAGTTCAGGGTTTTCGGCATCACGGCGATGCCGGAGTAGGGCCGGCTCAGGCTTCTCCTGGGCCGGCAAATTGAAACACCAACCAACTGTGCAACTCTGAGGAGAAAGCTATGAACACCCATTTCGAACGCACCGGTCCGCTGACCGAACTGACCAGCTACCCACAATGGGCGCAGGACATGGTCGCCGATTGCGAAAGCACCAAGCGGAGCGTGGTCACGCATCCTCTATGGGGGAAGATGAGTGACGGGACACTCGGCAGGTTTGGTACCGCCAATTTCATGGTGGGGATATGGCCGGTGATCGAGCGCTTTCCTGCATATATGGCCAAGAGCCTGCTGAAAACACGCTTCGGCCGCAGCCCCGGCGACAACCTTGCGCGTCGCTGGCTGGTGCGCAACATTCGTGTGGAGCAGAATCATGCGGAGTACTGGCTCAACTGGGCAGAGGGGGCGGGGGTTCCTCGCGAAGAATTGCTGGAGGGGGTTTCCCCGCACGGCACCGAGGTGCTGGCGAACTGGTGCGAAGATGTCAGCGGCCGCGACACACTTGCCGCAAGCATCGCCGCTACCAATTACGCGGTCGAGGGGGCGACCGGCGAATGGTCGCAACTGTTGTTCGAGAGCAAGAGCTACGCGGAAAGTTTCCCGCTCAAGACCCGGGTGGGAACCCTGCGCTGGCTTCAGCTTCACGCTGCGTACGATGACACACATCCGTGGGAGGCTTTGGAGATAGTCTGTACAATAATGGGTATGGAACCTGCAGCCGATGAAGTGGCACATATCGGTGAGTGCATAAAGCGCAGCTATGCCAGCATGCGGATTCTTGCTGATCGCTGCGTCGAGCCGCACCGTTTGCCGGAGGTGCTGAACAGCGCAGCCGCCTGAGGTAACTGGTTGCGCGTTTAATGCAATGCCCAGACGTTGATTCGCCCATCGCGAAACAAGGGACGCAATGCGCACTTCCACGATCACTTTGCAACGGCCGTTGTCCCGGCGCTTGATGCCTCTGGCATATGCGCTGGTGGGGATGGTCGGGCTGATCCTGGCACTGACTTGGGGAGCATTGCAGGTTCAAATCGCTCTCGCCGGGTTTCTCAACGGCGAGAGCATCTGGTCCAAGGCACAGAAGCAGAGCGTGATCGCTCTGGATGCCTATGCCGGCAAGGGCAATGTCGCCGACCTGGCCAACTACAGGCTTAACTACGGCGTCCTGATGGCTGACCGTTGGGCGCGTGATCAGACTGCCTTGGCGAATTACGATTACGACGCGGTGGTGGGCGCCCTGCGGCGGAGCAAGACGGTCACGGTGGCGATCCCCGGCGTGATCTTCATCCTGCGTCATTTCGCGGACGCGCCCTATATGCGCGATGCCTTGCAGGCCTGGCGCTCCACCGACAGTTCCATCGCGGAACTCGATGTCATAGCCT
Source organism: Rhodanobacter terrae (assembly GCF_042657005.1). Lineage (NCBI taxonomy): Bacteria > Pseudomonadati > Pseudomonadota > Gammaproteobacteria > Lysobacterales > Rhodanobacteraceae > Rhodanobacter > Rhodanobacter terrae. The sequence goes on from NZ_JBHSNG010000002.1 coordinate 265,384, forward strand.
CCTCGCTGGAGGCCGGCTACGCCACAGGCAAAATCAGCGACGCGGAGATCGCCCTGCAGCGTGAGCGCATCGGCGCCATCAACAGCTATATCGAACCGCGCAGCAAATTGTTTTCACGGGCGGTAGCCGACGGCGCCGCCTGGATCGGTCAAGTGCTTTTCGGTTGCGTACTGGCGGCGGCCGCCTTCGCCGCCTTGTTGTGGCTGGGCATGGCGCGCCGGATTCTTGCCAGCGTGCGCGGCACCGAGGAACGCTATCGCCTGCTGTTCGACAGTGCTGCCGATGCGATCGTCATGGTCGATGAAACCAGCGGACGGATCCTGGATGTCAACCAGACGGCATCGGTATGGACGGGGCGGCCGGCGGATGAACTAATCGGCGACCGTTTCGTGCACCTGTTCGCGCAATCGCTTTCCGGACAGCAGGCCGGGCGGGCCGCCACCAACGCGTTGCTGGGCGCCGATGGCAGCAAACGGCCGATCGAGACCCAGAGCAGTCTTGCCAATTGGGGCAGCCGGCCGGTGCGCCAGGCGATCATTCGCGATATTTCCGAGCGGCTGGCGATGGAACAGGAGCGCCGCGTGGCGGCCGAGGCGCTGGCAAGCATCGCCGAGGGCGTGATCATCGCCGATGCCGATCGCCGCGTGATTTCGACCAATGCCGCCCACGTCGACCTCACCGGTTTCACCAGCCAGTCGCTGCTGGGCAAGCGCCTGGACGACAATCGCCGCATGCCCGACGGCAAGCCTTTGCCGCAGTCGATCTGGGAAGGCGTGGCCGCCGGTCACAATTGGCTCGGCGAGGTGCAGACCACCCGCAACGACGGCAGCAGCTACCCCGAACACCTGAGCATCAGCACGATCCGCAATGCGGACAACCAGGTGCTCTATTACGTCGCGGTATTCACCGACGTGCATGAAGCGAAAGCCAACCAGCGCCGGCTGGAGCATCTGGCGCGGCACGATCCGCTGACCGGGCTGGTCAACCGGGCCGAGTTCGAGCGGTGCTGCAGCGAAGCCATCGCGGTGGCCGAGCGCGAACGGCTGGCGGCGGTGGTGCTGTTCATCGACCTGGACGCGTTCAAGATCGTCAACGACAGCTACAGCCACGCGATCGGCGATCGCCTGCTGGTCAAGGTGGGCGAACGCATTCGCCGCCAGCTGTCCGATGGCGACGTGGCCGGACGCATCGGTGGCGACGAATTCACCGTGTTGATCCCGCGTCTGGGCCTGCGCGAGGACGCCAGGATGATCGTCAGCCGCCTGCTGACCGCACTTGCCGACCCGGTACTGGTGGACGACTACGAGATTGTGCTCAGCGCCAGCATCGGCGTGGCCGGCTATCCGCTGGACGGCGACAGCGCCGCAGCGCTGATCGCGAACGCCGATGCGGCCATGTATACGGCGAAAACCGAGGAGCGCAACACGTTCCGCTTCTACACGCCGATCATGCATGCCGATACCCGCCGGCGCATGCAACTGGCGACCGAGCTGCGCCAGGCTCTGGCGCGCAACGAGTTCCAGTTGGTGTTCCAGCCCAGCGTCGAGCTGCGCTCCGGACGCATCGTGGCAGTGGAGGCGCTGTTGCGCTGGCAGCATCCCGAGCGCGGCGAGGTGTTGCCGGGGGAGTTCATTCCGGTGGCGGAAAGTCTGGGCCTGATCCGGCGCATCGACGAGTGGGTGATGCAGGCGACCTGCGCGCAGATCGAGGCGTGGAATCTGGCCGGGGTACCGCCGATCCGGGTGGCGGTCAACGTTTCGGCGCGCTGGTTCAGCCACCCGGCTTTCGTCGAAGGCGTCAGTCGGGCCCTGCAGTCCCGCCAGTTGTCCGCGCAACGCCTGCTGCTGGAGATCACCGAAAGCGCCATGCTGCGGCTTGGCGACGACACCGAACGCACCATGCGGACCCTGCACACGCTGGGCATCGACGTGGCGATCGACGATTTCGGTACCGGCTACTCCTCGATGTCCTACCTCAAGCTGCCGGCGGTGGCCTATCTGAAGATCGACCGTTCCTTTGTCACCGGCCTGCCGGGCAATGCGAACGACGCCGCCATCACCGAGGCGATGCTGGCGATGTCGAAGAGCCTGGGCCTGATCACGATTGCCGAGGGCATCGAAACCGAGGCGCAGCACGAGTTCCTGCTGCGCGCCGGTTGCGTCGAAGGGCAGGGCTATCTGTACTCGTACCCGCTCAAGGCCAACGAGATCCAGCATCTCTTGTGCCCGAACCAGCCGTTGGCTCCGGCCAGGCTGAGACTGGTGCCACCCAGGCGCAACTGATCAGGCGCACCTGTAATTTCCGCGGCTGCGGGAGCCTTCGCTCAGAGCGGTGCGCAGTGGCGGTTCAGCCATTCCAGGTCGGCATCTTCAAGCAACGGGCTGAGCGCGGCGCGCACGCCGGCGTGGTAGTCGTCGAGCCAGGCACGCTCTTCCGGATTGAGCAGGCTGGGCTCCAGCGCGCGGCGATCGAACGGACACAACGTGAGGGTCTCGAACGCATGGAACTCCCCGAACTCGGTCTGCTCGGCCTCGACCACCACCGCCAGGTTCTCGTGGCGGATGCCATGCCGGCCGGGTTTGTACAGGCCCGGCTCGATCGAGCTGATCATGCCCGGCTCCAGCGCCACCAGGGCACCCCCGGCGACCGGCGGCCGGATGCCGTGCGGGCCTTCGTGCACATTGAGGAAATAGCCCACGCCATGTCCGGTGCCGTGGCCGTAATCCATGCCCGAAGCCCATAGCGGCGCGCGCGCCAGCGCATCCAGTTGCGGACCGCTGGCCCCTTTGGGAAAGCGAGCGCGGGACAGCGCGATCATGCCTTTCATCACCAGCGTCGCGTCGCGGCGCTGCTCCGACGTGGTCTCGCCCAGCGCCAGCACGCGGGTGATGTCGGTGGTACCGCCCTGATACTGGCCGCCCGAATCGATCAGCAGCAGTCCCCTGGCCTGCAAGGCGCTGTGGGATTCCGGCGTGGCGCGGTAATGCGGCAGCGCGCCGTTCGCCTGGTAGCCGGCGATGGTGGCGAAACTCTCGCCGACGTAGCCGGGCTGGGCCGAGCGTTCCTCGTACAGCAAGGTATCGACATCCAGTTCCGTCAACGTCATGCCGGCGGCGAGACGCTGTTCCAGCCGGCGGAATCCGCGCACCAGTGCGGCGCCGTCGCGGCGCATCACCTCGCGGATATGAGCAAGCTCGGCCGCGTTCTTGATCGCCTTGAACGCGGTACTCGGGTTGGCCGCCTCTATCCGGTGGACTGCCGGAGCGATCGCCGCGGCGATAGCGCTGACCACCCGCCCGCTGTCCAGCAGCAGGCGGTCGGCGGCGCCGAGTTCGTGCAGGGTCGAGGTGACCGAGGCGTAGTCGGCGATGCCGATGCCGTCGGTGGCCAGCGACGCGACCAGTGCGTCGCTGAGCTTGGCCCGGTTGACGAACAAGATGGCGCGACCGTCCGCCTGCACCAGCAGATGGGCGAGAAATACCGGATTGCACTCGACATCGCTGCCGCGCAAGTTGGTCAGCCAGGCAATGTCGTCGAGGCTGGACAGCAGATGATGAGTGGCGCCGAGCTTGTGCATCGCCTTGCGCAGGCGGGCGAACTTGTCGGCGCGCGAGACGCCGGCATAGGCGGGATCGTGGGCGACCACCGGGGCCTGCGGCAGCGCGGGACGGTCAGCCCAGACGGCGCCGGGCAAGTCGAGATCGGTACGCAGGCTGGCGCCGGTCTCGGCGAGTCTGCGCTCGATCTGCCGCTGGGTGGTCAGCGCCAGGCTGTCGCCGGCCACGGCCAGCACGTCGCCTTCGTGCAGGTGCTGCAGCAGCCATTCCAGATGCTCGGCCGCATGCGCGACGCGCTGCTTCATCAAGGTGACGCCGCTGCCGGCCAGCTGCTGCTCGGCCTGCGAGAAATAGCGCGAATCGGTCCACAGCCCGGCGTGCTCGCGGCTGACGATCAAAGTGCCGGCCGAGCCGGTGAAGCCGGACAGCCAGGCCCGTGCCTGCCAGTGCTCGGGAAGGTATTCGGACAGGTGCGGATCGGCACTGGGGACCATGACGGCGGCGACGCCATGCAGCTGCATGGCTGCGCGCAGGGCAGCGAGACGGGCGGGGATGGGGTTGTTCATTCAGGCATGCTATCAGGCGCCCCGCCGCCGTTTCATCCATCGCGGCAACATCGGAAATGAACCAAAACCAGAGAATTCTCCGTTGCCATCTCGCAGCGGGACGCTTCTGCAGCTAAAATGCCTAATTTCCAGCACGGCTGCTTTCCATGACCCCCCTGATTTTCGTCACCGGCGGTGTGGTGTCCTCGCTTGGCAAGGGCATTGCTGCGGCGTCGCTCGCTTCCATTCTCGAAGCGCGCGGGCTCTCTGTCACCATGATGAAGCTCGATCCCTATATCAATGTGGATCCGGGCACGATGAGTCCCTTCCAGCACGGCGAGGTCTATGTGACCGACGACGGCGCGGAGACCGACCTCGACCTCGGACATTACGAACGCTTCGTCCATACCCGCCTGACCGGCAAGAACTCGATCACCACCGGCAAGATCTACGAAAGCGTGATCCGCAAGGAACGCCGCGGCGATTACCTGGGTGCGACGGTGCAGGTGATCCCGCACATCACCGACGAGATCAAGCACTGCATCCACGAGGCCACCCGCGGCTTCGACGTGGCGCTGGTGGAGATCGGCGGTACCGTCGGCGATATCGAATCGCTGCCGTTCCTGGAGGCGATCCGTCAGCTGCGCATCGAGCACGGCCCAGAGAAGGTGGTGTTCATGCACCTGACCCTGGTGCCGTTCATCAAGGCCGCCGGCGAACTGAAGACCAAGCCGACCCAGCACTCGGTGAAGGAACTTCGCTCGATCGGTATTCAGCCGGACATTCTTCTGTGCCGCTGCGAGCAGGCTCTGCCCGAGGGCGAGCGGCGCAAGATCGCGCTGTTCACCAACGTGCCGGAGCAGGCGGTGATCAGTGCCGTCGATGTCGACGTCATCTACAAGCAGCCGTTGTGGCTGCACCAGCAGGGGCTGGATGAGATCGTGGTCAAGCGCCTCGGTCTCGACGCCGGTCCGGCCGACCTGTCCAGCTGGGTGCGCACGGTCGAGGCGATGGAACATCCGAAGGACGAGGTCAACGTGGCCATCGTCGGCAAGTACGTCGAGCACAAGGATGCCTACAAGTCGCTGGCCGAGGCGCTGCGCCACGGCGGCATCAAGCAGCAGGCGCGGGTCAATCTCAACTGGATCGATTCCGAACAGGTCGAGGCCGACGGCGCCGCCAATGTATTGGGGCAGGTCGACGCGATCCTGGTGCCGGGCGGTTTCGGCAAGCGCGGTTTCGAAGGAAAGATTCTGGCCGCCAAATATGCGCGTGAACACGGGGTGCCGTATTTCGGCATCTGCTACGGCATGCACGCGGCCGTGATCGACTTCGCCCGCCACATCGCCGGTCTGGCCGACGCCGACTCCAGCGAGAACGACCGCAACACGCCGGATCCGGTGATCGGCCTGATCACCGAATGGACCACCGCCAGCGGCGAGATCGAACAGCGCAGCGATCGCTCGGACATGGGCGGCACCATGCGCCTGGGCGCGCAGGAATGCCGCCTGAAAGCCGGCACGCTGGCGCGCGAGCTGTACGGCCAGGACGTGGTGCGCGAGCGTCATCGCCATCGCTACGAATTCAACAACCGCTACCGGCAGTCGTTCGAGGATCTGGGCCTGGTGATCTCCGGCAAGTCGATGGACGACCTGCTGGTGGAAATGATCGAGCTGCCGCAGCAAAAGCACCCGTGGTTCCTCGCCTGCCAGGCCCATCCGGAGTTCACCTCGACGCCGCGCGACGGGCATCCGCTGTTCAGCGGCTTCATCCGTGCGGCGCGCGAATACAAGGCCGTGCGCGATGGCCAGCGGCTCGCCGCCGCGGAGTCGGTTGCATGAAACTCTGTGGATTCGAGATCGGGCTGAACCAGCCGCTGTTCCTGATTGCCGGCCCCTGCGTGGTCGAGTCGCAGCAGCTGCAGGTCGACACTGCCGGCACGTTGAAGGAAATCACCGATCGGCTCGGCATCCACTTCATCTTCAAGTCCAGCTTCGACAAGGCGAACCGCTCGTCGGGCGACAGCTTCCGCGGGCCGGGGATGGAGGAGGGGCTGCGCATCCTCGCCGAAGTGAAGCGCCAGGTCGGCGTGCCGCTGCTCACCGACGTGCACGAATACACGCCGATGGACGAGGTGGCGTCTGTGATCGACGTGCTGCAGACGCCGGCGTTCCTGTGCCGGCAGACCGATTTCATCCAGAAGGTCGCGCGCGCCGGCAAGCCGGTGAACATCAAGAAGGGCCAGTTCCTGGCGCCCTGGGACATGAAGCACGTGGTCGCCAAGGCCAGGGCCGTCGGCAACGACGACATCATGGTGTGCGAACGCGGCGCGAGTTTCGGCTATAACAATCTCGTTTCGGACATGCGCTCGCTCAGCGTGATGCGCGATACGAATTGCCCGGTGGTGTTCGACGCCACCCATTCGGTGCAGCTGCCGGGCGGCCAGGGCGCCACTTCGGGTGGGCAGCGCGAGTTCGTGCCGGTATTGGCACGGGCGGCGGTCGCGGTCGGCGTGGCCGGCCTGTTCGCCGAGACGCATCCGGATCCGAGCAAGGCGCTTTCCGACGGCCCGAACGCGTGGCCGCTGGACAAGATGGAAGCGCTGCTGGAAACGCTGATGGAGCTGGACGTCGTGACCAAGCGCCATGGCTTCCTCGAACAGGATCTGCCGCTGTAGGAGCCCGCTTGCGGGCGATGCTCCTGCCCTGAATCTCCCTATCCAACCAACCATCAAGACAAAAGCATTGCCCGCCAGCGGGCTCCTACAAGAACGACAACACTCGACTGACGGACGACCATGACCACATCGATCACCCGCATCCACGCCCGTGAAATCCTCGATTCGCGCGGCAATCCCACCCTGGAAGCCGAAGTCAGCCTGGCCGATGGCGGCTTCGGCAGGGCCGCGGTGCCCAGCGGCGCCTCCACCGGTTCGCGCGAGGCGGTCGAGCTGCGTGACGGTGACAAGTCGCGCTATGGCGGCAAGGGTGTGAAGAACGCGGTGGTGAACGTCAATACCACGATTGCCGACGCGTTGAAGGGTTTCGACGCGGCCGACCAGAAAGGTCTGGACGCCAGGCTCATCGCGCTGGACGGCACGCCGAACAAGGGCAAGCTGGGTGCGAACGCGCTGCTCGGTGTCTCGATGGCGGCGGCTCACGCCGTCGCTGCCTCGCGTGGCGAGCCGCTGTGGCAGTACCTGTCGAATGGCAAGCCGGGCGCTTTGCCGGTGCCGATGATGAACATCATCAACGGCGGCGAACACGCCGACAACAATATCGACGTGCAGGAATTCATGGTGCTGCCAGTGGGCATGCCGAGCTTTTCCGAGGCGCTTCGCGCCGGTGCCGAAATCTTCCACGCGCTGAAAAGCGTACTCAAAGGCCGTGGCCTGAGCACCTCGGTGGGAGACGAAGGCGGCTTCGCGCCCAACCTTCGCTCCAATATCGAAGCGCTCGACACCATTCTCGAGGCGATCAACAAGACCGGCTACAAGATCGGCGGCGAGATCCTGCTCGGCCTGGATGCGGCCAGCTCGGAGTTCTACAAGAACGGCAAGTACGACCTGGCCGGCGAAGGCAAGCAGTACAGTTCGGTCGAGTTCGTCGACCTGCTGGCCAGCTGGGCGAAGCAGTATCCGATCATCAGCATCGAGGACGGCATGGCCGAAGGCGACTGGGACGGCTGGAAGCTGCTCACCGACGCGATCGGCGATCGCATCCAGGTGGTTGGCGACGACTTGTTCGTGACCAATCCGGCCATCTTCCGCGAGGGCATCGAGAAGAAGATCGCCAACTCGATCCTGATCAAGGTGAACCAGATCGGTACGCTGTCCGAGACGCTGGAAGCGATCGCGATGGCGGATGCGGCGAAGTATTCGGCGGTGATCTCGCATCGTTCCGGCGAGACCGAGGACACCACGATCGCCGATATCGCCGTAGCCACCACGGCGACCCAGATCAAGACCGGTTCGCTGTGCCGCAGCGACCGCGTGGCGAAGTACAACCAGCTGCTGCGCATCGAGGAGCAGCTCGGCAGCGCCGCGCGCTATGCCGGCCGCAACGCGTTCCCCAATCTGACCCGCCTGCCTGGCTGAGCGGGTAGTCGGCCGCCCATGTTGCGCTGGATCGCCCTGGTACTGATCCTGCTCCTGATCGGACTGCAGCTGAAACTGTGGTCCGGCAACGGCGGCATGCGCGAAGTGGATGCGCTGCGCGTTTCGGTAAAGAAGCAGACCGACGACAACGCCAGGCTGCAGCAGCGCAATCAGGCCGTCGGCGCGGATGTGCTCGACCTCAAGCATGGCGACCAGGCGGTCGAGGCGCGGGCACGCACCGAACTGGGACTGATCAAGCCCGGTGAGGTTTTCTACCAGGTGGTCGAGCAGCCGGCGCATGCCGGCAGCGCGCCGCCGCCAGCCTCATCCGCCGGTTCGCCATGAATTCGCCGAGGATGTGGTGCGTGGTGCCGGCGGCAGGGCGCGGCACGCGGGTGGGCGGCGACTGCCCCAAGCAGTATTTGCCGCTGGCCGGACGGCCGTTGATCGAGCACACGCTGGAGCGGCTCGCCGCGCATCCGCGGATTGCCGGTCTGCTGGTGGTGCTGGGGGCGGCGGATACGCACTGGTCCGGGATCGGCATGCTTCATGGCAAGCAGGTACTCACGGCTGTCGGCGGCGCGCAACGCAGCGATTCGGTGCTGGCCGGAATCGATGCGTTGCCCGAGGTAGTGGGCGCGGATGATTTCGTGCTGGTGCACGATGCCGCGCGTCCGTGTGTCCGCCTGGCTGATATCGGCAAGCTGATCGAGCTGGCCGGCGCCGCCGATGGCGGCCTAATGGGCGCGCCTTTGCGCGATACGTTGAAGCGTGCGGACGCCGCCGGCCGCAGCGAACTGACCGAGCCGCGCGACCACCGCTGGCGCGCCTTCACGCCACAGATGTTCCGGCGTGCTCAACTGTCGAGGGCGCTGCGCGAAGCGGCGCGGCGTGGCGTGGACGTCAGCGACGAGGCGATGGCGATGGAGCAGGCCGGCTTCGCGCCGCTGCTGGTCGAAGGCGCCGAAGACAATATCAAGGTGACCACGGCGGCGGATTTCGCGCTGGCCGAGTTCCTGCTCGCGAGGACGGCATGATACGCATAGGCCAGGGTTTCGATGTACACGCGTTCGGCGAAGGCGACCACGTCACGCTCGGCGGCGTTTGCGTACCGCACCGCAGCGGCGTGGTGGCGCACTCCGACGGCGACGTGGTGATCCATGCGCTGTGCGACGCGATCTTCGGCGCGCTGGCGCTGGGCGATATCGGCCAGCACTTTCCGCCATCGGACGAACGCTGGCGCGATGCCGACAGCCGCCGGTTCCTGCGCCATGCGGCGATGCTGATGGCGCAGCATGGTTATGCGCTGGGCAATGCCGACATCACCGTGATCTGCGAGCTGCCGAAGGTCGGTCCGCACGCGTCGGCGATGCGCGAAAACCTCGCGACCGACCTGGACAGCGAGATCGGCCGCATCAGCGTCAAGGCCACGACGACCGAGAAGCTCGGCTTCTGCGGCCGTGGCGAAGGTATCGCGGCGCAGGCCTGCGTGTTGCTGCAACGGCGCTGAGCGCCCCCGTTTCGATCTGAATGCCGGTACGACCGGCGGAGTGCCATGTCCGAATCCGAACTTGCCCAGGCGCCGTTGCCGTGGGCCTACGGCATACCGCCGCTCGAGGCGCGATTGCGCAGCGCGCCGGAAGATTTCGTGGTCGAGGAGGTCCTCGGCTACGACGCTGAAGGTGCCGGCGAGCATGCCTTGCTGTGGGTGGAAAAACGCGGCGCGAATACCGACTGGGTCGCGCGCGAGCTGGCCAAATTCGCCGGCGTGTCGCAGGTGGCGGTCGGCTACGCCGGCATGAAGGATCGCCACGCGGTGACCCTGCAGACGTTCTCGGTGCAGTTGGCCGGCAAGCCCGATCCGGACTGGTCGGCGTTTCCGCATGCGGAGGTGAAAGTGCTGGCGGCGACGCGGCATTCGCGCAAGCTCAAGCGCGGCGCGCTGCGCGGCAACCGCTTCGTGCTGGTGTTGCGCGAGGTGAAGGGCGATCGCGAGGCGGCCGAGCGGGTGCTGGCGCAGATCGCCGCACGCGGCGTGCCGAACTATTACGGCGAACAGCGCTTCGGCCGTGAGGGCGGCAACGTGGCGCAGGCGCGGGCGATGTTCGCCGGACGCCGGGTCGAGCGCGACAAGCGTTCGTTCCTGCTGTCGGCGGCGCGTTCGCAGATCTTCAACAGCGTGCTGGCGGTACGGGTCGAGCGGGCGGTCTGGGACTCGCCGCTGGACGGCGAGGTATGGTCGCTGGCCGGCTCGCGTTCGTGGTTCGGCCCCGAACCGTTCAGCGAGGCGCTGGCCGAACGGCTGGCGCGCGCCGACATCCACCCGTCCGGCCCGTTGTGGGGCCAGGGCGAGCCGCCCACCCAGGGCGATGCCGGCGCCCTGGAGCGCGAGATCGGCGCAGCCAACGGCGACCTGGCCGCTGGGCTGGCGTCGGCACGGATGGACCAGGAACGCCGCCCGCTGCGGTTGATGCCGAAGGACCTGAAGTGGCGCTGGCTGGACGACGCGGCGCTGGAACTGTCATTCGAGCTGCCGGCCGGCGCCTACGCCACCGTGGTGGTACGCGAACTGGCATCGTCGTCGTAGGAGCCCGCGTGCGGGCGATGCTTTTGTTTTGATTTTTCCTACCCAACCATCAAAGCAACAGCATCGCCCGCACGCGGGCTCCTACAGCGGAGATAGTCAGCTTTTCAGCAACACCACCACCGCGCCGGTACCGCCCATGGCGGGCCGCGCCGAGGCGAAGGCGATCACGTCGTCGCGCCGGCGCAGCATGCGGTCGGTGAGAACTTTCAGCACCGGTCCGGCGGAACGCGAGCGCAGGCCCTTGCCGTGCACGATGCGCACGCAGCGCAGGCCGAGCTGTTTCGCCTCGGCCAGAAACATCGCGATGCTGGCCTGCGCGGCGGCCGCATTCATCTGGTGCAGGTCGATATCGTCCTGCACGCTGAACTGGCCACGCTTGAGCTGGCGCAGCAGCTTCGGCGGATAGCCGTCGCGCAGGTAGCTCAGCTCCTCGCCGACTTCGAGCAAGGCCGGATCGAACGCCATGTCCAGCAATTCGCCCGGCACGGCGGCCTCGTCCGCTTCCAGCATGTGCGGATGCGGTGCGGGTTTGACGGTCGCCGGTGGCGGTGGCACCGGGGCCAGCGGGCGCACGTCGCCGATCGACTCGCGAAACAGGCGGCTGTCGTCATCGTGGATCGGGGTGGGCGCGCGGCGCTTCATCCGTACATGCTAACCAACGCCGCGCAATCGGGGGCCGATTCGTGTGAAACCGGCGGCATGCTCCGGTAGACTTCGGAGAATGAGGCGCGCGCCGTCGAGGTGATCGGCGGCGCGCCCGCGGTCAGCTTTCGGCGGAGCATCATGCGAGTTCTGGTAAGTAACGACGATGGCGTGGATGCACCGGGCATCCGCGTGCTTGCCGAGCGCCTCGGCGCGGTGGCTCAGGTAACCGTGGTGGCGCCCGATCGCGATCGCTCCGGCGCCAGCAATTCGCTCACCCTCGACGCGCCATTGCGCGTGTTGCCGATGGGTGGCGGTTATTACCGGGTGGCCGGCACGCCGACCGATTGCGTGCATCTGGCACTGGCTGGAATGCTGGACGAAGAGCCCGACATGGTGGTGTCCGGCATCAACAACTCGGCGAATCTAGGCGACGACGTGATTTATTCCGGCACGGTCTCGGCGGCGATGGAAGGGCGTTTTCTCGGATTGCCGGCGATCGCGGTGTCGCTGGTCACGCTAGACCACAAGGGCATTCACTACGACTCCGCTGCCCAGGCGGTATTGCTGCTGATGCAGCGGCTGCTGGTCGATCCGCTGCCGGCCGACACCATTCTCAACGTCAACGTGCCGGATCGGCCGTGGGCGGAGATCGGGGGTTTCGAGGTGACCCGGCTGGGACGCCGTCACCGCTCCGCGCCATGCATCGCGCAGACCGATCCGCGCGGCCGGCCGATCTGGTGGATCGGCCCGGCCGGCGAAGCGGACGATGCCGGCCCGGGCACCGATTTCAATGCCGTGCGGCGCGGGTTTGTCTCGGTGACGCCGATCCACGTCGACCTGACCCGCTTCCAGGCACTGGAGAAAGTCAGCAGCTGGATGCAGGCGCTGAGCGACGATATGGCGATGGACGCCGCGGCGGGTGGCCGCGACGACGCAGAAGAGGCTGCCTGATCGATGACTGTCTATCGACTTCCGGCGGCGGACCTGAAAGGCGAGGGGATGACCTCGCAGCGGGCGCGCGATCGCCTCGTGGCCAACCTGAAGGAAGGTGGCATCAACGACCCTCGGGTGATCGACGTGATCCGCAATACGCCGCGACATCACTTCATCGACCAGGCACTGCATTCGCGCGCCTACGAAAACACCGCGCTGCCGATCGGTCATGGCCAGACCATCTCGCAGCCGTGGGTGGTGGCGCGCATGACCGAAGCGCTGATCGAGTTCGGCCTGCCGCAGAAAGTCCTCGAGATCGGCACTGGTTCGGGTTATCAGGCGGCCGTGCTGGCGGCGCTGGTGCCGCAAGTGTTCACGGTGGAGCGCATCGAGGAGCTGCTGCGTCAGGCGCGCCGGCGTTTCCGCCAGCTAGGCCTGACCAACCTCCGCTCGCGCTACGACGACGGCAAGCTCGGCTGGCCGGACGAGGCGCCGTTCGATGCGATCATCCTCACCGCCGCCGGTGACACCATTCCGAGCCGGATTCTCGATCAGCTCAGTCCCACCGGCGTGCTGGTGGCTCCGGTAGGCTCGCCCAGCCGGCAGACCCTGATCCGCATGCGCGGCGACGGGCAGGGCGACTTCACCCAGGAAGAACTCGGCGCGGTCAGTTTCGTGCCGCTGCTTGGTGGGATTGGTTGATGCGGTTGTTCGAGGGACTTTACGCACGTGCGCTGGTATGGGCGCGCGAGCCGCAGGCGCTGTACTACCTGGGCGGGCTGAGTTTCGTCGAGGCGTTCGTTTTCCCGATTCCGCCGGAAGTCATGCTGGCGCCGATGATGATGGGCAAGCGGCACAAGGCCTTCCATTACGCCAACATCAGCCTGCTGTGCTCGCTGTTGGGCGCTTTGGTCGGTTATGCGCTGGGACATTGGGCATTCCAGGCCTTGCGGCCGCTGCTCGATACGTTGCATCTGTCGGTGCCGATCGAACGGGGCGTGGCGAGTCTGAGTACGCAGATGGCCGAGCATCGCTGGGGCATGTTCGGCGTGCTGATCCTCGCGGCGCTGCAGCCGGTGGTGCCGATGAAATTCGTCACCTGGGCCTGCGGCATCATCGGTGTGCCGATCCTGCCGTTCCTGGCCTGCATCGGGCTGGGGCGCGGCAAGCGCGTCTGGTTGCTGGCGCTGCTGATCCGGCTGTTCGGTGAGCGCGCCGAGCGGATCCTGCACAAATACATCGAGTGGATCGGCTGGGCCGCACTGGTGGCGCTGGCCCTCTTGCTGGTGTGGTGGTTCCTGCGGCGATGAAAGTCGGCTCGCCTGAGAATCGACATCGTATGAAAAACCTCCGTTGCCTCGGTATGCTGCTACGCATGGATCGATATCTTCTATCGTTGAGCGCGCTGGCCATGTCTCTGCTGCTGGCCGCCTGCGGCACCATGCGCAGTTCGGTGGTGGTCGAGCCGGTTGCCGGGAGTGGCTACGACAATCACGTTGCCGGCCCGGTGGCGCAGGTCCGCACGCCGATTCCCGGCGGCAGTTATGTCGTGGTGAAAAGCGACACGTTGTACTCGATCGCATTCCGTAAAGGTGTGGATTTTCGCGACCTGGCGCAGTGGAACGGCATTGCCGCGCCCTACACGATCTGGCCTGGGCAGCGGCTGACTCTGTCGCCGCCGTCGGCCAGGACAGTTGCCGCGCAGGCCGCCCACGCCCCACGAGCAACAGCGCCGACCGTGGTTTCTTCCTCTTCCCGCCCGTCGGTCCGCGCATCGACGGCCGCAGCGGCACCTGGGTTCGAACCGGTGACGGCGCCGCCTGTGAACCCGGCAACGGCAGGCACGTCGAGCATGACGACGGCTACGCAAGTCGCCGCAACGATCAAAAAGCCGGCGGCGCCCGCCGTGACCGCCACGACCGCGATCGTCCCTGTGGCCGGCGTGCCTGCACCCGCGCCAGCGACGGTGCCGCCTCCCGCGCCAACCCCGGTTGCCGCGGGTGCCTCCCGTGCCGTCAGCGGCGTGAACTGGCGTTGGCCGGCTGACGGCAGTGTGCTCAGTCGTTTCCACCGTGGCGACGCGATTCCCGGCATCGAGATCGCCGGCAAGCCGGGTGATCCGGTGCGGGCGGCCGCCGACGGTGTGGTGGTGTACAGCGGCAGCGGCCTGGTGGGCTACGGCGAGCTGGTCATCATCAAGCACAACGAAAGCTTCCTGTCCGCCTATGGCCACAACCGCAAACGGCTGGTGAAGGAAGGTCAGCGGGTCAGCGCGGGCCAGCAAATCGCCGAGATGGGTTCCACCGGGGCCACGCGCAACGAACTGGAGTTCCAGATCCGCAAAGATGGCAATCCGGTCGATCCGCTGGAGTATCTGCCGTCGCGCTGAAGTCTCCGCGCAGGGCAGGAAGGTTCAGTCAGCCGATCGGCAGGATGAAGCCGGCAACGACCCGGCGCCCTTCGCCAGCCAGCAGATTGTAGGTGCGCGCGGCCGCGGCGTTGTCCATCACCTCGATGCCGATGTTCCTGCGCAGGAGGCCGGCCATGAAGGCGGCTGCCGGAAACACCTGGCGTTCACCGGTTCCAAGGATCACCAGTTCCGGCTGCAGCGCGAGCATATCCTCGACGTGGCTGGCTTCCAGCTTGGCTGCAGCATCCACCGGCCAGTTCTCGATCACCCGATCCGGCGCCAGCAGGAAACTGCGGTCGAGTTCGCGGTCGATCAGGGCGATGCTGCCGGCGCCGACACGACGCACGAACAGATAGCCTTCGGGACGGTCCAGCGACAAGTCCATCGAGTATGCCTAGCGTGGCAGGGCGATTTTCGGTTCGTCGGCGTTGCGGCGGAACAGCACCACCACATGGCCGATCTGGTGGATCTTCTCGGCCCGGGTGCCGCCGGCAAGCGCGTCGATCTGGGCCTGCCGCTCGTCCTTGTCGCCGCCGGACAGCTTCACCTTGACCAGTTCGTGGATGTCCAGCGCCAGATTCAGCTCCTTGACCACGGCCTCGGTCGCGCCCTTGTTGCCCAGCAGGACGACCGGGCTCAGATCGTGGGCGAGGCTGCGCAGGTAGCGGATCTGCGAGGAGGAAAGGGCCATGCGGTGGTGCTCGATTCGCGGTCAGTGAACGGCAAAGGGTATCATGCGGCATCCCGTTCCCCAATCGGCGACTCCAAACGACATGGCCCGCAGCAAAAGCAGCGCAGTCTGGCTGCGTGAACATTTCAATGACGAATACGTCAAGAAAGCCCAGGCCGAGGGCTTGCGTTCGCGTGCGGTCTACAAGCTGGAGGAGCTGATCGAGCGCGATCGCCTGCTCAAGCCGGGCATCCATGTGGTCGACCTGGGCGCCGCGCCGGGCAGCTGGTCGCAACTGGTACGCAATCGCCTGGGCGATACCGGCAAGGTGTTCGCGCTGGACATCCTGCCGATGCAGAGCATCGCAGGGGTGGACTTCCTGCAGGGCGACTTCCGCGAGGAATCGGTACTGCACGAGCTGGAGGCCCGGCTGGAGGGGCACAAGCTGGATCTTGTACTGTGCGATCTGGCCCCCAATATGAGTGGTGTGGCGCTGGCCGACCAGATCCGTGCGATGGCGCTGGCCGACCTGGCGCTGGATTTCAGTCGGCAGTGGCTCAAGCCGGGCGGCTCGTTCCTGATCAAGTTGTTTCAGGGGGTCGGCTTCGACGAATACTTGCGCAGCTTGCGCGCGGAGTTCACCCGCGTAACCATGCGTAAACCTAAGGCCTCGCGCGCACGTTCGCGTGAGGTGTACGCACTGGCGGCGGGCCGCAAGCCTTCCGCCGTGTCACCGGGCGAGAACCGTGCATGAATGAAACAGCGAAAAATGTGTTGCTCTGGGTGATTATCGCGGTGGTGCTGTTTACCGTGTTCCAGAGCTTCAACCCGCATGGCGCGGCTTCTTCGGACTTGCCTTACAGCTCGTTTGCGCAAAGTGTGGACAACGGCAACGTCGCCACCGCCACGATCAGTGCCGATCAGCCCGCGACCATCAGCGGCAAGCTGAAGGATGGCAGCGCGTTCCGCACCGTGGCCCCGATGCTCGGCTTTTCCACCAATTCGGTGGTCAAGCAGATGCAGGACAAGGGCGTCGAGGTTCGCCAGGACCCATCCGAGGGTTTCTCGCTGATCGGTCTGCTGGTCAGCTGGCTGCCGGTGCTGTTGATCGTCGGCGTATTCATCTGGTTCATGCGCCAGATGCAGTCCGGCGGCGGCGGTCGCGGTGCGATGAGCTTCGGCCGTTCGCGCGCCAAGTTGCAGGGCGAGGACCAGATCAAGGTCAACTTCAGTGACGTCGCCGGTTGCGACGAGGCGAAGGAGGAGGTCGGCGAGCTGGTCGAGTTCCTGCGCGATCCGGGCCGCTTCCAGAAGCTGGGCGGCAAGATTCCGCGCGGCGTGCTGATGGTCGGCCCGCCTGGCACCGGCAAGACTCTGCTGGCCAAGGCGATTGCCGGCGAGGCCAAGGTGCCGTTCTTCGCGATCTCCGGTTCCGACTTCGTCGAGATGTTCGTCGGCGTCGGCGCCAGCCGCGTGCGCGACATGTTCGAACAGGCGAAGAAACACGCGCCGTGCATCATCTTCATCGACGAGATCGACGCGGTTGGCCGCCATCGCGGCGCAGGCCTCGGCGGTGGCCATGACGAACGCGAGCAGACCCTGAACCAGCTGCTGGTCGAGATGGACGGCTTCGAGGGCACCGAGGGCATCATCGTAATCGCCGCGACGAACCGTCCCGACGTGCTGGATCCGGCGCTGCTGCGCCCGGGCCGCTTCGACCGCCAGGTCGTGGTCGGTCTGCCCGACGTGCGCGGCCGCGAGCAGATTCTCAAGGTGCACATGCGCAAGGTGCCGATTGCCAGCGACGTCAACGCGATGACGATTGCGCGCGGTACGCCGGGCTTCTCCGGTGCCGATCTGGCCAACCTGGTCAACGAGGCCGCGCTGTTCGCCGCACGCGAGAACGCCCGTGAAGTGCGCATGGTCCATCTGGACAAGGCGCGCGACAAGATACTGATGGGCGCCGAGCGCCGCTCGATGGCGATGAGCGAGGACGAAAAGAAGCTCACCGCCTATCACGAAGCCGGCCATGCCATCGTCGGCCGGCTGGTCCCCGAGCATGATCCGGTCTACAAGGTGACGATCATTCCCCGCGGGCGCGCGCTCGGCGTCACCATGTACCTGCCCGAAGGCGACAAGTACAGCATCAACCGCGTGGCGATCCAGTCGCAGCTGTGCTCGCTGTACGGCGGTCGCGTGGCCGAGGAATTGATCTTCGGTGCCGACAAGGTCACCACCGGCGCGTCCAATGACATCGAGCGGGCCACCAAGATGGCGCGCAACATGGCGACCAAGTGGGGCCTGTCCGACGAACTCGGTCCGATTACCTACGGCGAGGACGAGGACGAAGTATTCCTCGGCCGTTCGGTGACCCAGCACAAGAGCATCTCCAACGAGACCGCCAGCAAGATCGATGAAGTGGTGCGCGGCATCCTTGATCGCGCCTATGCGCGCAGCAAGGAGCTGTTGACTGCGAATCTCGACAAGCTGCACACGATGGCCGAAGCGCTGTTGCAGTACGAGACCATCGACGCGCACCAGATCGACGACATCATGGCCGGGCGTGAGCCCGGGCCGCCCGCCGACTGGACCAAGAACCCACCGACCGGAGCGACACCTCCGCCGCCACCGCCGCGGGGAGACACGGGCTCGACCGTGGGCAAGGTGGGCGATCCGGCACCGCAGAGCCGCGCCGGTCTGGAAAGCTGATCCGGATTTGGACGGCCATAACCGTTGCATCATGCGGTAGCTTGAAGAGGGTGGCCGCGAGCCACCCTCTTCGCGTGCGCCGATGGCCTCGTTGCATGAAGATCATGCATTGCGCATGGCTGGCAGGTCATGTCGCGGGCGGAAATTCTGTTGCGCGATCAGCCGCCGCGAATAATTTTCAAGAAAAGGGTTGACGCACGAGGGCTGAGTCTGAATAATTCCGCTTCTTGCTTCACCGCCTCGAGACGCCAGGGCGGCGAAGTGAAAAGTTTTTTCAGTGCGCCCGTAGCTCAGTTGGATAGAGTACCTGGCTACGAACTAGGTGGTCGGGAGTTCGAATCTCTCCGGGCGCACCATTTTTATGCGGCGAGGCGGGGTGCTTGCACCCCGTTTTGTTTTCACGGAGAAGTGGCTTCCGCTCCGTAGGGCCGATGGTTCGGAAACAGCGGTGTGCTTCGACACGGATTGACTGAGCGAGGCGTCACCCGTAACATTTCAAGGCTCCGGTGGCTGCATGACCGGGGATTCGAAAGCGGGGTATAGCTCAGTCTGGTAGAGCGTTGCGTTTGGGACGCAAAAGTCGGGGGTTCGAATCCCTCTGCCCCGACCAGCGACACGTTCTGCCGACAGGGACTGCGCCTGTAGCTCAACCGGATAGAGCATCGGCCTTCTAAGCCGACGGTTGCAGGTTCGAGTCCTGTCGGGCGCACCAGTTACAAGATTTATGGTGGGTGTAGCTCAGCTGGTTAGAGTCCCGGATTGTGATTCCGGTTGTCGTGGGTTCGAATCCCATCATCCACCCCAGTTTCAAACCCAGGTTTCCTGGGCCGTTAGCTCAGTTGGTAGAGCAGTTGACTCTTAATCAATTGGTCGAAGGTTCGAATCCTTCACGGCCCACCAAACAAGCAAAACGCCGATCGCCAGCGATCGGCGTTTTGCTTTGCAGGCTCCCGCCGAAATAAAGCCGGGCGAGACTTGGTTTCCCCACGATGCTCTGCCGGCGTCGCTGCAGCGTGGCCCGCATCGCTCTCGGCACGCTTGTGCTGCAAGCTCGTGCAACCGTAAAATGGTCTGCTTTCGTATAAGGGAATCATCGACTTAGACGGACGTGGCTGAAGGGGGTGAAGGCGATTGTCTGATGCATGACAATCGGCTTCAGGATCTTGCAGTTGCGCACGGCTGATGAGGGTGGCAAGGCGAGAGTGGCGGAATTGGTAGACGCACCAGATTTAGGTTCTGGCGGTTAACCCCGTGGGGGTTCGAGTCCCCCCTTTCGCACCATGCCCCGTGGTTTTCCTTGTTTTTCAGGCGGCACAGCCGCCATGGCGCCTGCGGCAGGCCCACAACATCAGGTAGTACCAGGAGACGTCATGCAGGTTTCGGTTGAGAACATCGGTACGCTCGAGCGCAAGCTCACGGTGAAATTCCCCGCGGAGCGGTTCGAGACGCAGGTGAGCGCGCGTATTGCGGAAATGGGCCGCACGGTTCGCCTGAAGGGTTTTCGGCCGGGCAAGGTGCCGACGACGGTGATCAAGCAGCGCTTCGGCGACCAGGTCCGTGGCGAGGTGTTGTCCGACCTGATCGGCAGTACGTTGCGCGAGGCGGTGGAGCAGGAAAAATTGCAACCGATCGCGAATCCGGCGATCAACACCACCGGCAGGCCGGAGAACGGCGAAATTGCCTATACCGCCACGTTCGAGATCATGCCGGAGTTTCCCGCGATCGATGTGGCGGCGCTGGAGATCCATCGCGCGTCGGCGGTGGTGACCGACGCCGACATCGACAAGATGCTTGAAACGCTGCGCCAGCAGCGCCGCAGCTTCGACGAGGTCGATCGCGCCTCGGCCGAAGGCGACTTCGTGATGTTCGAATACGCGGCGGAAGCCGGCGACTACCGTTTCCCGGCCGAAGGTCTGGAGCGGGCCGGAAGCGTGCTCGGTTCGGGCACCTTGTTCAAGGCGCTGGACGAGGCGCTGACTGGCCGCAAGGCTGATGACAGCTTCGATGCCGACGTCGCCTTCCCGGACGATTTTCGCAACGAGCAACTGGCTGGCCAGGCCGCCAAGGTCAGCTTCAAGATCATCAAGGTTCAGGCGCCGAAATTGCCCGAGATCGACGGCGAGTTTGCCAAGTTGTTCGGCATCGCCGACGGCGACCTGGAGACCTTCCGCAAGGAGGTTCGTGCGAATCTGGAGCGCGAGCTGAAGGCGGCGCTGATGGCGCGCCTGAAGTCCGAAGTCGCTGAAAAGCTGGCCGGCGCCCACGCCGGGCTTGATGTGCCGAAGCTGCTGGTGCAGTCCGAGGCGCGCAACATGGCCGCCGGCAGCGTGCCGCAGGGTCAGCAGCCGCCGCCGCAGCTGATCGATGCCGCCATGCCGATGGCGCGCAAGCGGGTGATTGCCGGCCTGCTGATGGGTGAGATCGCCCGCAAGCAGGAGATCAAGATCGATCGCAAGCGCGTCGCCGAGCAGCTTGCCGCTATCGCTTCGACCTACGAGGAGCCGGAAAAGGTCATTGAACTCTACAACGGCGACCCCCAGTTGATGTCAGGGCTGCAGAATCGCGTGATGGAAGATCAGGTGGCCGAGTGGGTGGCGGAGCATGCCAACACCACCCAGCTGGACCTGAGCTTCGACGACGTGATGCGCCCGGCCGGTGCCTGATCGAATCAGGTCCCCGCTCAGCCGGACCTGATCCGAATCGGGTCCGGGCGCCATATAGTCAGGCACATCAACCGGAGAGCTGCAATGGCCATGGATCCCATCCAGAACCTCAATTTGATACCGATGGTCGTAGAGCAGACGGCTCGGGGCGAGCGCTCCTATGACATCTACTCGCGACTGCTGAAGGAGCGGGTGATCTTCCTGGTCGGCGAGGTCAACGATCAGGTCGCCAATGTGATCGTTGCGCAGATGCTGTTTCTGGAGTCGGAGAATCCGGACAAGGACATTCACTTCTACATCAACAGCCCGGGTGGCGCAGTGACCGCAGGTCTGGCGATCTACGACACCATGCAGTTCATCAAGCCGGATGTCAGCACGATGTGCATCGGCCAGGCGTGCAGCATGGGTTCGCTGCTGCT
The DNA here is from genome assembly GCF_042657005.1 of Rhodanobacter terrae. Lineage (NCBI taxonomy): Bacteria > Pseudomonadati > Pseudomonadota > Gammaproteobacteria > Lysobacterales > Rhodanobacteraceae > Rhodanobacter > Rhodanobacter terrae. The sequence continues at coordinate 286,618 of NZ_JBHSNG010000002.1, forward strand.
GACCGCGGGTGCCAAGGGTAAGCGTTTCTCGTTGCCGAACTCGCGCGTGATGATCCACCAGCCTTCCGGCGGCGCGCAGGGGCAGGCGACCGATATCGAGATCCAGGCGCGCGAGATCCTGTACATGCGCCAGCGCCTGAACCAGATCTACGTTGCACATACCGGCCAGGCGATCGAGAAGATCGAGCTGGACATGGAGCGCGACCGCTTCATGAACGCTGTCGATGCGAAGACGTATGGCCTGATCGACGAGGTGCTCGACAAGCGCGCCGGAGAGACGGTGAAATCGGCCTGATTCCCGGGTCGTACCCCAGAGTCACGAGATGGGCTCCGTGTCTGCAGGCAGACGCGGAGCCCTGTGTTATTCTCGCGACGCATTCAGATTTGTCAGTGGGACCGAAAGTATGAGCGACGACCGACAGGGGCGTTCCAGCGATAGCGGCAAGATTCTCTATTGCTCCTTCTGTGGCAAGAGCCAGCATGAGGTGCGCAAGCTGATCGCGGGTCCATCCGTGTTCATTTGCGACGAGTGCGTGGAGCTTTGCAACGACATCATCCGTGAGGAACTGGAGGAAAAGGCCGCCTCTGGGCGTACCCAGTTGCCCAAGCCGCGCGAGATCCGCGAGTCGCTGGACCAGTACGTAGTCGGTCAGACCCGTGCCAAGAAAGCGCTGGCGGTGGCGGTATACAACCATTACAAGCGGATCGAGTCGCGTCAGAAGAGCGATGACATCGAGCTGGGCAAATCCAACATTCTGCTGATCGGTCCGACCGGTTCGGGCAAGACGCTGCTGGCCGAAACGCTGGCGCGACTGCTTAATGTGCCGTTCACGATCGCCGACGCCACCACGCTGACCGAGGCTGGCTACGTAGGCGAGGATGTCGAGAACATTATTCAGAAGTTGTTGCAGAAGTGCGACTACGACGTCGAAAAAGCGCAGTCGGGCATCGTCTACATCGACGAGATCGACAAGATATCGCGCAAGAGCGAAAACCCGTCGATCACCCGTGACGTGTCGGGTGAGGGCGTGCAGCAAGCGCTGCTGAAGCTGATCGAGGGCACGTTGGCCTCGGTGCCGCCGCAGGGCGGCCGCAAGCATCCGCAGCAGGAATTCCTGCAGGTCGACACCAAGAACATCTTGTTCATCTGCGGTGGCGCGTTCGCAGGCCTGGAAAAAGTCATCCAGCAACGCTCCGAGAACACCAGCATCGGTTTTTCGGCCGAAGTGCGCAGCAAGGAGCGCACCGAGAATCTGGGCAAGGTGCTGGCCGATGTGGAGCCTTCCGATCTGGTGCGTTTCGGCCTGATCCCCGAATTCGTGGGCCGTTTGCCGGTGGTGGCAACGCTGGACGAGCTCGACGAAGCAGCGCTGGTGAAGATTCTCACCGAGCCGAAGAACGCCGTGACCAAGCAGTTCAAGAAACTGTTCGAGATGGAAGAGGTGGAACTGGAGTTCCGTCCCGAAGCGCTGCAGGCGATCGCCAAGAAGGCGCTCAAGCGCAAGACCGGCGCGCGCGGCCTGCGCACCATTCTGGAACAAGTGCTGCTCGATACGATGTACGAACTGCCCTCGCTGGAGCACGTCAGCAAGGTGGTGGTTGACGACGCCGTGATCGATGGGCAGGCCGAGCCCTATCTGATCTATCGCGGCAACCTGCAGCAACGCGTGGCGGGCGAGGGCGGCGACGCCGCCGCCTGATCCCATTCGCAGGCGCGCCATGACAACGGCTCCGGTGATTTTGCCGGGGCCGTTCTGTTTTCGGCGCCCGCGAACCTTGAGTGAAGGCCCATCCGTCACCACTTGACCTGATGATGTACCCGGCGCAGTGTCGGGACGAAACCTGATCCGGAATTCCGAGGAACCGCTCTTCCATGGCCAAGAATGCCCCCTTACCCCCTGCGCTGGACGCTCTTCCGGTGCTGCCGCTGCGCGACGTGGTGGTTTATCCGCATATGGTCATCCCGCTGTTTGTCGGGCGCGACAAGTCCATGCGTGCGCTCGAACGCGCCATGGAAGGCGAACGGCAGATCCTGCTGGTGGCGCAGAAGAGTCCGGATGTCGATGATCCGGGTATCGCCGATCTGCACCAGGTCGGCACGCTGGCCGGCGTGCTGCAACTGCTGAAGCTGCCCGATGGCACGGTCAAGGTACTGGTCGAGGGGCAGTCGCGCGTGGCGGTCGAGGATTTCCACGACGAAAACGGCATGCTGATGGCGCGCTCGCGCCTGATCGAGCCGGTCTACAACGCGAAAGAGCGCGAGCTCGACGTGGTCTCGCGCACGCTGATCTCGCTGTTCGAGCAACTGGTCAAGCAAAGCCGCAAGCTGCCGCCGGAAGTGCTGGCCAGCTTGTCGGGAATCGACGACCCCTCACGCGTCGCCGACTCCATCGCCGCGCACCTTTCCGTGCGCATGGCCGACAAGCAGAAAGTGCTGGAGACCGCCGACGTGGGTCAGCGCCTGGAGCTGCTGATCGGACTGGTCGATGGCGAGATGGACCTGCAGCAGGTAGAGAAGCGCATTCGCGGCCGGGTCAAATCGCAGATGGAGAAGAGCCAGCGCGAGTACTACCTCAACGAGCAGATGAAGGCGATCCAGAAGGAGCTCGGCGACAACGAAGAGGGTCCGAACGAAACCGAGGAACTGCAGAAGAAGATCGAGACCTCCGGCATGCCGAAAGCCGTGCTGACCAAGGCACGGCAGGAGTTCGGCAAGCTCAAGCAGATGTCGCCGATGTCCGCCGAGGCGACCGTGGTGCGCAACTACCTCGACTGGTTGGTCGGGGTGCCGTGGAAAAAGCGCAGCAAGGTGCGCAAGGATCTGCAGGTGGCGCAGGAGGTGCTCGATGTCGATCACTTCGGGCTGGAGAAGGTCAAGGACCGCATCCTTGAATATCTTGCGGTGCAACAGCGCGTGTCGGTGATGAAGGGGCCGATCCTGTGCCTGGTCGGTCCGCCCGGCGTGGGCAAAACGTCGCTGGGACAGTCGATCGCCAAGGCGACCAACCGGAAATTCGTGCGTATGAGCCTAGGTGGCGTACGCGACGAGGCCGAGATCCGTGGTCACCGGCGGACCTACATAGGTTCGATGCCTGGCCGAATCGTGCAGAACATCAACAAGGTGGGCACCAAGAATCCGTTGTTTGTGTTGGACGAGATCGACAAGATGTCGATGGATTTTCGTGGCGACCCGTCGTCGGCGCTGCTGGAAGTGCTTGATCCGGAGCAGAATCATACGTTCAACGATCACTATCTCGAGGTCGATCTGGACCTTTCCGAAGTGATGTGGATTGCCACCGCGAACTCGCTGAACATCCCAGGTCCGCTGCTTGACCGCATGGAAGTCATCCGCATCCCCGGCTATACCGAGGACGAGAAGCTCGGCATTGCGCAGAAATACCTGCTGTCGAAGCAGCTCAAGGCGAACGGTTTGAAGCCTGAAGAGCTCAGCGTGAGCGAAGAGGCGTTGCGCGACATCGTGCGTTACTACACGCGCGAGTCGGGCGTACGCAGCCTCGAGCGCGAGATTTCCAAGATCTGCCGCAAGGTGGTCAAGGAGCTGACTTTGTCGCAGGTGAAAAAGGCCAAGGCGAAAGCGGCACCCGCCAAGACCGGCAAGGCCAGGACAAAGGCGGATGCCGGTCGGATCACGGTGGATTCGGCCAATCTGGAACAGTATCTGGGCGTGCGCCGCTTCGATTTCGGCCGCAAGGAACTGCAGAACGAAGTGGGCCTGGTGACCGGGCTGGCCTGGACTCAGGTGGGCGGCGAGCTGCTCAGCATCGAAGCCTCGGTGGTGCCTGGCAAGGGCCGATTGGTGAATACCGGCCAGCTCGGCGACGTGATGAAGGAATCGATCCAGGCCGCATTGTCGGTGGTGCGTGCTCGCGTCGACCAACTCGGTATCGATCCGGAGTTCCACCAGAAGCTGGACGTGCACATCCACGTGCCCGAAGGAGCCACGCCGAAGGACGGACCCAGCGCGGGCATCGCGATGTGCACGGCGCTGGTATCCGTGCTGACCAAGGTGCCGGTACGTTCCGAAGTCGCGATGACCGGCGAAATCACTCTGCGTGGTCGCGTGCTGCCGATCGGTGGGCTCAAGGAGAAATTGCTGGCGGCACATCGTGGCGGGATTACCACGGTGATCATCCCGGAGGACAACAAGAAGGATCTGGCCGATATGCCGGCCAACATCACGTCTTCGCTGGAGATTCACCCGGTGCGCTGGATTGACGAGGTGCTGGATATCGCCCTGGAACGTCCGCTGCGGCCGAACCCGATCAAGGGCGAGACACCTGCTGCGGTGGCAACCGAATCGGCGGAGTCGCATTCGCTCACGCATTGATCCGGTCCGGTCCGCTCGACCCGACCCATTTCCGAATGTGCCCTGACTTGTCGGGGCGCTTTTTTGTGTTTTTCACCGCCAGTCGCCGAAAGTTTCGCCTTAGTCCTCCGGCGTCCTTTATGCAAGCGATCTCATCGATCGCAGATCTTGCGGAAACGTTGCTGTAGCTTGTGTTGCGGACTCCGGCAAGGCACTGGTATAAAGGCGCTACCGCAGTCCCGGCGTTTGTTTGTCAGCGCAGCGATGCGGGGTTGCGTTACGGCGCCTAGCAGAGCCAACCATCCATGCCGGTGTTGTCCCGTCTCCGGACGGACGATGCTGGCGAAATCCGAACAAGGGAGTTTTTTCAATGAATAAAACCGATCTGATCAATGCCATCGCCGAAAAGGCCGAGCTGACCAAGGCCGACGCGGGCCGCGCCCTCGAAGCTTATCTGGAGGCTGTGCAGAAGTCGTTGAAGAAGGGCGAGGACGTCTCGGTGGTGGGTTTCGGCACGTTCACTGTGCGCAAGCGCGCGGCTCGTACCGGACGCAACCCGCGCACGAACGAAGCGATCAAGATCAAGGCCTCGAAAGTGCCGGCGTTCAAAGCTGGCAAGACCCTCAAGGATGCCTTAAACTAAGCGGCTGACGCTTGGTTTCGGGTGCTTAGCTCAGCGGTAGAGCGTCGCCCTTACAAGGCGGTGGTCGTAGGTTCGATCCCTACAGCACCCACCAGAAAAAATGCGGAGTGGTAGTTCAGTTGGTTAGAATGCTGGCCTGTCACGCCGGAGGTCGCGGGTTCGAGTCCCGTCCACTCCGCCACAGTTCGCAAGGGCGCCCGTGTGGCGCCCTTGTCATTTGAGCGTTGCGTGTTCGCATAGTTTCCTTGGCGATCGAACACGCGGCTTGCACCACCCACGCACTACGCGCTTTCAACCACGTTGCGGGAAGATTTCAATGCTGCAGGCAATGCGTAACAAGATGCACGGATGGCCGTCCATCATTCTTCTTGGCGTTTGCGTTTTCGCGATGTCGTTGTTCGGCATGGAGAGCTACTTCACGTCGCGCAACGACACGTTCGTGGCGAAAGTCGGCAAGCATGAAATCAGCCAGAACGCCTATCAGGATCGGATGAACCAGTTGCGGCAGCAGGCCAGCGCCGAACAGGGCGGGCATTTCGATGCCAGCATTTTCGAGAAACCCGAGACCAAGCAGCGCGTGCTCGACGGCATGATCGACCAGCAGTTGCTGCTTGCCGCCAATGAGGATTGGGGCATGCGCGTATCGGATCAGGCCGTACGCGACTACATCGCCGCGATTCCTGCGTTCCAGGTCAATAACCAGTTCGATGTGAACAGCTACAGCGCATGGCTGGCCAGTCAGCGCAAGACGGCCGGCATGTTCGACGATGAGGTGCGTTCTTCCCTGGCGACCCAGCTGCTGCCGGATGCGATCAACGACAGCACCATCGTCAGCGATGCGCAGGTCGACCAGTTCCTGAGCCTGCTTACCCAGCGCCGCGACCTGCGCTACTTCTTGTTGCCGCGGCCCACGCTGGCCGACAACCAGGTCAGCGACGCCCAGGTCGAGACGTACTACAAAGAGCATCTGGCCGAGTACATGAATCCCGAGCAGGTCTCGGTGAAGTACATCGAAGTCAACGGCGCCGATCTCCCGCTGGATGCTGCACCGAGCGATGAGGATCTGAAGAAGCGCTATGCCGATGAGAAACAGCGTTTCGTGCAGCCGGAACAGCGGCTCGCGTCGCACATCCTGATCAACGTGCCGGCCAATGCCACGCCGGAGCAGCAGAAGGCGGCCCTGGCCAAGGCCGAAAAGATTGCGGCCGAGGCCAATCCCGGCAATTTCGCCAAGCTGGCCGAACAGAATTCGCAGGATCTGGGCTCCAAGCGCCAGGGCGGCGATCTGGGCTGGCTGGAAAAGGGCGTGACCGATCCGGCGTTCGATGCGGCGCTGTTCGCTTTGCAGAAGAACCAGATCTCCAAGCCGGTGCTGTCATCCGACGGCTATCACGTCATCTGGTTGCGTGATTTGCGCAGCGGCCAGTCCAAGCCGTTCGAGGAAGTGCGCGACCAGCTGGCCAAGGAAGCCTCGGCCGCCGAGCGCGATCGCAAGTACAACGAGGTCGCCGGCAAGATGTCGGACAACACGTACCAGAATCCGTCGTCGCTGGAGCCGGCTTCGGTGGCGCTGAATCTGCCGATCAAGAGCACGGCGCTGTTCTCGCGCAAGGGCGGCGAAGGCATCGCGGCGAATCCCAAGGTGGTCGCTGCGGCGTTTGGCGATGATGTCCTGGTACAGGGCAACAACTCCAGCCTGATCGACCTGGGCAACGACCACTCGATGGTGATTCATGTCGACAAGCATGTGCCGGCAGCGGCCCGTCCACTGACGGAAGTGCGCGTCGATGTGCAGAAGAAGATTCTCGACGAGCGCGTTGCCGCAACCGAGAAGAAACAGGCCGACGAAGCGCTGGCGCGCCTGCGCAAGGGCGAGCCGATGCCAGCGGTGGCGGCATCGCTCGGCGCCACGTTGACCACTCTGAGTGAGGCCACGCGGCAGTCCCAGATGCCCGCACCGTTGTTGGCGCAGGCGTTCCTTCTGCCGCATCCAGCGGCGGGCAAGGCGGAGTTTGCCGCGGTGGACATGCAGGACGGCAACTATGCGTTGCTTGCCGTGGACAGGGTGCAGGGCGGCGATCTGTCGAAGGTGCCGCCGGAACAGCGCGAGTCGCTGCGCCGTCAGATGGCTCAGGCCTATGGCTCCGAAACGACGCGCGAACTGATCGAGTTGCTCAAGTCCAAGGTCAAGATCAAGATCAACGCGAATCGCTTGTAAGAGTCTCGAGTCCGAACGAAAAGGGCGGCCATGGGCCGCCCTTTTCGTTCTTGAGTCGGGCGAGGCGGTTCAAGTATCGGTCAATCCGCGGCGCCGTTTACCCGCAGCATCTGGCCGAGCTTGAGCGTGTTTCCGTTGAGATGGTTCCAGCGCTGCAGTTGGGTCATATCCACCGAATAATCGCGCGCGATCTGCCACAAGCTGTCGCCTCGCCGGACGGTATGGGTTTTCGGCTGCGCCGTGGGCGCCGGTGATGAGGCAACAGCCGCTTTGCTGGTGCTGCTGTCGCGACCGACGTCGGCGGTCGGTGGCTGCCTCAGCAGGGAGTCGCTGAATTGCTGGACGTGGCTGGCCGGCAGCAACAGGTACGAGCTGGCGTCGGCATCGATCATGTTGCCGCGGAACGCTGCATTGAGATTCTTCAGCGTATCCACCGACATGCCGGCATGGTCGGCGGCCCGTGCGAGCGGCATCGAATGGGCGATCTTCACCTGCACCAGATGCTCTTCATCCGCCAGCGTGGGCAGGCTGACGTTGAAGCGAGCCGGCTCGCGTACCACACAGGCCACGGCCAGCAGTTTGGCGAGATGCTCGCGGGTCACCTTTCGAACGGGCCACTTCGGAATCGCCGGTTCGTCCGCCGGCATGCCATGTTTCTGGATGATTTTGCGCACCGAGAATTCGCCGGCGTTGTAGGCGTAATCGACCACCCGCCAATCGTGGAACTGATCGTGGTACTGCTTGAGCAGCTTCATCACGGCGTGGGCGGCAGCCGGAATATCGAGGCGGCCGTCATAGTGGCCATCGACGCGCAGTCCCATCGCTCCCGCGGTGACCGGCATGATCTGCCACATGCCGGCCGGTTGACGCCGGCGGATGGGAGGCGACTGGAAATGGCTTTCCACCCAGGGCAACAACACGAACTCACCGGCGACATCGTATTGGGCCGCGACCTGTTGCACGTAGGTCAGTCGTGGCAACGCCTGCTGCAATCGCTCTTCGAACTGCTTCGGGTTCTGCGTGTAACGCCTGGCCCACGTTTGCACCGAGGGATCGGCGTCGCAGTCGGCCATGGCGAAACTGCCGCGCAACTGATCCCAGACATCGGTCGACGGCGATATCGATGGCTTGTCGATGGGAGGCTTGACCTCGATCCCGGGAGCGGCAAGCGCCGTCGTGGGCGGCTCGACCGCCGGCTGGTGTGGCGAGCGTGTCGGGGCGCCCGCGCAAGCGGCAAGCAGGAAGGGGAGCAACAGCGGCAGGGGGCGCAGGTGTCTCCTCATCCGTGGAATCCGTCCTTGGCCGTGCGTATCGCCGCAAAGCGCGCAACGCGATCATGTCCTGCACCTTGCTGCCTGCACCACTCGACAACCGCATCGGCGTCGACACGCAGGAAGGGATTGGTCGCCATTTCATCGGCCAGCGCCACCGGCAACGTCGGCTGGAGCCGGGCGCGCAGTTCGGCCACTTCCAGCAGCCGCTGCTGCAGTTCCGGATTGGCCGTTTCGATGGTGCGCGCGAAACGCCCGTTGGCCTCGGTGTATTCGTGGCCGCCGCATACCAGCGTTTCCCCCGGCAGCGTCGACAATCGATCCAGCGAGGCAAGCATCTGGGCCGGCGTGCCTTCGAACAGCCGGCCGCAGCCAAGACTGAACAAGGTGTCGCCGCACAAAAGCAAGCCGGCCCCGACGTAGGCAATATGGCTAAGGGTATGGCCTGGAATCGAGAGCACTTCGAAGCGGACGCGCGGCGACGCCAGTTCGACCCAGTCGCCATCGCGCACCTGTTCGGTCGCCTCCGCGATGCGTTCGTCCACGGGTGCATAGACGGGGACGCCGTGCCGCGCGCGCAGCGCGGCGACACCGCCGATGTGATCGTGGTGATGATGGGTCAGCAGGATCGCCTGCAATGTCAGTCGCCGCGCAGTCAGTGCGTGTTCGACGACGGCGGCATCGCCCGGATCGACGACGATGGCGTTGCCATCTTCGTCGTGCAGCAGCCAGATGTAATTGTCGGCCAGCGCCGGTAACGGTATGAGATGCAAGACGAGCTCCGCTGCGTTCTGGGAACACCCGACGGGTCGGATGCTGTTCCCGGCTCAACGACAGACGCAGCCATCCAGGGCTCGCGTGAAGCGGTGGACTATAAGGGGGCTTTGCCGGCCGCTCGTTAGAAGAGCGTTAACCGGGCGACCGGCTGTTCAGCCGCGTGCGACAGGTCCGCCCAGCTTGTGATCTGCTGCCGGTGGCGCTCAGCCGTTACACTCTGGGCACGGATGGAGAGTGGCACGGCATGCATCAACGCGATAACGACATCTATGCCAGTGCGCCGTTGCGCCGATTGCTGGATGAGCAGACGCGCGTGCTGACGCCCGAGTTGCAGCGCTGCTTTGGCACGCATGCGTTGTTGCTGGGTGTGTCCGCCGACGACGTGCCGCCGGCGTTGCCGATGCTCGGCTCCTGGACCACATTGCACCTGGTGGATGCCCATGACGGCCGTTATCGAGGTGATCTGCGGGCAGCGGCCGACGAGCCGCTCCCGTTCGTCGATGATGCGTTCGAGCTGGTCCTGCTTCGGCATGTGCTGGAAGTGGCGCCTAGCGCATCCGCCCTGCTTGCCGAGGCCAGCCGCGTACTGGCGCCGGGCGGCGTACTCGCCTTGACCGGAGTACATCCACTCAGCGGCTGGGCACCGTGGTTTTTCTGGCGTACACGCGGCAGGCCTCACGCATTGCAGATGCCGCTGCGGCTGGGGCAGCTCCTGCAGCAGGACGGGCTGGAGGTCGAACAGGTGCAGCGGGTCGGCCGCCTGTGGCCCGGCCTGACGCAGCCGCCTGCGATGGCGGCCCACCTGCTGGGAGGCGGCTATGTACTGATCGCGCGCAAGCGCCGCCGCATGGTCACGCCGCTGAGGCTCAAACCGGTGCCGGTGCGGGTGCCGCCCAACAGCCAGCTGTCGCCGGGTGCGCGGCGCAGTTCGGCACTGTGACTTTCAATGGAATACGTGAGCAACGATGAGCGAAGTGGAAGCATTTACCGATGGCGCCTGTCTGGGCAATCCCGGTCCAGGCGGTTGGGCCGCACTGTTGCGTGCCAAGGGCAGTGAACGCATGGTTGTGGGCGGCGATCCTGCCACTACCAACAACCGGATGGAACTGATGGCGGCGATCGGCGCGCTGGAGGCATTGAAGCGGCCCTGCCAGGTCTTGCTCGTCACCGACTCGCGTTATGTGATGCAGGGCATCGAGCAGTGGATGCCGAAGTGGCGCGCCAATGGCTGGCGCACTGCGGACAAGAAGCCGGTCAAGAACCAGGACTTGTGGCAACGGCTGTCCGAGGCGGTCAGTACCCATCAGGTGCGCTGGAAGTGGGTGAAGGGCCACAACGGCCACATCGAGAACGAGCGGGTCGATCTGGCTGCGCGCGAACAGGCCGAGCTCTTGAAGGCGGGGATATGAGGCAGATCGTTCTCGATACCGAAACCACCGGTCTGGAGGTGCGCCAGGGTCATCGGCTGGTGGAAATCGCCTGCGTCGAGATGGTCGAGCGCCGGCTCACCGGCCGGCATTATCAGACCTATCTCAACCCGGATCGGGCGATCGACGAGGGCGCGCGGCTGGTGACCGGCATCGAGGACGAATTCCTGCTCGACAAGCCACGTTTTGCCGAGGTGGCGGAGGAGTTCCTGGCCTTCATCGACGGCGCGGAACTGATCATCCACAACGCCAGTTTCGATATCGGATTCCTGGACGCCGAGCTGGCTCGGCTGGACAACGGCGCGGGTCGCATCGGCGACCGTTGCAGTGTGCTGGACACCTTGGCGATGGCGCGCGAGCGCTATCCCGGTCAGCGCAACAGCCTGGACGCGCTGTGCAAGCGGCTAGGCGTGGACAACTCACGGCGCGATCTGCATGGCGGCCTGATCGACGCCCAGTTGCTGGCCGACGTCTATCTGGCGATGACCTCGGGGCAGGTAGCGTTCGACCTGGGCTTTGAAGGCATCACCGGGCAAGTCAGCGCGGTAGCGATGATCGCGCCGGTGGTTTTGCATGCGCGTCCATTCGTGCTGCATGCTTCGCCGGGGGAGCTGCAGCAACACGAACGGTGCCTGGATGCGCTGGACAAGAACGCGGATGGCCGCAGCGTGTGGCGTCGGCTGGGTTGAGCCATGCCGCCTCGGGCAAGGCTCAGCAGGAACGCACGATGATCACGCTGATGTTGTCGTCGCCGCCGCCGTCGAGCGCACTCAGCAGCAGCTGATCGACGCATTCCTGCGCGGCCAGGTCGGTACGCGCCATTGTGCGTGCGATCACCGTGTCGTCGACGTCTTCGGTCAATCCGTCGCTGCACAGCAGAAAGCCCATGTCGGGCTCCAGCAGGCCGCGCGCCATGCCGATATGCAGCTGTTCGGGGGCGGTCACGCCCAGCGCCTGCGTCAGCACGTTGCGTTGCGGATGCTGCGATGCCAGCGCTGGATCCAGCTGGCCGGCCTCGACCAGGGCCTGTACCAGCGAATGGTCATGGCTGATCTGCCGCAGGTCGTGTTTCCACATGTAGATCCGGCTGTCGCCTACCCAGGCGACTTCATAGCCGTCGACGGTGGTCCGCAGAGCCGCGATGGTGGTACCCATCGGCAAGGCGTCGGCCGTGTGCCGGGTATGCGCAAGCAGTCGCTCGGCCGCGCCATGCACGGCCTCGATCAGACTGTGTCCGCCGGTGACCAGGTCGACCACCGCATCACGCACCAGTGCCGACGCCACTTCGCCGTGCTGATGACCACCCATGCCGTCGGCCACCAGAAACAGGCCGAGCGACGCATCGGCGTAATAGGTGTCTTCATTGCGCGTGCGGCGCAGGCCGACATGCGTTCCGTGTCCGAATTCGATCATGGTGGGTCTGGTGAGGCGAATGGGTGCAGCATGCCGGATGTAGGGGATGGGCGCAAAAGGATCGTGGGGAAAGTTGCTAATGCAAAAAGAGGTTCTCAGTGGGACCTCGAGGTGTTTGGACGTTTCAATGGATTGTTCGGCCCATCCTTGGGCCGAACCCCTCCGCTGCGCTGCGGGGCAGCCTGCGGCTGTCCAAATTCGTTCCGGACGAATTTGTCGAACCTGGGAGGGTTCGTCCACGCCACCCTCTCCGCCAGAAAAAGCAAAACGCCCCGCGAGGGGGCGTTTTGCTTTTTCTGGCGGAGAGGGTGGGATTCGAACCCACGGTACGCTTACACGTACGCCTGATTTCGAGTCAGGTACATTCGACCACTCTGCCACCTCTCCGAAGGGGGTCGCATGGTCAGCGCGAGCCGGCAAGTCTACGCGCTGCTTCCGGTCGTGACAAGCATGGGGGACGTACGCCCGCTTCGACCGGATGGATGGCTCATCCGGCCTTTTTCTTCGCCAGCCGCAGCCAGGTGTCGACGACGGTGTCCGGGTTCAGCGACAGCGATTCGATGCCTTGCTCCATCAGCCACTCGGCCAGATCCGGATGGTCGCTCGGGCCCTGGCCGCAGATGCCGATGTACTTGCCCTTGGCGCGTGCGGTCTTGATCGCCATCGACAGCAGCTTTTTCACGGCCGGGTCGCGCTCGTCGAACAGGCCGGCGACGATGCTGGAGTCGCGATCGAGACCGAGGGTGAGCTGGGTCAGGTCGTTGGAGCCAATCGAGAAGCCGTCGAAAATGTCGAGGAACTCGTCGGCGAGCAGGGCGTTCGAGGGCACCTCGCACATCATGATGACCTTGAGGTCGTGCTCGCCCTGCCTGAGTCCGTTCTTCGCCAGCACCTCGATTACCTTGCGGCCTTCGCCCAGGGTGCGCACGAACGGGATCATCACCCAGACATTGTCCAGGCCCATCACTTCGCGTACGTGCTTGACCGCCTTGCACTCCAGCCCGAACGCCTCGGCGAAGCTCGGGTCGACATAGCGGCTGGCGCCACGGAAGCCGATCATCGGGTTTTCTTCGTGCGGCTCGTACCGCGAGCCGCCCAGCAGGCCGGCGTATTCGTTCGACTTGAAATCCGACAGGCGCACGATCACCGGCTTCGGGTAGACCGAGGCGGCGATGGTGGCGATGCCTTCGGCGAGGCGATCCACATAGAAGCTCACCGGATCGGCATAGCCGGCGATGCGTTCGTCGATCTTCGCCTTGGTCTCGGCGTCCTGCTTGGCGTACTCCAGCAGTGCCTTCGGATGCACGCCGATGTGGCTGGCGATGATCATCTCCAGGCGGGCCAGGCCAATGCCGGCATTCGGCAGCATGCCGAAGTCGAACGCGCGCTCCGGGTTCGCCACGTTCATCATGATTTTCAGCGGTGCCTCGGGCATGTCGCCCAGGTCCGCGGTGACGCGCTCGAACTTCAGGATGCCCTCATAGATCGTGCCGGTGTCGCCTTCGGCGCAGGACACGGTGACGTCGGTGCCGTCGGGAATCTTGTCCAGCGCATTGCCGGTGCCGACCACGGCGGGTACGCCCAGCTCGCGCGCGATGATCGCCGCGTGGCAGGTGCGGCCGCCGCGGTTGGTGACGATCGCCGAAGCGCGCTTCATCACGGGCTCCCAGTCGGGATCGGTCATGTCGGCGATCAGCACGTCGCCCGGCTGCACCTTGTTCATGTCGCTCAGCGAGCGGATCACGCGCGCCTTGCCGGCGCCGATCTTCTGGCCGATCGAACGACCCTCGGCCAGCACCTTGCCTTTCTCGCTGAGGTGGAAGCGTTCGAGCTGAGTGGCGTGCGAGCGCGACTTCACCGTCTCGGGGCGCGCCTGCACGATGTAGATCTTGCCGGTGTGGCCATCTTTGGCCCACTCGATGTCCATCGGACGGTCGTAATGCTTTTCGATGATCAGCGACTGGCGTGCCAGCTCCTGCACGTCCTCGTCGCTGATGCAGAAGCGGTTGCGCAGTTCGGCCGGAGTGTCCTCGGTCTTGACGCGTTCGCCGGGAGCGCTGGAATAGACCATGCGTAACTGCTTAGCGCCGAGGTTGCGGCGCAATACGGCAGGCTTGCCGGCGTTCAAGGTGGGTTTGAATACGTAGAACTCGTCGGGATTCACCGCACCTTGTACGACCATTTCGCCCAGGCCGTAGCTGCCGGTCACGAAGACCACATCGCGGAAACCCGACTCGGTGTCCAGCGTGAACAACACGCCCGACGCGCCCACGTCCGAGCGCACCATCAGCTGCACGCCGGCGGAGAGGAATACATCTTCGTGCCTGAAGCCCTGGTGCACGCGATAGGCGATGGCGCGATCGTTGTACAACGAAGCGAAGACTTCCTTCACCTTGTGCAGCACGTCGTCGATGCCGACCACGTTGAGGAAGGTTTCCTGCTGGCCGGCGAACGAGGCGTCCGGAAGATCCTCGGCGGTGGCCGACGAGCGTACGGCGACGGCGATGTCGTCGGCGCCGGCGTCCTTGCACAGCTTGATGTAGGCCGCGCGGATCGCCTGCTCGAGTTCGTCGGGCAGGGCGGTGTCGACGATCCAGCCGCGGATCTGCTTGCCCGCCGCCACCAGCGTGTCGACGTCATCGACGTCGAGCGTAGCCAGGCGTTCCTGGATACGCCTGGCCAGGCCGCTCTTTTCCAGGTATTGCTGGAACGCATCGGCGGTGGTGGCGAAGCCGCCCGGCACGGACACACCAAGCTTGGCGAGGTTGCCGATCATTTCGCCGAGCGAGGCGTTCTTGCCGCCAACCTTGCCCAGGTCAGTCATGCGCAGTTGGTCGAGCCAAAGCACCAGATCGTTCAAGGGTGTCTCCTCAAGAGTATTCAGTGGGATAACGGTATGGGTGCGGCAGGCAGGCCGGAAGCGGGCTGCAAAGAACTGGTATTGTCCGCTGCCGATGGTGCGCAGCACAAGAAGACCATTGACTTCGGATCACATTCCAACGGCATACCAGTCAGCCGGCAGTCAATCGGCGACAGCGTTTTCCGCTTGGGTTATGGTGCGAACAAACGCACCCACGCGATCGGGACAATGTATGCAGCGCACGGTTTTCTTCATCTCCGACTCCACTGGTATTACCGCGGAGACGATCGGCAACAGCATCCTGGCGCAGTTCGAGGGCGTGCAGTTCGACAAGCACCGGCTGCCGTTCACCGATAACGTGCAGAAAGCGGAAGCGGCCGCGTTGCGCATCAAGACGCACTACGCGCAGAGTGCGCAGCGACCCATCGTCGTCAACACCATGGCCGAGCGCGCGCTGTGCGATATCGTGGCCACCAGCGGGGCGTTGATGCTGGATGTGTTCGCACCGTTCATCGGCCCGCTGGAAGACGAACTCGGCGCCAAGCGTTCCGGTGCGGTCAACCGTTCGCACGGCATGGTGGATTTCGACAAGTACGAGGCGCGCATCAACGCGACCAACTACGCGCTATCGCACGACGACGGCATCGACGTGAATTACGCCGATGCCGACCTGATCCTGGTCGGCGTGTCGCGTTCGGGCAAGACGCCTACCTGCCTGTACATGGCCTTGCATTACGGCGTCAGTGCCGCCAACTATCCGCTGACCGACGATGACCTCGAGAAGCTCGAACTGCCTGCACGCCTGCGCCCGTACCGGGACCGGCTGTTCGGGTTGACCATCGATCCGCTGCGGCTTGCGCAGATTCGCGAGCAGCGCCGCGCCGGCAGCCGTTATGCGACCTTGCAGCAATGTCGCTGGGAGCTGGAACAGGCCGATCGGCTGATGCGCCAGGCCGGTATTCCCAGCCTCAACACCACGCATGTGTCGATCGAGGAGATCGCCAGCAAGATCTTCGACCGCTTCGGCATAGAGCGGACCATGTTCTGATTACCCACCGGAGTCGCCACACCGTTTATGAGTGCCGTACTGGACAATCGCAACAGCCTGCTGCCGGGACGCTTCGAGTTCCTGATGGGGCTGTATGCGGAGAACTATCACCGGCTGACTCGGTTGTTCGCGCCACAGCAGCTCGCTGCGGGCCGCTACGTTTCGGATGTCGATGACGGGCTGGCGGTGCATCTGCATGTGCAGGAATGTCATCCGTACACGCTGGAGCTGGAACTCACCTACGATTTCGTCGATGCGCATACGGGCCGGCGCGCGCCGTCGGCGCAGCTGCGCATGTATACCGATGCGCATGTGGCCGAGGCGCTGCACTGCCATCCCGGGCGACACCTGTGGCAGGTGCTGGGGCCGTTTTCGCCGGCTCACACCGTGTTCCAGCACCGCCTGCGCATGAACGGATTTCTGTCGCGCTGGCTGGAGTATCTGGTCGAACAAGGGCATTCCATCGGAACACTGGAGCGTGAGGGTTGATCTGCTTGCCGCATGGCGACGACGAAACGACAGGCAACAAAAAACCCGCGCAAGGCGGGCTTCCCGTTTTTTTTTAGTGGCGGAGCGGACGGGACTCGAACCCGCGACCTCCGGCGTGACAGGCCAGCATTCTAACCAACTGAACTACCGCTCCACATTTCTTTTCCAGCTTTGCGAGCCAACTTGGCGTCCCCACGGGGATTCGAACCCCGGTCGCCACCGTGAAAGGGTGATGTCCTAGGCCTCTAGACGATGGGGACAATTCAAGTTGGTGGAGCCAGGCGGGATCGAACCGCCGACCTCCTGCATGCCATGCAGGCGCTCTCCCAGCTGAGCTATGGCCCCGCCGCTGGAAGCCGAGAAGAATAGGGTCGGGCCCGATATCCGTCAAGCTTTTTTTCAGGATGGACGACGAAGGAATCCGTCCCGGCTCGCGGCGCCAGGCCACGATGCGGCGGCGCTCGTCCGTGGTTCGTTTAAGCTGCGATGAATGGCGTACTGAAGAGTCGGGGCATGCACGAAATCGGTTTCATCCGCGATCTAGCCGTGGTGATGATCGTGGCCGGCGCCACCACGATCGTATTCCAGCGCCTGCGTCAGCCAGTGCTGCTGGGTTACATCCTGGCCGGGGTAATGATCGGGCCGCACACGCCGGCCATGCTGGTGGACGACCCGCGCGCGATCGACGACATTTCCAATCTTGGTGTTGTGCTGCTGATGTTCACGCTGGGCCTGGAGTTCAGCGTGCGCAAGCTGCGCGAAGTCGGCATCGGGGTACTGGCCGTGGCGGTGGGTGAGGTCGGCCTGATGTTGTGGATCGGCTATGGCCTCGGCAGACTGTTCAGCTGGACCGGCATGGATGCGCTGTTTCTGGGCGCGATCATCTCGTTGTCCTCGACCATGGTCGCCACTCGTACGCTGGCCGAGGGACGGCAGCGGTGGCAGGAGTTTGCCCACATGGTGGTGGGACTGCTGGTCGCCGAGGACATGCTGGCCATCGTCATGCTCACGCTGCTTACCGCCGTGGCGATCGGCGGCTCGGTGCAGGCGGAAGCGGCGTTCACGCTGATCGGCCATCTGGGGTTGTTCGTGGTCGTCGGGATGATTCTCGGCCTGCTGTTGCTGCCGCGGCTGGTGGATTACGTGGCTGGTTTCGATCGCGACGAGACGCTGCTGGTCAGCGTGCTTGGCATCTGTTTCGGTGCCAGCCTGCTGGCGGCCTGGATGGGTTTCAGCGTGGCACTTGGCGCCTTCCTGGCAGGTGCGGTGGTGGCGGAATCGCGCAGCGTGGAACGCGTGCTGCATCTGGTGGAGCCATTGCGCGACATGTTTGCGGCACTGTTCTTCGTGGCCATCGGCCTGAAGATCGATCCGGCCATACTGCTGCAGTACGCGCTGCCCGCGTTGCTGGTCGCGGCGGTGGTGGTGGTCGGCAAGACGGTGGTATGCAGCCTGGGCGTATTCGTGGTCGGCCACGACGCACGCAGCGCGTTGCGCGCGGGGCTGGGCATGGCGCAGATCGGCGAATTCTCGTTCGTGATCGCCACGCTCGGATTGTCGCTGGGCGTGATCGGTCCTTTCATCTATCCGATCGCGGTAGCGGTGTCGGTACTGTGCATGGCGGCATCGCCGTATCTGAACCGCTCGGCCGGCGCACTCGCGGACGGCCTGAGCCGGGTGACTCCGCATTCTGTGAAGTTGCTCGCGGGCAGCTACAGCGGCTGGCTTGAAAATCTCAAGCCGGTCAACGAGAACGCGGCGATCGCCGCCATTTTCAGGCGGCTGCTGTGGCATATCGCGATCAACATCCTGCTGGTAGTGACGTTGTTCACGATGGGCGCCTACGTCAACGCGCACAACTGGAACTGGTTCTCGCTCTTCGGCATCAACCGCGATCTGCGCCATACGCTGATCTGGGCGAGCGCGCTGTTCCTGTCGCTGCCGATGCTGATCGCGATTTACCGCAAGGCCGAAGCACTGGGCATGCTGCTGGTCGAGATCGGCATACGCGAACGGTTTGCCGGTTCATACACCCAGGCCATCCGCAATGTACTGGCCCGTATCATTCCGCTGGTCACCCTGCTGGCGCTGGCGTTGCTGGTCAGCGCACTGGGCTCGACGATCCTGCCGCCGCGCGGTATTGCGCTGTCGTTGGGCGTGCTTGGCGTGGTGCTGGCGGTCGTGTTGTGGCGAGGGCTGGTGAAAATGCATGCGCGTCTGCAGGCTGCCTTGAAGGAGACGCTGGACAAGCCTGGACCGTCCGGACGCGACGCTGGCTGACCGGCGATCCGGCGGTGCCGCGGTGAAGGGGAGATGAACCTTTCTGTCGGCTGACGGTCAGAGCCCTGAATCCGTTGCCAAGACTGGACAAGCACCGCACAATGCGAGGCCTGCCTCCATCGGGGAGGCTCCGGTCGGCAACGCCGGCATTTCCAAACATGAGGAAGTTACGAATGAAGCATTTTCTGCGTCCCACGCTGACGGCGGTCGCGATGGCCGTTGCGCTGGGCATGACGGCGGGGGTATCCGCCCAGACGGCCGGCGCCGCCGGTACCGTCGACAAAGCCAAGGCCAGCTACGTAGTGGGTTGGGAAATTGCTTCCCAGGTTCCGCCAATCATGCGCGACGAACTGGACCCGAATGCCGTGGCGAATGCGGTCAAGGCCGCCCTCTCCGGCCAGAAGCCGACCATGAGCGATGCCGAAGCCAAGCAGGTGCACGACGCCTTCATGGCCAAGATCCAGGCCAAGTATCAGGCTGAGATGGTCAAGCTCGGCGCCAAGAACAAGGCCGAAGGCGACGCTTTTCTGGCCAAGAACAAGACGGCTCCTGGCGTGAAGAGCACTGCGTCGGGCCTGCAGTACCAGGTGATCAGCCAGGGTACGGGCGCCCGTCCGGGTCCGAACGATACGGTCGAGATCAACTACACCGGCTCCTTCGTCAACGGTCAGGTATTCGATGCATCCGCCAAGCACAATCCGCCGGGCGCAGCCAAGATTCCGCTTGCTGGCGTGATTCCGGGCTTCCGCGAAGGTCTGCAGCTGATGCAGGTCGGCGGTCATTACAAGCTGTTCATTCCGTCGTCGCTGGCCTACGGTGCCGAGCCGCAGCCGCCGATGCCGCCGAATGCCACGCTGATTTTCGACGTGTCCCTGGTCAGCACCGCTCCGACGCCGGCTGGCGCTGCTCCGGGCGGCAAGTAATAGATCAGTCACGGTTTCACGACCGTGCGGTCCGGAAGGGCGCGAAGCGATTCGCGCCCTTCTGCTTTGTGGGCAACCTTGCAATCTTTGCGCGGTGCCACGCGGTTAGAATAGACGGCTGGTTTTCGATGGAGTCGCCGCGACGATGATGAGGGTCACTATTTTCGGTACTGGCTATGTCGGGCTGGTCACCGGTGCCTGCCTTGCTGAGATGGGCAATCACGTGGTTTGCGTCGATATCGATACGGCCAAGGTCGAACGCCTCAAGCGCGGAGAGATTCCCATCTTCGAGCCGGGCCTGGAGGCGATCGTCCGACGCAACCATGTCAGTGGGCTACTCGATTTCACCACCGATGCCGCTCCGGCGATTGCGCATGGCGAGGTGATCTTCATCGCCGTCGGCACGCCGCCGGACGAGGACGGCAGCGCGGATCTCCAATACGTGCTGGCAGTGGCCGGAACCATTGGCCGGCACCTGGATCGTTACGCCGTGATAGTGAACAAGTCGACCGTGCCGGTCGGCACCGCCGACCGCGTGCGAGAAGCGGTCGCTGCGGAGCTGGCAGCGCGCCGGGCGGCCATCGAGTTCGATGTAGTGTCCAACCCGGAATTCCTGAAGGAAGGCGCGGCGGTAGACGATTGCCTGCGGCCGGATCGCATCATCGTGGGTGCCTCCGGCGCACGTGCGGTGGCGGTGTTGCGCAAGCTGTATGCGCCGTTCAATCGCAATCATGACCGCATGGTGGTGATGGACGAGCGCTCGGCCGAGCTGACCAAGTACGCGGCCAACGCGATGCTGGCGACCAAGATCAGCTTCATGAACGAGATCGCGAACATCGCCGAACGAGTCGGTGCCGATGTGGAACTGGTCCGTCAGGGCATCGGTTCGGATCCGCGGATCGGCTATCACTTCATTTACCCCGGTGCCGGTTACGGCGGCTCGTGTTTTCCCAAGGATGTGCAGGCACTGGAGCGCACGGCGCATAGCCATGGCTACGAAGCGCGCCTGCTCGGCGCGGTCGAGGCAGTCAACCGGCAGCAGAAGACCAAGTTGTTCGAATTGATCTCGCATCACTTCAACGGCGAACTGGCGGGCAGGACGATCGCGTTGTGGGGCCTGGCGTTCAAGCCGAATACCGACGACATGCGCGAAGCCTCCAGCCGGCAGTTGATGGAAGCCTTGTGGAATGCCGGCGCGAAAGTGCGCGCCTTCGATCCGGAAGCGCGCGAAGAAACCCATCGGCTGTACGGCGATCGCGATGACCTGGTGCTGTGCGAGCGCGCCAGCGATGCCTTGCAAGGCGCCGACGTCCTGGCCGTGGTCACCGAATGGAAGGCGTTTCGCAGTCCTGATTTTGCGGGTATCCGCGCCGCGCTGGCCGAGCCGGTCATCTTCGACGGACGCAACCTGTATGAGCCGGCCACGGTGGAGGAGGCTGGTCTGGCCTATTACGGCATCGGCCGCGGCCGCAGCCTGCAGATCCGTCGATGAGCGCTCGCGGCGAGACGCTCGAACAGCGACTCGACGAGATGGAGGTCAAGCTGACCTTCATCGACGACGCGGTGCAGGCGTTGACGGCGGCGGATGCCGACCAGTCGCAACGCATTGCCGCGCTCGAACGGGCGTTGCGCGACCTGCGCGGTGAACTCTCCTCGATGCGCACGGCGCCAGCAGATGACCCGCACAACGAGCCGCCACCGCCGCATTACTGATACTCATATCGATCACGGAACATCAGCATGGCCGATTCCCTGCGCGATCAGCTGCTCAAGAGCGGCATCGTGAAAGAAGTTCAGAAGAACCGGGTTCAACAGGACCGGGTGCGCGAACCGAAACGCCCGCCGCCGCCGTCCGGCAAGCCTGCACGCCAGGGCGGCAAGCCGCAGTCGCACGCCGCACGGCCATCGGGCCAGAGCCGCGAGGAAATCGATCTGGCCAAGGCTTATGCGATACGTGCGCAGACCGAAGCGAACGAACGCAAACGGATCGAGCAGGAAGCTGCCGAACAGGCCAGGCTGCGGCGCGAGCGCAAGTTGCAGATTCAGCAATTGCTCGACGGCAAGGCGTTGAACAAGGCCGAGGCCGACCAGGCGCGCAATTTCGAGTACGGCGGCAAGATCCGCCGGGTGCATGTCGATGCGGCACAACTGGCGGCGCTCAATGCCGGTGAACTGGGCGTGGTACAGCAGGGCGGTCGTTATCTGCTGATCAGTCGCGACATCGCCGAACAGGTGCGGGCCATCGATGCGCATCTGGTGGCATTGCTGGTCGATCCGAACGTGGATGGCGCGGGCGACGACGGCGTGCCCGACGATCTGATGTGGTGATGGGCGCGGAGTGAGTGGAGAGGAGCGAGAAACGAGTAGGCACTATGCCGCTCTCACTCGTTTCTCACTTCTCTCCACTCATTTCTCGCCAGCAGGCGCCAGCGTTGGATGGTCCCAGCCGTTCTTCGGGCTGAAGCGCTCGCCGTAACGCTGGGCAAACTGTTCCAGCCTGGCCTTGAGTTTGTCGACACCTTCGCTGCGCACGTACTGGATCGGACCGCCCCGGAACGGCGCGAAGCCGGTGCCGAAAATCACACCGGCATCGAGCAGGTCGGCATCGTCGACCACGCCATCGGCAAGGCAGGCGACGGCCTCGTTGATCATCGGCAGAATCATGCGTTCCTGCAGATCCGGCGGCATCGTGTAGTCCTTGTCGACCTCGGGTTTCTGCGGTTTGCCGTCCTGCCAGACATACAGGCCCTGGCCGTCTTTCTTGCCGCGCTTGCCGGCTTCGATCTTGTCGTCCAGGCCCGGCGGCACCTCCAGTCCGAGGAATGGCGCGAGCTCCTTGCCAACCGATGCGCAGACGTCCAGCCCCACGGTGTCGGCCAGTTCGATCGGGCCCATCGGCATGCCGAATTTCCTCGCCTCGCGGTCCAGCACCGCACCGGGCACGCCCTCGCTGTACAGGCGCATCGCTTCGAGCAGGTACGGCATCAGGATGCGGTTGACCAGGAAGCCAGGCGTGCCCTTGACCGCCACCGGCAGTTTGCCGATCGCCTTGCAGAACGCCAGTACACGTTTCTCGATGGCCGGGTCGAGCCGGTCGTGGCGTACCACTTCGACCAGCGGCATCTGCGCCACCGGATTGAAGAAGTGCAGGCCGAGGAAACGCTGCGGCGCCTCAAGGCCCTCTCGCAACTGGTCCAGCGGAATGCTGGAGGTGTTGCTGGCCAGGATTTCGTCGGCCTGGAATTGCGGCTCTATCTTCTCGTACAGCTCACGCTTGGCCGCGGCGTTTTCGTAGATCGCCTCGATCGCCAGGTCGGCCGAGGCGATGCCGCTGCCGTTGACGTCGGCGCGCAG
Source organism: Rhodanobacter terrae (assembly GCF_042657005.1). Taxonomy (NCBI): domain Bacteria; kingdom Pseudomonadati; phylum Pseudomonadota; class Gammaproteobacteria; order Lysobacterales; family Rhodanobacteraceae; genus Rhodanobacter; species Rhodanobacter terrae. The sequence continues at coordinate 309,648 of NZ_JBHSNG010000002.1, forward strand.
GCGGCGGACGGTGGCCTCGACCTTCTCCGGCGTCTGCAGTTTTTTCTCGTACAACTGACGGGCGCGATCCAGCGCGGGCTGGATATATTTCATCTCGCGATCCTGCAAGGTCACGTCGAAACCTTTGAATGCAGCCCAGGCCGCAATATCTCCGCCCATCACCCCGGCTCCGACGACATGCACATGCTTGATGCCCGGGTCGGTATCGCCGGCCTGGCCTTTCAGTCGCTCCTGCAGGAAGAAGATGCGGATCAGGTTCTGCGCGGTCGGCGTTTTCGCCAGCTTCGCCACCGAGCGCGCTTCGATCTTCAGCCGCAGCCGGATGTCCGAGCCGCCGCGCTTCCATACGTCGATCAAGGCGAACGGCGCGGGGTAATGTTCCTTGCGCACCTTCGCCGCCGTCTGCTTGAACACCATCGGCGCCAGGATCTGCCGCACAAGCCAGGTATTGCTGAGCCAGGCCATGGCGCGCCGGGCGAACGGACGGGGTTGCGGGTGGCGAAGCAACAAGCGTGCCTCGACCAGCAGTTCCTCGGGGCGCGCCACGCGATCGATCACGCCCAATGCCAGCGCGCGTCTGGCCGACAGCGACTTGCCGGTCAGCATCAGCGGCAGCGCTTCGGTTGCGCCGATCAGGCGAGGCAGGCGTGCCGTGCCGCCCCAGCCGGGATGGATGCCCAGCATCACCTCGGGCAGCCCGATCCGGGTCTTGTCATCGTCAGCGGCGATGCGCTGGCGACAGGCCAGGATCAACTCGGTGCCGCCACCCATGCAGGCGCCATGCACGGCGGCCACGGTGGGGCACGGCAACCGCGCCAGCGACTCATAGACGCGCTGGCCGTGTTCGATGTTCTCCAGCACAGTGTCGTGCCTGGCGTATTCGACGAATGCCTTGATGTCGGCACCTACCGCGAACCCTGAGGGCTTGGCCGAATGGATGATGACGCCGGCCGGCTTTTCGATCGCCAGCCGCTCGACGATCTGCTCCAGCTCGTCCAGTACCGCGCGCGAGATCGCGTTGACACTGCTGTTGGCGCGGTCGAGCGTCAATGCGACAACGCCGTCGTCGCCTTCGCTGGTCTTCCAGTGGTTGAAGCGCAGTCCTTCGAACATGGGAGTACAGGCATGGTGGAGGAGGTCTGAACCATACCTTTCTGCCGTCTTGATTGCGAGTTGTGACGGACTTGCTTGACCACGCTATGGCGCCGGTGTGAAATCCGGTAACCGTCCGCTCGCCTGTCAAGGCCGGCTGGGCGGGGCATGGGGCGGCGGCACGTGCCGCACATGCTGAACAGCGACTCATCGTGATCCAATGGGCGGCATGCAACGGCCGGGCGATACCCGACGAGTCAGGCGTTCCATTGCTGGCATGACGATTCATCATGGTACTGCTGCCGACGCTACGGGACGGGGACGCAATGACTTCTGCAATGGCCTCCGCTCCACCGCAAGCCGGTGCCGAGATTTTCGGTCGGATCCTGGCCGCTCCCAGCGGCCTGGTCGTGCTGGACAGCAAGGATGTCCATACCTTGATCGACCAGGTCCGCGCGATCGCCCGGCATACCGGGCAGGCGGTGTACCTGTGGCAGCCCGATACCGGCCTGAGCAGCCTGCGCGACGCGCATGTACGGGTGCCGGATTGCCAGCGGCTGGGCAACGCGCTGCGCTACATGCGGCAGAGCATGCACTTCGGCGTTTATTTCCTGCTGGGGCTGGAGCTGCCGTTGTCCGCGATGGATGCCACCTTGCTGCGCCAGCTGGCCCGCGCACCCAAGGAATACCTGCGTCGCGTCGTGCTGATCGATGCACCGGCGGCACTGGCCGAACATCTGGGGGACGCGGCGGTACGCCTGAGCAGCGAAGACAGCCAGCCGCGGCGGCTGCGCCTGCGCGACGGGCGCTGGCTGGTTTGAGGCCGGACACGCATATGAATTCCGGCATCCTGGTGATTGCTGCACAGCGCGAATTGCGCCGCAGCCTGTTCGATGCGCTCGATCAGGCGGGTTATCCGCAGATCTACAGTGCGCGCGACGTGGCCCATGCGGCGATCCTGCTGGAGGGGCGTCCGCCGATCCCGCCGCTGCAACTGATGGTGATGGTGCTGTCCGGCGACGAGCAGCGGGCCCGTAGCAGCTGCGAGCAGTTGCGGCGCCTGCCAGGCGGAGCCGATACGCCACTGATTGCCGTACTGGCCGAGGAGGCCTCGATCAGCTCGGCCGATCTGCCGGCGGGGATCGCGGACTGGCTCTCGGCCGCGCGTATCGACAACGAACTCGTGGCGCGCTGGCGACGCTCGCAAAGCAGCGATTCCGGCCCGCGCCAGACGGCGGCCAAGGGGGCCGGCGGCGCACCCGAGGATTACCGCTACGTCTTCGAGGAAGGCGACAGCGAGTGGCTGATCGCCGATGCGCAGACCCATCACCTGCTCGAAGTCAGCCCGACGCTGGCCAGGCATAGCCGCCTGCATGCCAGTCAGTGGGAAGGGCAGCCGCTGACCGGCGTGTTGCGCTTCGAGGGCATTCCGATCGCGCAGGTGCTGGCCGAAGCCGATCGCAGCTGGTATCCCTGCCAGCGCAAGTCCTCGCAAGGGGCCGATACCGGCCAGGCCAGCGTGCGGCGCATACGGCATGCCGGACGCGATGCGCTGGCGCTGATGTTCCGCAGCGATCGCGCCGACCTGCGTGCCGAGGCCGCCTTGTCGCTGTTGTCGCGGATGTTTGCCTCGACCAGTGGCGTCGACGCGCAGGTCGCCGCCGGTCGCCTGCTCTTCGACGAACTGGGGCTGGACTATCTCGCCGTCTGGTCGGCGCGCCAGGACGGCGCCGATGGACCGATCCAGACCCTGCAGCTGTGGAACGGTGACGACCCGGTATGGCCGCCGGCGCAACTGCAGAGCTCGCTGCAACTGGTGCTGGGTGGCAAGCCGATTCTGTATCGGTCCGATGCGAAGCGGCTGGCACCGGTCGACCCCTTGCTGCAGCATCTCGACCTGGCCGGCTTTGCCGGTTTGCCGCTGTACGACGAGCGCCACACCGTGCTTGGCGCGATGCTGGCGGGCAGCCGCAAGGGCTTCGGCGAGATGGGCATCATCGAGCCGGTATTGCGCTGTGCCGCGGCCCGTTTCGCGCAAGTGCTGGAGCTGGGGCGCACGCGCGAGCAGGGCCGTGCCGAAGGCCTGGTCGATGCGTTGACCGGTTTGCCGAACCGGCTGTTGTTCAACGACCGGCTGGAAACGATCATCCGCGAGGCGATCCGCAACGGCGAGTGCTTCGCCGTATTGTTCGTCGATCTGGACCGCTTCAAGGCGGTCAACGACACCTACGGCCATGCTGCCGGCGATCAGGTGCTGCGGACAGTCACCGAGCGCCTTTGCGGCAGCATTCGCGCCTCCGACACCGTGGCGCGCTATGCCGGCGACGAATTCACCATCGTGTTGCGGCATATCGTGAAGAACGACGACGTGTTGCGCGTGGCCGAGAAAATCGTGCAGGTGATGGAGACGCCGCTGTATCTCGAGGACGGCACCGAACTGCAGGTGACCGCATCGATGGGTTTGAGCTTCTTCCCCGACGATGCCGGCGACGCGCAGACGCTGCTCAAGCATGCCGACGAGGCGATGTATGCGGCCAAGCATCTGGGGCGCAACAACTTCCAGATCTACGAAGTGAGCCCGGAATACGCGCAGGAACACGGCATGGCATTGAAGAGCCGCCTGCGCCATGCCGAGGGCAACGGTGAACTGCGCGTGGTCTACCAGCCGCAGGTCAACACCGAGACCGAGGACATCGTCGGGATGGAGGCGCTGGTGCGCTGGGAGCATCCCGAGCTGGGCATGATCAGCCCCGCGGTGTTCATCCCGCTGGCGGAGGAAACCGGCCTGATCGTGTCGATCGGCGAATGGGTGATGCGTACCGCCTGCCGCCAGGCGAAGGAATGGGAGCAGCGCTACGGATTGCGGCTGCGCCTGGGCGTGAACCTGTCCGCGGTACAGCTGATGGAACCGCAACTGCTGGATACCGTCGCCAAGGTGCTGCGCGAAACCGGCCTGGATCCCACCTTGCTCGAGATGGAGGTCACCGAGAGCATCAGCATCAAGGCTGCCCCGAATCTGGTGGAGAACCTGCACGCGATGCACAAACTGGGCTGCCATATCGCCATCGACGATTTCGGCACTGGTGCGGCGTCGCTGGATTACCTGCGCCGCCTGCCGGCCGACCGGATCAAGATCGACCAGAGCTTTGTGCGCAATATAGGCGTCGATCCCGACGACGAAGCGATCGTGCGCGCCACCATCGAAATGGCCCATCGGCTGAAGCGTGCGGTGGTGGCCGAAGGCGTGGAGATCGAACAGCACATGGAGTTCCTGCGCACTCATGGCTGCGACGAACTGCAGGGTTACCTGTTCTGCCGGCCGCTGCAGCCGATCAGCTTCGACAAGTTGCTGGCCGAACGGCAGCGCCTGCTTGAAGGACGCGTGGCCGAGCCGGCTTGAGCCGGCGGACAGTGTCCCCATAACAGCGGGCATGAGTCCGTGATGGATTCGGGGGGCCCGCCTGGCCGCACATGACAACCAGCCAACAGGCGGTGCGTTATGGTGGAGGCTATACCCACGCATGCTGAACTCGGGCGCCCGACTGTGGTCTGAGCGCCGCGTTCAGTTCAAAACAAGCTCCGCAGCGGATGACGGCATTGACGACGGATACGGCCCGGACGGGCGAAAACGAACTGGATCGCGCGTTGGTCGAGCGTGTCCAGCAGGGAGACAAGCGGGCCTTCGACCTGCTGGTGCGCAAATATCAGCACAAGGTGATCGGGCTGGTGTCGCGCTATGTAAGAAGCCATGCCGAGTGCGAGGACATCGCACAGGAATCGTTCATCCGCGCATGGCGGGCGATCGGCTCGTTTCGCGGTGACAGCGCCTTCTACACCTGGCTGTACAAGATTGCGGTGAACACCGCCAAGAACCACCTGGTGGCGATGGGCCGGCGTCCACCGGCCGGCGACATCGACGCCGATGACGCCGAGTTCATGACCGGCGCCGAGCGCATGCACGACAGCGCCACACCAGAGCGCGAACTGATGCGCCAGGAAATTGAACAATCCGTATTTTCCACTGTCCAAGCCTTGCCCGAAGAGCTGCGGACAGCCATTACACTGCGCGAAGTGGATGGCCTCAGCTACGACGAAATCGCCGAAGCGATGGGCTGCCCGATCGGTACGGTGCGTTCGCGCATCTTCAGGGCACGTGAAGCGATTGACGAAAAGCTGCGGCCCCTGTTGTCGGACCGCTGAGGATCAGACATGAACCAGGCAGGCATGAATCCCGCAGATTTGAATCCAGATGCCTCGGAGAGCCTTTCCGCCGGCATCGATGGCGAGTTGTCGAAGGAACAGTTGCGCTTCCTGCTGCGTCGGCTCGATCACGACCCATCGCTGCAACGCAGCTGGGCTCGCTACCACATCGCCCGTGACAGTCTGCGCCGGCAGTTGCCGCCGCTGGCATCGGCCGGGTTCGCGGCGCGGGTGATGCAGGCGATCGAGCGGGAATCGGCGCCGGTTGCGGCGATATCCAGGCGCAGCCATTGGTTGCGCTGGTCGACCGGTGGCGCGATCGCCGCCAGCGTGGCTGCCGCTGCCTTGATGATCGGTCAGCCGACCGGCGACGCCGAGCGCCTGACGGCATCGACCAAGCAGCAGACCAACACGATCGCCGCTGCGCCTTCGATCAGCAGCATGCCGACCGCCCCCGCTGCCGTGCCGCCGTGGCTGAGCGGCAATTCCGCTGGACTGCTCAGCCAGCAGGCTTCGGCCACGCTGGGTGCGCCGTTCGGTCAGAACCAGTCGGCGTACGCGCGTCGTCTGACGGCCTATCCTTCGATGCCTCGCTATCGCACGCTGGACAACAAGGACGGCAGTTATCTTCTGTTGCTCGACCCCGAGCAACAGGCTGGACAGCAGTCTGGATCGGGCGCTTTGCGTCAGGCCGTCGTGCAGTAAGGAACAAGGCGAGCTCGCGTGTGATTGCCCGCACTCGCTCACCACCCATGCTCGTTGCCCCGACTGTCGCTACGGCAGCCGCGCGCGCGGGTCCAGCACGCGCGCAACCGCTGAAGTCATCCAAACAGCCCGAAATCTTCCCGATTGAAGTCAACCAAGGAGGAGTCATGAAACATTCCATCTTGCGCAGCCTGACGTGTTGCGCATTGCTGGGTCTTGCCAGCGTCGGCGCGGTGCAGGCGCAGACGACGACCGCGGCGGCGTTGCCGGATTTCACCGGTATCGTGCAGAAAAATGCACCCGCGGTGGTGCATGTCGAGGCCAAGTACAGCGGCGAAAAGCAGGGTGCGAACCTCAGCACCCGCGGCAACATGCCCGGGCAAGGCATGCCCGACGATCCGCAGGCCGAGATGTTCCGGCGTTTCTTCGGCATGCCGATGATGCCGTCGCCGGAGGAACAGAAGCACACCTCGCTGGGCTCGGGCTTCATCATCTCCAGCGACGGCTACATCCTGACCAACAACCATGTGGTCGATCATGCGGACACGGTTACCGTGCGTCTGCAGGATCGACGCACCTTGACGGCCAAGGTGATCGGCACCGATCCCACCTACGACATCGCCGTGCTCAAGGTCGACGCCGGCGGCAGCCTGCCGACGGTGAGCCTGGGTGATTCGCGCAGCCTGAAGCCCGGTCAGTGGGTGCTGGCGATCGGCTCACCGTTCGGTTTCGATTACACCGTGACGCAAGGCATAGTCAGCGCGGTGGGGCGCAACCTCGGTCAGCAGGACCAGCCGTATACCTCGTTCATCCAGACCGACGTGCCGATCAACCGCGGCAATTCCGGCGGTCCGCTGTTCGACCTGCAGGGACGGGTGGTCGGCGTCAATTCGCAGATCTACTCCAACACCGGCGATTACATGGGCGTGTCGTTCTCGATCCCGATCGACGTGGCGATGAACGCGGTGCAGCAGATCAAGAGCAAGGGCTACGTCTCGCGCGGCCAGCTCGGTGTGACGATGCAGCCGGTCAGCGACGACATCGTCAAGGCGTTCAAGCTCGACAACGGGGCAGGCGCGGCGGTGGTCGACGTCACACCCGGCAGCGGTGCGGCCAAGGCGGGCATCCAGGCCGGCGACATCATCCTGTCCTATAACGGTCAGCTATTGCAGCAGGCGGCGGACCTGCCCCCGCTGGTTGGCATGACCAAGCCGGGCAGCAAGGTTCCGGTGGTGATCCTGCGCGACGGCAAGAAACAGACGCTCGAGGTCACCATCCAGGAGGCTTCGCGCGACCAGAATGCGGTGAACAACCAGGGCGCCATGCGGCCATCGAGCCGACACGGTTCGGCGGCCCTTGGGCTGACCGTGCAGCCTCTGGACGACGACACCCGCAAGCAGCTGGGGCTGAAGCCGGGGCAGGGCGTGGTGATCGGCGACATCGCCGGCCCGGTGGCGGCGCAGGCTGGTCTGCAGGCCGGCGACGTGATCCTGATGGTCAATCAGCAGAAGATCGGCAGTGTGGCCGAGTTTCAGGCGGCGACCAGGGAAGTGAAGCCAGGCAGCACGGTGTTGCTGCTGGTGCGTCGTGGCGACCAGAGCAGCTTTATCGGCCTGACGATACCGGAAAACAAGTAATCGACCGCCGTCGGCACGAGAGCGGCGGCACGGCAGCCATCCACGCCCGTCGTCGGATGGCCGCCGCGCCGCGTCCGTGCGATGCGGTGGCAGGGGCGGGTTCCATGCGATAATGCCGGGTTAGCATCGCTCCCGGGCGATGTGTTGCTGCGCATGGTGCGCGGCAGTGAAACCCAAGCCCGACAGGCCGCCAGCGCTCCATGGAATTGATCCGCAACTTCTCCATCATTGCCCATATCGATCACGGCAAATCCACGCTGGCCGATCGCATCATCCAGCTTTGTGGCGGCCTGGCCGATCGCGAGATGGAAGCGCAGGTGCTGGATACCAACCCGATCGAGCGCGAGCGCGGTATCACCATCAAGGCGCAGTCGGTGTCGCTGCCGTACACCGCGCGCAACGGCAAGACCTACCAGCTCAATTTCATCGATACCCCCGGACACGTCGACTTTTCCTACGAGGTCAGCCGCTCGCTGGCCGCCTGCGAAGGCGCGTTGCTGGTAGTGGACGCGGCGCAAGGCGTCGAGGCGCAGTCGGTGGCGAACTGCTATACCGCGGTGGAGCAGGGACTGGAAGTGGTGCCGGTGATCAACAAGATCGACCTGCCTACCGCCGATGTCGAGAAAGTCAAACTCGAGATCGAGGCGGTGATCGGCGTCGACGCCACCGACGCGGTGCCGATCAGTGCCAAGACCGGTCAGAACGTGGTCGAGGTGCTGGAGGCGATCGTGGCCCGCATCCCGCCGCCGAAGCCGCGCGATACCGACCGGCTGCAGGCGCTGATCATCGACTCCTGGTTCGACAATTATCTAGGCGTGGTATCGCTGGTGCGCATCATGCAGGGCGAGATCAAGCCGGGCGACAAGCTGCTGGTGATGTCCACCGGGCGGACCCATGAAGTCGGAGACGTCGGCGTATTCACGCCCAAGCGCAAGAAGCTGGACAAGCTCGGCGCCGGCGAGGTGGGCTGGATCAACGCCTCGATCAAGGATGTACATGGCGCCCCGGTCGGCGATACGTTGACCCATGCGGGCAAGCCTGCCGACAAGGCTTTGCCCGGTTTCCAGACCATGCAGCCGCGCGTGTTCGCCGGCCTGTTCCCGGTGTCCTCGGATGATTATCCGGCGATGCGCGAGGCGCTGGACAAGCTGCGCCTGAACGATGCCGCGCTGTTCTTCGAGCCCGAATCCTCCGAGGCAATGGGCTTCGGCTTCCGCTGCGGTTTTCTCGGCATGCTGCACATGGAGATCGTGCAGGAGCGGCTGGAGCGCGAATACGATCTGAACCTGATCACCACCGCGCCGACCGTGGTCTATGAAATCCTGAAAAGCGACGGCTCGACGATGATGCTGGACAACCCGGCCAAGCTGCCGTCGTCGCCGCAGGTGCAGGAGATCCGCGAACCGATCATCATCGCCAACATCCTCACGCCGCCGGACTACATCGGCAACGTGATCACCTTGTGCGAGGAGAAGCGCGGCGTGCAGCGTTCGATCCAGTATCTGGCGACCCAGGTGCAGATCAGCTACGAGATGCCGCTGGCCGAAGTGGTGATGGATTTCTTCGACCGGCTCAAATCCGTCTCGCGCGGTTATGCTTCGATGGACTACCACTTCGATCGTTTCGAGGCGGGTCCGTTCGTGCGCACCGACGTGCTGATCAATGGCGATCGGGTCGATGCGCTCAGCCTGATCATGCACCGCACGCACGCCGAGCGGCGCGGCCGCGAACTGGTCGACCGGATGAAGGACCTGATCCCGCGCCAGCAGTTCGACGTGGCGATCCAGGCGGCGATCGGCGCGCAGATCATTGCGCGTTCCACCGTGAAAGCGCTGCGCAAGAATGTGCTGGCCAAATGCTATGGCGGCGACGTCAGCCGCAAGAAGAAGTTGCTCGAGAAGCAGAAAGAAGGCAAGAAACGCATGAAGCAGGTCGGTCGGGTGGAGATTCCGCAGGAAGCCTTCCTCGCCGTACTGAGAGTGGATAAATAATCCTGGTCTGAATAAGCCTGATTTTAACAAGCCCGACTTAATAAGCCCGACTTAATAAGCCTGACTTTAATAAGCAAGATCAGCGATGATCTGCCCGGCAACCTGGAGTTAAGGCATGGAATTTGATTTTTCGGCGATTCTGCTTGGCCTCACCGTGCTGTTCGGCGTGGTGTGGGGTCTGGATCGCCTGTTCCTGTACAAGAAGCGCAAGGCACGCCTCGACGCGGCGCGGGCCGAGTATCGCGATCCGATGCCGGTGGACTGGGCCCGTTCGCTGTTTCCGGTGGTGCTGGTGGTGTTGCTGCTGCGCTCGTTCGTGGCCGAGCCCTTCCGGATTCCCTCCGGTTCGATGATGCCGACGCTGGACGTGGGCGATTTCATCCTGGTCAACAAGTTCGCCTATGGCTTGCGCCTGCCGGCGTTCAACAACAAGTTCGTCGATCTGGGCGAGCCCAAGCGCGGCGACGTGGTGGTGTTCCGCTTTCCTGGCTATCTGTGCCACGACGGCAGCGCGCTGGTGCGCAGCGGCGACATGAGCTGCAGCGACCCGCATGCGCCGGTACAGCAGCAGAACTGGATCAAGCGGGTGATCGGCCTGCCCGGCGACCGCATCGAGGTGCATGGCGCCGACCTGCTGATCAACGGCGAGCCCGTCAAAGCGGACGAGGTCGGCCCGTATCAGGGCAATCCGCAGCGCACAGTGGACGAGGTCATGCTGAACATGGGGGCCACGGTCTGGGTCGAACACCTCCATCGCGAGGACGGCACCGTGGTCAACCACACCACGGCGCAGATGCCGGCCTACACCACGCCCAACTCGATTCCGAACGACCGGGTGCCCTCCAAGGTACCGGCAGGCTGCTATCTCGTGATGGGCGACAACCGCAACGACAGCCTCGACAGCCGCTGGTGGGGCTGCATGCCGGAACAGAACCTGGCCGGCAAGGCATTCCTGATCTGGATGAGCTGGAAGGGTTGGGGTACCGGTGGCGTGGATTTCTCGCGGATAGGCACGGTCATCCATTGAACCATCGATGGATCAAAGCGTGACGGGATCGAAACGTCCCGCGCGCCCGGTCGTCAACAGCGGGAGAATTCGCTGGCATAATCGCCACGACCGGCGAATCGTGCGAACGATCGGCTAGGAGCCTGTCGTACTTTGGTGGTCGAGGCGAGAATTTGGCTATGCGAGGACAGATTTTCGACGCTTCGCCGGCACATAGTGGTTCTATGGGCCAAGAAGCGGCGGAAATATGGACCGCACAGACGGATTCGCAGCCCGGCCAACCAAAGTCCGACAGGCTCCTGGGCATCCACAGACAACGGGTACGCCGCACCATGCGGCATGGCGAGGGGACTATGAAATCGAAGCAGTCGGGCGTCACCCTGATCGGGTTTCTGATCATCATGGCCATCGTGGGCTTTCTCGGCTACATGGCGATGAAGTTGCTGCCGTCGTATTCCGAATACATGGGCGTGGTCAAGGCGATGAACCAGGTCGCCACCGAAGGCACCAACGGCAAGACGCTGGATGACATCCGCCGTGGCCTGATGTTCAAGATGGGCTTCCAGTACGTCGACGACGCCACCATCAAGCCCGCCGACATCACCATCAAGCGCGATGCCGGCGGTGCCAGCCAGCTGCAGGTGTCCTACGACAAGGACATTCCGTTCATGTACAACATCGACTTCCTGCTGCACTTCAACAAGAGCGTGCCGTTGCAGGGCAATGTGGGTCAGTAGCTTTTGAAGCTCAATTATCGTTTTCGTGATCCGGCGCTGGCGCAGCTGGCGCTCACCCACCGCAGCATCGGCAAACCGAACAACGAGCGTCTGGAATTTCTGGGCGACGCGCTGCTGGGCGCGATCATCGCCGAGTTGCTGTTCGAAGTTCATCCCAAGTCCAACGAAGGCGAACTGTCGCGGCTGCGCGCGCAGCTGGTCAACGGCCAGGCGCTGGCCGTGATCGCGCGCGAGCTCGAACTGGGCGACGAGTTGAAACTCGGTCCCGGCGAGTTGAAGACCGGCGGCTTCCGGCGCGATTCGATCCTGGCCGACGCGTTCGAGGCGCTGGTCGCCGCGGTGTATCTGGATGGCGGTTTCGATGCCTGCCGCGATGCCGTGCGCGAGTTGTTCGGCGAGCGCATCGCGGCGTTGCGGCGCTCCTCCAAGGATGCCAAGACGCGGCTGCAGGAGTATCTGCAGGCCGGCGGCTGGCCGCTGCCGCAGTACGAGCTGACCGCCAGCCACGGCGACGATCATGCCAAGACGTTCGATGTGAGCTGCACGATCGGCGAGCCGCTGCCGCTGGCGGCCGAGGCTCGCGGCGGCAGCCGCCGCGCCGCCGAGCAGGACGCGGCCGAGATCGTGCTGAACCGGTTGCTGGAGCAGCCGCGCAAACCCTGATCCGGATCGCCGTCGCGGATCCCGATGCCCCGCCTTCATCCGCCGCGCCGCGCGCCGCCGTCCGCTGCGGCGCGTGCGAGCCCGTCGCCAGCATGCCGCTCGCGGCGAAGCACTACACTTGCCATCCGACTTGTCGAGCACATCACGTCATGAACCACGAACTGGATCCAGCCGCCGGCACCTTGCCGCATGAGAATTTCCGCTGCGGCACGGTCGCACTGGCCGGCCGTCCCAACGTGGGCAAGTCCACCCTGCTCAATGCGCTGATCGGATACCGCCTGTCGATCATCAGCCCGCGGCCGCAGACCACGCGCCATCGCATTCTCGGCATCAATACCACCGAGGCCGGGCAGATCATGTATGTCGACACGCCCGGCCTGCACCGTGGCGCCAAGCGGGCGATGAACCGCAGCCTCAACCGTGCCGCGCGTTCGGCGATCAGCGATGTCGACCTGGTGGTGCAGGTGATCGAAGCCGGCCGTTTCACCGACGAGGACGAAGCGCTGTACGCCGCGCTGGTCGAGCAGTCGTCGCCGCGCCTGCTGGTGATCAACAAGGTCGATCTGAACAAGGACAAGACGGTGATGCTGCCGTTCGTGGCCGACCTGGTGGCCAAGCACAGCTACGACGAGATCCATTACGTCAGCGCGCTGAAGGAGCAGGGACTGAAGGAACTCGAACACGCCATCCTGAAGCGCCTGCCGGTGCAGCCGCCGGTGTACGGCGAGGACGAGGTCACCGATCGCAGCGAGCGCTTCCTCGCCGCCGAAATGGTGCGCGAGCAGCTGATGCTGCGGCTCGATCAGGAGCTGCCGTACGCGACCACGGTGGAGATCGAGCAATTCAACGACCGGCCCGACGGCATCGCCGAAATCCACGCCATCATCTGGGTCGAGCGCGACGGCCAGAAGGCGATCGTGATCGGCAATGGAGGCGCCCAGCTCAAGGCTATCGGTACCAGCGCGCGGCGCCACATGGAACGCATGTTCGAGCGCAAGGTGTTCCTCAAGCTCTGGGTGAAGGTGCGCGAGGGCTGGGTCGACGACGAGAACATGCTGAAGAAATTCGGGTATACCGATTAGAGCCGGGAATCGGGAGCGGGGAATGGGGAATCGTCAGAGCTGAGCTGCGCTTTTCCGATTCCCGATTCTCGATTCCCCATTTCCGGCACAAACCCCATGCGCATCGAACAGCAACCTGCCTACGTCCTGCATGCGCGGCCTTACCGCGAGACGTCGCTGTTGCTGGAATGCCTGACCCGCGACCATGGCCGGCTCGGGGTGGTGGCCCGGGGCGTGCGTGGCGAACGCGCGCGCCTGCGCCGGGCTCAGCTGGAACCGTTCCAGCCGCTGGCGATGGATCTGCTGTTGCGCGGCGAGATGGCTACGCTGACCGCGATCGAAGCGGTGGGGACCCCTCTGCGCCTGCCTGGCGATGCCGGTCTGGCCGGTCTGTATCTCAACGAACTGGTAGTGCGCCTGACCGAGCGGCAGGACCCGTTCCCGCTGCTGTTCGACGCTTATGCGCAGACGCTGGCGCGGCTGGCCGCCGGCGAATCGCTGGCGTGGAGCCTGCGCCGTTTCGAGCGCGACCTGCTGGAGGCGATCGGCTACGGCCTGCAGCTGCAGCACGACTCGGCCACCGGCGAAGTCCTGGTGCCCGAGGCGCCTTATCGCTATGCGGTCGAGCAAGGTGCCGTGCGTTGTGCTCCCGGCAGCGCGCACGCCCTGCGCGGTAGCGACCTGCTGGCGCTGGAGCAGGACGCCATGCCCGACAACGCCGGCCTTAAGGCGCTGCGCGACATGATGCGCGAAGTCATCCGTTTCCACCTGGGCGGTGGCGAATTGCGCGCCTGGCGGGTGCTGGCGATGGCGGTTTCGCGGCAACCGATGAACCGTTAGGGAACTTCTGAACAAGCTTCTGCTCGTCGCCGAGATGCCCGTTCGCCTGTGGGAGCGACTTCAGTGGCGATGGCCGCGGCAGTGGCCTGCAGCATCGCAGCGTTGCAGCAGCTCGATGCACAACCGGGCGGCGCAGCGCACCGATACGCCATCGCGACTGAAGTCGCTCCCACAGGACAAGCCAAGGCCGGTGTGCACCTTTCTCCGGGCCGCAGCGGACTTCGTTCCCCAGGCCTGAATCAGGCCATCCTCAGCGATCGAGCGCCCGCAGCGTCGCCAGCAATGCTTTGCGAAATCCTGCCAGCGCGGCCGGGGTTGCGCGGTGCTGCGACAGCTGTTGCTGCAGCAGAATGGTCTGCGACGACAGCGCGGCGGCGCCGCAGAAGCCGCAGGATGAGCGCAGCCGGTGCAGCCGTTCCCCGAAGCCGGCATGGTCCTGGCTCAGCGAGTCCAGTTCCTGATGGAGCAGGGCCAGCTCCTCGCGCAGCAGCAGTCGCAGCGCCTGCATGGTGGTGGCGTCGCCGGAGGCGGTCAGCGCGGCACGGTTGTCGAGCACCCGGGCATCGAGCTGCTCCGGCTGCACCAGCGCCAGCACGCGTCGCAGGTCGGTCAGTCCGCAGGGCTTGATCAGAATCTCGCTGAAGCCGGCCGCGAGCAGCGGCTGCCGGTCGACCGGGTCCAGTTCGGCGGTGGTCGCCACCGCGACGCTGTCCGTCGACCGTGCCAGTGCGTCGTCGCGCAGCAAGCCGAGAATCCGCAAGGCGCCGGCACCCGGCATGCGGCAGTCCAGCAGCAACAGGTCGAAAACCTCAGTGCGGGCGCGCTCCCACGCCGCCATGCCGTCCATGCAGGTTTCCACCCGGGCACCCAGCGAGCGCAGCCCGTCGCACAGGAAACGGCAGCTGCCAGGGTCGTCGTCGGCCACCAAAACGCGCGGACGTGTGGCTTCGGCGGGGGCGAAATCGGGCTCGGCGAGCGGGCTGGTCATGACGAAATCCGTGTCGTTCAGCTTAATTTGGCAGAATGGCGCGACATGCGTCCGACATCAAGCCATCTTTTGCTCTGTTGCGGCCTCCTGCTGGGGCTCGCCTTGGCGCCGCCGGCGCGGGCGGACGTGCTGCTGACGGCGAAGTCGATCAACCTGCCCGGCGTGCATTTGCAGACGGTGACCGCCCGGCTCGGCGAGGACGCCACCGGCGGTCTTCAGCTGCAATTGCATGTCGGCCAGGCCGACGTGGCGGCGATGGGCTGGCGGCGGCTGGGCCTGAGCCTGGATGGCGATCTGAAGCGGGATGAACGCCTGAACTGGACGCTGGACGGCACGGTACGCCTGGCCGGTGCGCCAGGCGGGGCGCTGAGCGATGCCCACGTGAACATCCAGCTCAGCCCGGCGGCCAATACCTTGCTGATCGACATCCTGCAGGGCAAGACGCACGCGACTGCCGCGTTGCCGCTGGATCAGACCACCCACGCGCAGATCCATCTGGACCATCTTCCCGCCGGCTGGCTGCAGGGGCTGCTCGGCACGGTCTGGTCCGGCCGTCCCACCAGCGGCCGGATGGATGCCGAGCTGGCGCTGGATCTGCGCGATACGGGCCTGCAATCTTCCGGCGAGTTCTCGCTCAACGGCGCGGGTTTCGATACCCCGACCGGGACCCTGGCCGGGCAGGGGCTGAACGGCACGGGCCAGTTCAGCCTCGACAGCACCGGTGGGCCGGCCCGGATCGATCTGGATGCCAGCCTGCATGGCGGCGAGCTGTTGCTGGGCCCGCTCTACGCCAAGCTGCCGGATCATCCGGTGCAGCTTGGCCTGCATGCCGATGCGCAGAACGGCGCGATCGAATTGAGCCGCCTGCGGGTCAATGATGCCGATGCGCTGCAGCTCGATGGCGCGCTGGCCTTCGGCGCGAAGGGCGAGCTGAAAATGCTGAAGCTCGACCGCCTGCACGCGAGTTTCCCGGCGGCTTACCAGCGCTACGGCCAGGCCTGGCTGGCCACCCTGGGTCTGCGCGGCATGCGTATCGTGGGTCAGCTCAACGGCAGTATCGATTTGCGCGCCGATGGTCTGCGCAACTTCGCGTTCACGACCGACGGCCTGGACCTGGCCGACGCCGATGGGCGACTGGCGGTCGACAACCTGCGCGGCGGGCTGGACTGGGCGAGCCAGGGCGAACGGCCGGCGACCACGCTGGCCTGGCGCAGCATGCAGTTTTATCGGGTCCTCAACGGGGCTGCGCAGTCGCAGTGGCGCAGCCACGCCGGCACGCTCAGTCTGCAGCAACCGCTGGAAGTGCCGGTGTTGAAGGGGCGGCTGCGCATCGGCGATCTGGACTGGCGTCCGGCGGCGGCGAAAGGGCAGCGACTGTCGACCTCGGCGGTGCTGACCGGAGTGGACATGACGGCCTTCAGCCAGGCGATGGGCTGGCCGGCGTTCCCCGGCACGCTGGGCGGCGCGATTCCCTCGCTGCGCTGGGTCGACGACTGCTTCGAATTGCAGGGCGGACTGTCGGCCAGCCTGTTCGGCGGCTTCGTCGACTTCACCCGGCTTTCGCTGCAGCAGCCGTTCGGGCCGAATCCGGTATTGAATGGCGACATCACCATGAAACAGCTGGACCTGGCGGCGATCACCAGCGTGTTCGATTTCGGCGGCATCACCGGACGGATGGACGGCTCGATCGAGGGCCTGCGGCTGGTCGACTGGAGTCCGGCCGCGTTCAAGGCGAGCCTGCTTGCCGGCAGCGGCGGGCGGATCAGCCAGCGCGCGGTGAACAACCTCACCGCGGTCGGCGGCGGCGGGATCGCCGCCGGCCTGCAAGGCGCCATGCTGAAACTGTTCAAGACCTTCGGCTACAAACAGATCGGCCTCAACTGCACCTTGCAGGGCACGGTCTGCCAGATGAGCGGTCTGCAGTCGACCGGCGACGGCTACACTATCGTCGAAGGCAGTGGCTTGCCGCATTTGCAAGTGATCGGTCACCAGACCCAGGTCGACTGGCCGACCCTGGTGCGGCGGCTGCGCGAAGCCATCAATGGCTCCGCTGCGGAAATTCGCTGACCCGTGCTCTTTTCGTATTCCAAACCGCTGGAGTCTGTCATGCGCAAGCTCGTCTACGTCATCCTGACCTCGCTGGCCGTGGCGTTGGTCGGCTGCGTCACCATCAACGTGTATTTCCCCGAGGCGGCCGCGCAGAAAGCCGCCGATCAATTCATCGGCAATGTGCTGGACACGGCGGTTCCCGTCACCACGCCGCCACCGAAAGAGCAGAAGCCGGCGGCGAAGAGCGACGCCCATCCGCCCTCGGCGTCGCTGCTCGACCTGCTGATTCCGGCCGCCTACGCTGCCGACACGCCGAACATCCGTATCCAGACCCCCGCCACCGAGGCGATTCGCGGACGCATGCACGACCGTTTCCAGGGCGCGCTGGGCGATCTGCTGGACAGCGGTGCGGTCGGCTTCACCAATGACGGCATGGTCGCCATGCGCGATGCCGCCAAGGTCCCCTTGAGCCAGCGCGCACAGGCCAATGCCACGGTGGCCGACGAAAACCGCGACCGCACCGCGCTGTACGCCGAAATCGCCAACGCCAACAACCACCCCGAGTGGGCACCACAGATCCGCGTCACCTTCGCCAAGAGCTGGATCGAGAAAGCCCGCGCCGGCTGGTACTACCAGAACGCCGCCGGCACCTGGCAGAAGAAATAAGCTCGCGGTCGCGCACCGCGTCTTGGGTAGGAGCCCGCTGGCGGGCGATGCTTTTCCGCATCGACCAAAAAAGCATCGCCCGCGAGCGGGCTCCTACAGTCGTTCGTGCGGGGCTCCATGCAGCCTGGATGATGTCGGGTGCCATCCGGGCGATCTGGGATAATCGCCGGCCAGCCCTAGCGGCCTTATCCCTACCAGCCTCATGTCCCGATCCAACTCTTCGCCAAGGGCTGGATCGAGAAAGGCCGCGCCGGCTGGTACCACCAGAACGCCGTGGATGCCTGGCAGAAGAAATAAGGCTCCCGTCGCGCACCCCGGTCCACACGCCGTTCCCATGTAGGAGCCCGCTCGCGGGCGATGCTTTTCCGCATCGACCAAAAAAGCATCGCCCGCGAGCGGGCTCCTACAGTCGTTCGTGCGGGGCTCCATGCAACCTGGATGATGTCGGGTGCCATCCGGGCGATCTGGGATAGTCGCCGGCCAGCCCTAGCGGCCTTATCCCTACCAGCCTCATGTCCCGATCCAACTCTTCGCCAAGGGCTGGATCGAGAAAGGCCGCGCCGGCTGGTACCACCAGAACGTCGTGGATGCCTGGCAGAAGAAATAAGGCTCCCGTCGCGCACCCCGGTCCACACGCCGTTCCCATGTAGGAGCCCGCTCGCGGGCGATGCTTTTCCGCATCGACCAAAAAAAGCATCGCCCGCGAGCGGGCTCCTACAGTCGTTCGTGCGGGGCGCCATGCAGGCATGGATGGCGTCGGGCGCCATCCGGGCCGATCTGGGATAATCGCGGGCCAGCCGTAGCGGCCTTATCCTTACTAGCCTCATGTCCCGATCCAACTCCGTTCCGTCGACCCCGTTCGAAGCCCACATCACCGACCTCAGCCATGACGGCCGTGGCGTGGCCCGCATCGACGGCAAGACGGTGTTCGTCAGTGGCGGGCTGCTGGGCGAACAGGTGCTGGCCCGGCTGCGCAAGCGCCATCGCCATTTCGATGAGGCCGACGTGGTCGAGGTGATCGTGCCGTCGCCGCATCGGGTCGAGCCGCGCTGCCGGCATTTTGCGCATTGCAGCGGCTGCTCGCTGCAGCATCTGGATGCCGAATCGCAGATCGCGGCCAAGCAGCGCGTGCTGTCGGAAAACTTCGAACGCATCGGCAAGGTCAGCCCGCAGCTGTGGCTGCCGCCGCTCACCGGCGAGCCGTGGGGTTACCGGCGCAAGGGCCGCCTGTCGGTGCGCAACGTGATGAAGAAGGGCCGCGTGCTGGTGGGTTTTCGCGAAGAGCAGAACCCGCGCTTCGTCGCCGAGATCCAGCAGTGCGAGGTGATGCATCCGGCGCTAGGCCCCAAGGTCGGCCTGCTCGCCGACCTGCTCAGCGGGATGGACGCGGTCGACACCATCCCGCAGATCGAATTCGCCGCCGGCGATGAGCTGATGGCGCTGGTATTCCGCCACATGCAGCCGTTGAGCGAGCGCGACCTGGCGGCGCTGACCGCGTTTGGCCAGCAGCATGGGCTGGCGATCTACCTGCAGCCGGGCGGCAACAGCAGCGTGCATCCGCTGTGGCCGGAGAACCCGCGGCTGGCGTTCCGCATCGCCAGTGGCGACGCGGCCGTCGCGGACGTCGAGCTGGAGTTCCAGCCGCTGGACTTCGTGCAGGTCAACGCCGACATGAACCAGCGGATGATGGCGCGCACGCTGGAGCTGCTCGATCCGCAGCCGACCGACCGCGTGCTTGACCTGTTCTGCGGCCTGGGCAACTTCACCTTGCCGATCGCCCGCCGGGTCGCCGACGTGGTGGGCGTGGAAGGCGAGCACGGCCTGGTCGAACGCGCCGCGCAGAACGCCGCGCGCAACGGCATCGAGAACGCACGCTTCCACGTGGCGAACCTGTTCGAGGATCAGCGCGCCGCGGACTGGGCACGCCAGCCGTGGGACAAGCTGCTGCTCGACCCGCCACGCGCCGGCGCCGACAAGGTGCTGGAGTATCTGCCGCACAAGCAGACGCACCGCATCGTCTACGTCTCCTGCCATCCGGCCTCGCTGGCGCGCGATGCCGGCATCCTGGTCAACCAGCATGGCTTCAAGCTGAAGTCGGCCGGCGTGATGGACATGTTTCCGCATACCGCGCACGTCGAGTCGATCGCGCTGTTCGAACGCTGAAGAGCGAGGAGCGAGTGAAGAGGAGTGAGAAGTGAGAGAAAGCCAGTGCATGATCCTTCACGCCGTTGCCATGTCGATTCGGGCGAGGCACTGCATGCCTGACACTCTTGTTTTTGCTCTCTCCCACTCCTCACGCCTCTCCACTCACTCCTGACTTTTATGCCCATCGAGATCGAACGAAAATTCCTGTTGGCCAGCGATGCCTGGCGCACCGCCGTGGAGCGCAGCGAGCCCATCGCGCAGGGCTACCTGGTCGGTGCGCAGGCGCTGCGCGAGGGCCATGCACGGGCCTCGGTACGCGCCCGCCTCGCCGGCGAGCGGGCGTGGCTGAATATCAAGGCGGCCACGCCGGGCATCGCGCGCGCCGAGTTCGAGTACCCGATACCCGTAGTCGATGCCAGGGCCTTGCTGGCCAGCCTGTGCGATGGCGTGCTGGAGAAAGTGCGCCATCATGTGCGGGTCGACGGCATGCTGTTCGAGGTCGACGAGTTCGAGGGCGACAACCACGGGCTGATCGTCGCCGAGATCGAATTGCCGGCGGTCGATGCGCCGTTCCCGCGGCCGGCATGGCTGGGCCGCGAGGTGAGCGCGCTGACGCGCTACTACAACGTCAACCTGATCGCGCATCCTTACCGGCAGTGGTCGCCGGCCGAGCGCGCTACCGAGGATGCCGCATGCTGATGATCGGCGTGGCCGCGCTGGAACTGGCCGAACACGAGAAGCGCTGGCTCACCGCGCCGGGCGTGGCCGGCGTGCTGCTGTTTGCGCGCAACTACCAATCGCGCGAGCAGCTGATCGCGTTGTGCGATGCGATCCGCGGAGCCGGCGGCGACGGGTTGTTGATCGCGGTGGATCAGGAAGGCGGTCCGGTGCAGCGCTTCCGCGACGGCTTCACCCGGCTGCCGCCGCTGGCGGCGATCGGCGCGGTGTACGGGCGCGACCCCACCGAGGCGGTGCGGCTGGCGGAAGAGCACGCCTGGGTGATGGCCAGCGAGCTGCGCGCCAGTGGGGTGGATTTCAGTTTCGCGCCGGTGGTCGACCTGGCCCGCGGCAATGCGGCGATCGGCTTGCGCGCGTTCCACGCCGACCCGGCGGTGACCGCCGAGCTGGCCCAGGCTTACGTGCGCGGCATGCATCTGGGCGGCATGGCGGCGGTGCTCAAGCATTTCCCGGGGCACGGGTCGGTCGCCACCGATACGCACAAGGCGCAGGCGATCGATCCGCGCGACCTGGACCAGATCCGCCGCGACGACTTGCTGCCGTTCGCCGAGTGCATCGAAGCGCGGGTCGAGGCGGTGATGATGGCGCACGTGACCTATCCGGCGGTGGACAGCCAGCCGGCCGGCTATTCGAAGGTGTGGATAGGACAGATCCTGCGCGGCGAGCTGGGTTTCGCGGGCGCGGTGATCAGCGACGACATCAGCATGGCCGCCGCCGGTGCCGCCGGCAGCGTGGGCGAGCGTGTGCGGGCGCATCTGGATGCCGGTTGCGATCTGGTGCTGGCCTGCTTCCCCGAGGTCGTGGACGAGGCGATCGCCGCGCTGCACGGCGAGGCGTCGCCGATGCCGCCGTCACTGGCAGCCCTGCGTGGCGCACTGGGCGCGAGCTGGGACAGCCTCACGAATAATCCGCAGCGTGACCGTTTCGTCGCGCGCGTCACGGCGCTGCACGCCGACCAAGGAACCGCATGAATACTCCGACACCCTCACTGGCCGACGCGCTGGCGCAGGCCGATCTGCTGTACGAACGCGGCACGCTGGACACCGTGATCGCCGACATCGGCCGGCGCATCGACGCCGCGCTGGATGGTGAGCGGGCGGTCTTCCTCACCGTGATGAACGGCGCGCTGATCTTCGCCGGCCAGCTGGCGCTGTCCATCCGCACCGATCTGGAATTCGATTACGTGCATGCCACGCGCTACCGCGGTGCCACCTCCGGCAGCGAGCTGCACTGGTTGCGCGAGCCGCTGGTGCCGCTGGCCGGCCGGGTGGTGCTGCTGGTCGACGACATCCTCGACGAAGGCTACACACTGAAGGCGGTGCGCGAGGACTGCTATGCGCGCGGCGCGAAAAAGGTGCTGATCGCCAGCCTGTGCACCAAGCAGCACGACCGCCTGGCCGAAGGCATCGCTTCCGATTTCAACGGCGTCGAGCTGCCGGATCGCTACGTGTTCGGCTACGGCATGGACTACTACGAGCAGGGCCGCAATCTGCCGGGTATCTATGCGTTGAAGGCTGGCGTATAGGAGCGCACCCTGTGCGCGATGCTGTCCGCTCCGGCTTCGGGCGGCCACCGCCCGCGCTACGAAGCAAGAGCATCGCGCACAGGGTTCGCTCCTACACGTGGCCTCGATAATTCACGACACCACTTTGGTCTTTGTCCACCATCTGCAAACGGATCATCGCGATGCCTCATCCTGACCACGCCACCATAGACCTGGCCGTCATCGGCGGCAGCGGCCTTTACAACTTGCCCGGCCTGGAGAGCGCGTCGCGCCACCGCGTGGACACACCGTACGGCGCGGCCTCGGGCGACGTGGTGATCGGCGATTTCGCCGACAAGCGCGTGGCGTTTCTGGCCCGCCACGGCGAGAGCCATGCCTTGCCGCCGCACCGGGTCAACTACCGCGCCAACCTGTGGGCGCTGCACAGTCTCGGCGCGCGCCGGGTGATCGGCGTCAACGCGGTGGGCGGCATTCGCGGCGACCTGGGACCGCGGGTGATCGTGGTGCCCGACCAGCTGATCGACTACACCCACGGCCGCTACACCAGCTACTGCGATGTCGACGGCGCCGAGGTGAAGCACATCGACTTCAGCGAGCCGTATACCGAGTCGCTGCGCCTGCAGTTGCTGGCGGCGGCGCGCGCGGCGGACATCGCGGTGATCGGCGGCGGGTGCTACGGCGCCACGCAGGGACCCCGGCTGGAAACGCGTGCCGAGATCGCCCGCATGAAGCGCGACGGCTGCGACCTGGTCGGCATGACCGGCATGCCCGAGGCCGCGCTGGCCCGTGAGCTGACGCTCGACTACGCGTGTCTGGCGCTGGTCGCGAACTTCGCCGCCGGTTGCGGCGACGAGGCGGAAATCAGCATCGAGGAAATCTTCGCGCACCTGGCGGCGGCCACCTCCGAGGTGCCGCGCATCCTCGCCGCCATGCCGAAACAGGATTAGTGTCGAAACTTGAAACCCGCCCCGTTCGCGCTGAGCGTAGCTCGCGTCAGCGAGCGGAGTCGAAGCGCTTCTTCGCTGGTACCCTTCGACTTCCTCGCTCCTCAAAGCCGTGGCCATCCATGGCCACTCCCCGCGTGCGGCCTTACGGCCTACGCTCAGAGCCTGCCCCGGACTTGATCCGGGGGCGAACGGCAGAAGCATGGCTGAGTTTCGACACTCTTCAGGTGCCGAAAAGCTGAGCACGGCGTCCGCCTTTGGGTGTCCCGGGCATCTCTCGTATTGCGCTCGGCCTTCACATATTGATACTTTTCGCCAGCCAGGGCGGCGAACCGGGGGGAGTAGGTGGTTCAGCGCGGAGCCTGGCGCACCCTTTCATGGATCCAGAGGTTCGCGCAATGAGTTTTGGTACGGTCAAATGGTTCAACGACGCCAAGGGTTTCGGTTTCATCTCGCCTGAGGACGGAGGGGCGGACGTTTTCGTCCATTTTTCGGCGATCACCAGCAAGGGCTTCCGCAGCCTGCAGGAAGGTCAGCGCGTGAAGTTCGATATCACCCAGGGGCCGAAAGGCGCCCAGGCTTCGGCGGTCGAAGCCGCCTGATCAACCGGGCAACCTTGTACAGCAAGAACGAAACCCCGCATCCTGTGCGGGGTTTTTTGCTTTGTGACCTGGAGAAAGGTGATGACTGATCGCAGACGTTTCCTCAAGGCCTCCGTACTGGGAGCTTCCGCTTCGATGCTGGCCTGGGGCGGCAAGCTGGCCGCCGGACCGATAGACCAAAGCGGCAAGCTGGCCGCCGGTGCGGCATCTCGTACGCCGCCGGCGGCGCCCGTGCGGGTGGCCTCGACCTGGGACTTCGGCATCGCCGCGAACCAGGCAGCCTGGGCGATCCTCGGCAAGGGTGGCCATGCGCTGGACGCGGTCGAGACCGGCGCGCGGGTGCCGGAGTCCGACCTGAAGAATCACAGCGTGGGCAGGGCCGGCTATCCTGATCGCGATGGTCACGTCACCCTCGACGCCAGCATCATGGATGCCGACGGCAATTGCGGCGGGGTCGCCGCGATCGAGCACATCGCCCATCCGATCTCGGTGGCGCGACGGGTGATGGAACGCACGCCGCACGTGCTTCTGGTCGGCGACGGCGCCTTGCAGTTCGCGCTGGAGCAAGGCTTCAAGAAAGAGGAGCTGCTCACGCCGGAATCCGAAAAGGCCTGGCACGAGTGGCTGAAGACGGCGAAATACAAGCCCACCATCAACAGCGAAGTACGCGACTACGGCCGCGCCCCTGACAAAAGCATGGGCATGCCCGGCGGCAAGGACAACCACGACACCATCGGCATGCTGGCGATCGACGCGCACGGCAAACTGGCCGGCGCCTGCACCACCAGCGGCATGGCGTGGAAGATGCACGGCCGCGTCGGCGACAGCCCGATCATCGGCGCCGGCTTGTACGTGGACGGCGAGATCGGCGGCGCCACCTCCACCGGCGTCGGCGAGGAAGTGATACGCAATGCCGGCAGCTTCCTGGTGGTCGAGCTGATGCGCCAGGGCCGCTCCCCGCACGAGGCGTGCAAGGAGGCGGTGATGCGCATCATCCGTCGCCGCCCGGAGGCATCGAAGACGCTGCAGGTCGGTTTTCTGGCGATGAACCGCGCCGGCGAGGTCGGCGCGTACGCGATCCAGCGCGGCTTCTCCTACGCCGTGTGCGATGCGAACAAGCAGGATGCGTTGATCCCCGCGCAAAGCGTTTACACGACAAACTATTCATGATCCTGGAAATCGCCGCCAACTCGGTAGCCTCCGCGCTGGCCGCCCAGGAGGGTGGAGCAGGGCGGGTCGAACTCTGCACCGCGCTGGAGCTGGGTGGGCTGACGCCTTCGCGCGCGCAGATCGCGCTGGCCCGCGAACGCCTGCACATTCCGCTGTACGTGCTGATACGCCCGCGCGCGGGCGACTTCCTCTACAGCGAACTGGAATGCGAGACGATGCGGCGCGACATCGAAGTCTGCGCCGCACTGGGCTGCGACGGCGTGGTGATCGGCGCGCTCGATGCCGACGGCGACGTGGACGTGGCGCGTTGCTGCACGCTGATCGCCGCGGCCGACGGCATGGGCGTCACCTTCCATCGCGCGTTCGACCTCAGCCGCGAGCCTGCACAAGCGCTGGAAGATATCGTGGCGCTCGGCTGCGAACGCATCCTGACATCCGGCGCACAAGCCAGCGCGCCGAATGGCGCGGCGCTGATCCGCGAGCTGGTGGTGCAAGCCGCAGGACGCCTTGTCGTGATGCCTGGCGCCGGCGTCACCGCGCAGAACATCGCTGCGCTGGCCGCCGCCACCGGCGCGCACGAATTCCACGCCTCCGCCAAACACCAGCTGCCCTCGGGCATGCACCATCGGCGTCCGCTGCTGAGCGAGATGGAAGGCGGCGAGCTGGGCAGCGATGTGGAGCAGGTGCGCGCGCTGGTGACCGCACTGCAGGGTTCCGCCCCGTAGGAGCGCACCCTGTGCGCGAATGCTCTTCGCCATGTGATAAAGGCATTCGCGCACAGGGTGCGCTCCTACGGGCGGTTTCGGCCAGGTAATTGAGGTGCCTTACGGGGAACCTCGAATGTCTTTTCAACGGAGTCGCTGCCCTAAGGCAGCGCACGGCCCCCCAGCTTGGTTAATATGGCGAATTGCCGAACAGCAGCAGGAGCTACCCGAGTGATCATCAAGCCCAAAGTCCGCGGATTCATCTGCATCACCGCCCACCCGGTCGGTTGCGAGCGCAACGTGCTCGACCAGATCAAGGTCACCCAGGCCGCGGGCCACGACAAGGCGAAGGGTCCCAAACGCGTGCTGGTGATCGGCGCCTCCACCGGCTACGGCCTGGCCTCGCGCATCACTGCCGCGTTCGGCTACGGCGCCGCCACGCTCGGCGTGTTCTTCGAGAAGCCCAGCAGCCACGAGAAGACCGGCACCGCCGGCTGGTACAACTCCGCTGCGTTCGACAAGGCGGCCAAAGCCGCAGGCCTGTACAGCAAGTCGATCAACGGCGACGCGTTCGCCAACGAAACCCGCGCCAAGGCCATCGAGATCATCAAGAACGAGATGGGCGGCCCGATCGACCTGGTGGTCTATTCGCTCGCCTCACCCGTGCGCAAGCTGCCAGACACCGGCGAAGTAGTGCGCTCGGCACTCAAGACCATCGGCCAGCCGTTCCACAACACCTCGGTCGACACCAACAAGGACACCGTGATCGAGGCCACCATCGAGCCGGCCACCGAACAGGAAATCAAGGACACCGTCACCGTGATGGGCGGCGAGGACTGGGCGCTGTGGATCGACGCGCTGAGCGCCGCCGGCGTACTGGCCGAGCACGCCAAGACCGTCGCCTACAGCTACATCGGCACCGAGATCACCTGGCCGATGTACTGGCACGGCACCCTGGGCCAAGCCAAGCAGCACCTGGACAACACCGCCAAGCAACTGCGCAGCCGCCACCCCGGCCTCGACGCCTACGTCGGCGTGATGAAGTCCGTCGTCACCCAGGCCAGCGCCGCCATCCCGGTGATCCCGCTGTACGTGTCCATCGCCTTCAAGATCATGAAGGAGAAGGGCATCCACGAAAACCCGATCGAACAGGCCAACCGCCTGTTCCACGACCGCCTCTATCGCGCTGATGGCAAAGCTGCGCCCACCGACGACGAAGGCCGCCTGCGGCTGGACGACTGGGAACTGCGCGACGACGTGCAGATCCCCTGCAAGACCCTGTGGCCCACAGTCACCACCGAAAACCTCAAGCAGATCACCGACTACGCCGGCTACAAGCACGAGTTTTTGCAGCTGTTCGGGTTTGATCGGGCGGATGTGGACTATGAGGCGGAGGTGGCGGCGGATCGGAGGTTTGATTGTTTGGAGCTTTGAGGGCGCGTGAGAATCAAAGTGGTTGGCGGCAACTTCAATTAATTTTCCACCGCAAGGTTTAAACCACCGGCTTTAGCCGGTCAGCTTTAGCTATGACAATGGCTACAACCGAGGAGGGGTGGCCATGGAATACAGATACGGTAGTCATACGGTGTATGAGATCGAGTATCACTTTGTATGGGTGACGAAGTATCGCTACAAAGTGCTGGTAGGTGACATTGCGGAGCGGGTGAGGGCTTTAGTCCGTGAGACGTGCGAGGCGTTCGAGATCAGGATTGTGAAAGGGGTGGTGAGCAAGGATCACATCCACATCTTGGTGAGTTGTCCGCCGAACATGGCACCGAGCGAGATCATGAGACGGATCAAGGGACGGACTTCAAGCAAGCTCTTCGAGGAATTTCCTCATGTGAAGAAGCGGTACTGGGGAAGACATTTTTGGGCCCGAGGCTACTTCTGTGCCACGGTGGGGCAGATGACGGAAGAGATGATCAAGCAGTACTTGGAGCATCACTTTGAGCCGAGGCCGAACGATGATTTCAAGATGGAGCCGGAGTAAGGACGCGTCGTTCAGGCGACGCGTATCCGGACTTTCAGTCCGCCATGCCAACCCACCGGCTTTAGCCGGTGGTTGTTGAGTGCTTCCGGCCCCTTTTTCCGGTTTCTCAAGCGCTGGCACGCGCCTTTGCTTGACGGGCCTTGGGCGCAACCCTGGCCGCCTTCACGACAACGGTGTTCTTGGTTTTGGCTTTGGTCTTGATCGGCTTGGCGACCACACGCACCCCAAGGGCACCCATGATCCTGGCTATGGTGGCGAAGCCCGGCTTTGCGCCGGGGCGAAGCGCTTTGTAGAGGCTTTCGCGACCGAGGCCACTATCCTCAGCCACCTTGCTCATGCTCCGCGCACGTGCAATGTCAGCAAGTGCGGACAGAAACAGATTGGAATCGTTTTCTTCAATGGCCTCGTTGAGGTATGCGGCAATGGCTTCGTCACTGTCGAGATACTCGGCAACGTCGAACGCCGAGAACTTGGTGGACATGACACACTCCTTTCTGGGTATTACCTGACTTGGTGCAACTAGCTTGGCGAGGAACTTGCCGCCAGCATCTTCTTTGCTCTTGCGATGTCCTTTTGCTGGCTCGACTTGTCGCCGCCGCACAGCAACAGATACATCGTGTTTCCTTTCTTGGCGACATAGATCCGGTAGCCTGGACCGTAGTCGATGCGTAGCTCACTGATACCGTCGAAGTGCTTCGCGTCACCCATGTTGCCATCGGCAAGACGTTTGATCCGCACCAAAATCTTGGCCCTCGCGATCTGATCCCTCAGGCCTTTGAACCATTCCTTGAATTCATCGGACTGTTGGACGGTATTCATCGCATTACTGAATGGCGTTCATGCGGCCATTGTATCCATGTGGATACGTTTGTCAAAGAGAACTATCGGGGTCAGGTTCACTTATCCACGCTTATCTTGACTCCCCTTCGCTGCGGTAGCAGACTCGTTTGCAAGGAGCGTCGAAACTCCCTCTCATAGCGGTACCCACCTCCGACAAACCGGTGGGTTTTTTGTACCTGTTCGCAGGTGCAAGCCGACGCGAACCCTGCGTCGGGAGGGCGGCTAATACAAAACCCTTCGGGGAAATATGCCCGCCGGCTATGAGCGGTTTCGAACCTCCCGACACCCCGTCCGTCGTCATGCCGTGGACGGGCACTTCTATGGAACTAGGAGGCGATCATGTCGACGTTCGATTCGGAAGACCTGGAAACGACGGGCTATTTCCTGCCGGAGGACAGCCAGCTGCGGCTGAAGCAGCTGCGCGAATACGTGGGGTTCCTGACCCATCTGGCGCGACCGCGCAGGCCGGACGAGGATCAGGAGTGGTATGCGGAGATTCGCCCGGGCGAGGTGGCGATCTGCATGGAGTTGCTGGAGGAGCAGATCGCTCAGGTGCTGGACGAACTCTCCTGGCCGGTTGAGCGTCGCGAAAGGGCGCCTGCGCCCGAGGCCAAGGTCGAACGTGACGCCGAGCCGAAAGCGGCCGCCGTCACGGCAGCGGCGGATACGGACGGCACCGAACCGGAACTTGCCGGGTCGACGATGAACGAGGCGCCCAAGCGCTACGTGGCCGGCGTCACCCTGGATCAGATCGACGAGCTGGCCCGGCTGGGCGACATTCTCCGCGCCCATGGCGACGTGGTGGTCGCCACCGATCAGGCGGATTTCGCCGACGTCACGCTGTCGATCATGGGTGACGCCATCATCCGCGACGCGGAGAGACTGCGTGACATCATCCGTGACGTTGACTGCGTGCAGCGGCTCGATGGACGCCGCCGTTCGCATGCAGACGTCAAGGAGGAGGCAGCCATCTATCTCGCCGCGCCGTCACGCTTGGTACTGCACGCCGCGCCGTACCCCTCGGTTCGGCCCACTCACGCGCCGCCTGGCGCTGGTGGAAGGGCCCCGGCTTTGTACGTGGGGCTCGGCATCTGAGGTAAAGTCGCTTCGACCGAGCGCACCGTTCAAGTGGAGCGCCCGGCCACCGTTTCCTCGTTCACGCTGCAGCTTTGAACAGGTCGTCGAGGCGGGTGTAGCTGTGCTCCATGCCGTCGGTCATGCCGGTGGAGAGCGCTTCTTCGCGTGCCTGCTTCGACGCGAACGTCAGATTGCAGACGAGCGTCGTGACGCCGTTCTGCTCGCTGAGTTCAAGTGACACGATGCATGGATCGCCAGCTGGCATGGCGAAGTCCATGTCGCCCGGGTCGAAGTATTGCTCGTGGACCAGCTTCGACGGTTCGTCGACTTGGGTGAACGTACCGAGGAAGCCGAACTGGTTGCCGTCTTCGCGGTTTCTCCACTGCCACTTGTAGTTGCCGCCGACGCGGACATCCATGTCGCACACCGGCATGTCCCAGCCGTCATAGCCTTGCCATTTGCGCACGAGTTCGGGGCGGGTATGCGCATCCCACACCAATGTGCGGGGCGCGTTGAAGGTACGGGTGACGCGAACTTCGCGATCACCGGGAAGTGTCACTTCTGCAGGCTTGGGCATGGTCTTCTCCTTGGTGATCCATCGTGATTGCGCGCGGCCATGAGGACGAACGAGCGAACAGCGCGCTGATATATCAGTGCTACTTTTTGGTTTGTTTGCGCCTGGACGGTTTGGCCTGGAGTTCTTCGAGCAACGCATCGAGGCGCTGGTAGTTCTGTTCGAAGATCTCGCGGTAGCGTTCGATCCAGTCCACGGCCTCCTCCAGTCGCTTCGGCTCCAGTTTGCGTGGGCGCCGTTGCGCATCGACGTCCATCGAGATGAGGCCCGCGCGCTCAAGCACTTTCAGATGTTTGGAAATGGCTGGTTGGCTCATCTCGAACGGCTCGGCGAGTTCCGTCACTGTGGCCTCCCCCGTGGCCAGCCGCGCCAGGATGGCGCGGCGGGTGGGATCTGCCAGAGCGGCGAAGGTGAGGTTGAGGCGTTCCGAGGTTTGCATAACGTTCTACTTGTATAACTGATTGGTAATGTATAAAGGCAAGACAGGCCAGTCAAGACCTTTGGGTCATATTTCCAGGTTACAGATCGGGCGCGCATTTGGCGCAGGGTGCCGCTTTGCCTTTGCAGCGGCGATCAGGGCTGCGTCGCAGCACGCAAGGTAGTTGCTTCGGCTACAACCGAGGTCAAGTCGGCGCGCGGCCCGCAAACCCGGCGTGGGCGAAGCGCGGGCCGTATATCTTGCCGGGCGGGCGCGTTTGCCTGTGGACAGTGCGTCGCAGGAAGCCGGGACGGCAGGAATTTTCCGGCGATTTGCCCCTATCGCCGAATTGCGCGAGGATGTATCGCAATTGCATCGCGTCAGGAGTTTCCATGAAAACCGCGACCATCCCCTCGCTGCGCGTGGAGCCGGCTCTGCGTCAGGCTGCAGAAGAACTCTTGCGTGACGGAGAAAGTCTGTCCGGCTTTGTCGAGTCCGCGTTGCGGGCGCAAATTCAGCAGCGCCAGCAGCAGGCTGTCTTCATCGCCCGTGGATTGGCTTCGCGTGATCGGGCCAAGGCTGCCGGGGTGTATTTTTCGTCGGGCGCGGTGCTGAAAAAGCTTGAGGCGCGTTTGGCCAAGGCAAAGAAAGTTTCGGTATGACGTTCAATATCCGCTTCACGATTGTCGATTTCCGATCATCTGCTTCGTCGTCTGTGTATGCCCACTCAAAGGATCTCCCATGAAATACCTCGGCCTGGCCTACTTCACCCCCGAAAAATTCGCCGCGATGGCGCCGGACGACGTCAAGGCATTGGTGAGCCAATGCCCGGCTTTGGACGAGAAGATGCGCGCGACCGGCAAGGTGCTGGTTTCCGCGTCGCTTGGCGATCTGGACAGCTGGAAGACGCTTCGCCCGCGCAGCGGCAAGACGCGCGTCAGCGATGGGCCTTACACCGAGTCGAAGGAAGTGGTGGGTGGCCTGTTCATCATCGAAGCTGACAGCCATGACGAGGCGCTACGCATCGCATCCATGCACCCGGCCGCCACGCTGGGCGAAGAAGGCGGTTGGGCCGTCGAGCTTATCCCCATGGATTTCTACCTGGCCCGATGAGGGCTTGGACGCCTGCCTCGAGAATGCTCAGGCGCCACTTTCTCCAAACACCTTCACGACTTCGCGAGTCATCGCGGCGATGTCTGAAACTAGCGTCATAGACAAATTTTTGGAGCTAACCGCCGGCACCCTGCGCCAGATCAAACGCGTACGCGACCAGTGCCTGCGCCCACTCGGGCGTCCGCCGCAGCTGCGCCGGCGTGCGGGGGTAGCGCAACGTGCCGGCCTGCCATTCAAGTACCTTGCCCGGGGTGCGCAGGTGGCCAGTCGCGGGGTTCGCGTCGATGCTGTCGTCGTACGCCACCAGGCGGTGCAGATGCGGCAACAGACGGATGAGGTTCTGCTGACTGCTGGTGTAGCGCTCGCGCACGCGATCCGACGGGATGTCGTGGCCGCCATGAGCAACGCGCGAATGTCTGCGTTGCAGGTGCAGCCCGGGATTGTCCAGGCCGTAGTACCACACGCAGACTTCCAGGCCCGCTGCCGCCGCCTCCAAGAGCAGGCCGGTGACGGTGCGGCCGCCGAGGGTGATCTCGCACGTGTAGTCGGTTCCCGTGTCGATGGCGGCTTGCAGGTGCTCGACGTTGGCGCGCCATGCCGGTGCGTTGCCGGTTGCCTCGTCCGTGCCGGGGCTCGCGCTCAGGATCTGGCGCGTTTCCTCATCGGGGTTGGTATTGACCACCGGCCTCGCGCAGCATCGCGCCGGCGATGCTGCTCTTGCCCGCGCTGTTGGTACCGGCGAGCACCGTGATGCGCACCATCAGCGGCGTAGCTTGCCAGCCGCCTTCAAGGCCGCCTTGCCGAGCCTGGCTGGTGTCGCCGCGAACAGCGTATTGACGGCCTTTTTGGCCGGCTTGGTTTGCATGGCGGCCACGATCGATGCGAAGCGTTCGCGCAGCGGCGCCAGCGGATTGGGGGCGCCGTCGAGCAATTGCTGATATTCCTCGACGGACAGCACCACCACCGCTGGCCGCTTGTTGCGGGTGATCAGCACCGGCTTGGTGGAGCGGGGGACGCGTTCGATCAATTCGGCGAAACCGTTCTTGGCGTCGGAACTGGACATGGTCTGCAAACGGGTGGGCTGGCCCGAACGGGCCGGCAGCAGCATGCTGGTGCTCATCTCGTGTCCTCGACCGACGGCGCGCGGAGGCGTGCCTGCCTGGCCACACTACGTTTTTTGGACATTCTGTACAAATTGATCAAATGGCGAACCCGGACCGGAGGAAGTTGAATCCAGTCGTGGGGAAAGCAGGAGGATGATGCCGGGCGCAATTTGTGCTGGTTCGCTTGTTCGATTCACCCCGTGGGCGTGTCACGGCCGGAAGTCGTCCCTGACTCTTTCAGGCGATTTGCCGCTGTCGTTGAATGGCGCCAGGATGAATCGCCATGGCATCGCGCTCGGAGTTTCCATGAAAACCGCGACCCTCCCTTCGCGGCGTGTTGAACCGGCTCTGCGCCTCGCTGCAGAAGAAATCTTGCGCGATATCCGCAACCAGGGGGAAGAGGATCGGCGGTTGGAGAAATTGCAGCTGCTGAGACAGCCCGGCCACCGTAGGGTGGACCCAGCTGGGGCGTCAGCGATCCCACCTAAGAATGGTCTGAATAAGTCCACTGCGGTCTGGAGAAGGGCGCCCCTTGTGGGAGCGACTTCAGTCGCGATTGCGTAGCAGTGCGCTGCGCCGCCCGATTGTGCATCGAGCCGCTGCAACGCCGGGATGCTGCAGGCCGCTGCCGCGGCCACGGCGACTGAAGTCGCTCCCACAATCTCGGCGACGAGCAGAAGCCTGTTCAGACGTTCCC
Source organism: Rhodanobacter terrae (assembly GCF_042657005.1). NCBI lineage: Bacteria > Pseudomonadati > Pseudomonadota > Gammaproteobacteria > Lysobacterales > Rhodanobacteraceae > Rhodanobacter > Rhodanobacter terrae. Next base: position 342,902 of record NZ_JBHSNG010000002.1, read on the forward strand.
TAAGCCTCTTCGAGCGGATCGCATAACTAAAGCCCCCGGCTTTGCCGGGAGATACTTACCCTAGATGATGCCTTTTGCCCGGTGGTCGAACATGCGCCACCGCCCGTCGACGCCCTCGATGTTGATCACGGCGTCGCCAACCCTTCGCGCCTTTAGGGCAGCGCTGACCGCAAATCGAAGTGCGTCTTGGCGGCTTCTGAATTCGGGATGACCGTTATTGCTCACCGCCACCGACCATTTTCCGTGACGCAACGGTGCATATGGGATATCGAAGATGATCATAAATACTTGAGCGTGGCCGGATCATCCGAATCGTTGTCCTAGTCCAGTGACCAGACCGTAAAGAGCGACGACGGAGCGTAGCCAAATTCTGGTGGCGCACTGCATTGTCAGATCTCAGCATGCTGCATATTCGCCTGGTCACCGTCTACAGACGTATGGTCTTGCCAGACCTTTTCATTTTTCGATGCATTACTCGACAGCTGAAAATTCCATCTCTGCAAAACAAGCAGGATATTTGTTGCCGGCGGCGTGAATAGGGTACTGGCGCGAAATTCACATGCAAAGAGCCTGTGGCTTGCCATGCTACAGCCGCAGTAGCCACGCCTTCGGTACGGTTTCACCTCCGGGCAGGCGCGTGCGCCGACATTTGCTGCGGCCCTCGACCTGTGGCTCGGCCACAGGCTTGGCATTTACGAAGAACACATCATGAAAACGAAACTTGTCTTGGCGATATGCTCGGCTCTGCTGGTGTCCAGTGCCGCAATAGCCGCGCAGTCCGATGATCAAAGCGACGACGCTATGCGCACCGTCAGAACGGCGACTACCACGCAGCATTTCGGGGGCCATCATGAAACCTGGTACAAGGAAGGTGGTGTAGTTCCTGCCGAGTATCGTGGCGATGCCTATGCCGTTCAGCGTTGGCAGAGCGAGCATTTGAACGAGCCCGCTGAGGGATCCCGTTGGATGCGTGGCGACAACGGCGATCACGTGCTGGTCAACCAAGACACGGGCATGATCACCCGTATCAGCCATCATCACTAATGGCGGCTGGCGGTCCTGGAACGCGGTTACTCACTGTGTCAATTCAGACGAACCCATGACTCCCATGACTCCCATGGGTCTGTTTTTTGCCACGCCTAAGGAATGTCTGAACATGCTTCTGCTCGTCGTCGAGATTGTGGGAGCGACTTCAGTCGCGGTGGCCGCGGCAGCGGCCTGCAGCATCCCGGCGTTGCAGCGGCTCGATGCATAATCAGGCGGTGCAGCGCACTGCTACGCAATCACGACTGAAGTCGCTCCCACAAGGGGCGCCCTTCTCCAGACCGCAGTGGACTTATTCAGACCATCCCTTACGGCTCAGCGATCACCATCAGGAATCCATCATGAGCCCTCTACTAGTCGCCGACTTCACCACCCAATTTGCGGCGACGGCGGCCGTAAATAAACTCTTGTCTTGTGGACTCGGACGCGAACATGTCGTTATCAAGGTGAATGGTAGCGTCGGAAAAGCTGCCGCCGGCGCGAGTACCACCACGAGCGTCATCTCGGATGGGGCTGATCAAAGTCTCCGGAAAGAGGGCGGGCCATCCGAGGCGGCAAGCTATCCAAGTCCTCTTCCGCGCCCCGCACAGTTCGGACAGGCCCAAGTGACTGTGGCACTGGATGATGGGCTATCCGCCGAGGATGTTCGATTCATCCTGGAGCTTGCAGGTGCGCAGTCCATCCGTCGCGTCGACGAGGAATTCATACGCGAGGATCCCAGGATTTGGCCCAGCGACGCCCGCGGGGATAGCCTTGATGTGGAACGCGCCATTGTGGCCTCCCGTGCCGGCGAATCGATGCGTTCGCGTTGGCCAAAATGATCCGACTGCCGATCTCCAGGCATGTCGTCAGCGCTTGATCCTTTGACCGTAGGGTAGGAGCGGTCATTCCCACAGCTAAGGTGTATGGCAAAGAAGCCGTTTCGATGCGTCCCCGTGGCATAGAGAGCCAGGAACGGTCATGAGACTTCACTCGGTGATGTCTTTCATCATGCATCCGACATGACAAGATTGATGCATTAACCACAGGCCTGACGCTTGCCTTCCGCCGGTTCGCACAAAGTGGTCTATGTTGCCCTCGCCGGCAATCTGGTGATCGCCATCGCCAAGTTTGCGGCGGCAGGGATATCCGGCAGTTCGGCCATGCTTAGCGAGGGCGTGCATTCCCTGGTCGACACCGTCAACGAGCTGTTGCTGCTGTACGGTCTGCACCGCGCGCAGATGCCACCCGATCGTACGCATCCGTTCGGTCACGGCCGCGAGCTCTATTTTTGGAGTTTCATCGTCGCCTTGCTGGTATTGGCGATGGGTGCTGGAGTATCGCTCTATGAAGGGGTGATGCACATACGCCAACCTGAGCCCATCACTCATCCGTTGTTGAATTATGGCGTGCTCGCCGTGTCGCTGCTTTTCGATGGAAGTTCCTGGTATGTGGCACTGCGCGAGTTTCGTGTGCACAAGGGTCGGCTGGGCTACTTCGAAGCGTTTCGCCGGAGCAAGGACCCCAGCACGTTCACCGTACTTCTCGAGGACAGCGCCGCGCTACTCGGCCTGGTGGTTGCGACAGCGGGCCTTGCCGGCACGCAACTGTTCCACCTGCCCTCGCTCGACGGTGTGGCGTCGACCGGCATTGCATGCGTGCTCGCCGTTTCAGCCTCCCTGCTGGCGCGCGAGACCAAGGGGCTGCTGATCGGCGAAACCGCGCATCCAGCCGTGAGCGAGTCGATCCTCACGATTGCCGCGGGCGATGCTGGCGTGCGCTGTGCCAATGGCGTAATGACCGTGCAGATGGGCCCGAACCAGGTCGTGGCTGCACTCAGTGCCGAATTCGAGGACGCACTGACTACGCCACAGATCGAAGAGTGCATCAATCGCATCGAGGCCCAGGCCAAGGCCGCACATCCGGAAATTACATCGCTATTCGTCAAGCCACAGACGGCAAAAACCTGGCGTGCGCGACGCGATGCCATCGAACATGTAGCAAGTCGGCTCTGATGTCGTTTCGGCATCCGGCGCAATGGCAGTGATGCGTACTTTCGGCGACCGGCATGACGATCGCCTATTCGGCAGGCGCACTTTAGCCCATCGTCATGGCATTCTTGAGGTATCCGTTGCCCGCATTCCAGCCGAGGCTCTTGTCACCATCGGCTCTTAATGGCTTCTGCCGGCAAAGCGAATAGCCTGTCACCTGCACTAAACGTGCCGCATAGGCAATCTCTTTCGATCAATGTGCCGGGCATGCCATCCTCCGAGTCGATGAGAGTTTCATCCAGAGGTGTATTCATGGCATCGCCATTAAGGATGCCCTGAATGAGTCCAGACGCGAAAATCAGAAGCCTTTTATCTTGATGATTTGCGGTGACAAGCACTGGAGAATTCCGGCTTATTCGGACCACCCCAAGGAACGACGTCCCTGCGTTCCGGAGAAAGGTACAACCCGGCTGTGGTCCGCATCGTGGGAGCGACTTCAGTCGCGATGGCCGCGGCAGCGGCCTGCAGCATCCCGGCGTTGCGGCGGCTCGAGGCACAGTCAGGCGGCGCAGCGCGCTGCTACGCTGTCGCGACTAAGGAACGTCTGAACAAGCTTATGCTCGTCGCCGAGATTGTGGGAGCGACTTCAGTCGCGATGGCCGCGGCAGCGGCCTGCAGCATCCCGGCGTTGCAGCGGCTCGATGCTCAGTCAGGCGGCGCAGCGCACTGCTACGCAATCGCGACTGAAGCTGCTCCCACAAGGGGCGCCCTTCTCCAGACCGCAGTGGACTTATTCAGACCATCCTTATGAGCAGATAGGGCGGGAGATTGCGGCCCAATGATGGTCATGGCGGATATCCGGTAGGCGGTGGCGAGGAAAGGAGAGGCGGCAACGCTATACCTGATTCCCCATCTGTCGCATCCTACGATACGACAAGGGTAGACGCTGCAACCGTCTGAAGAGACGGAGGTAGTGTCATGAAGAAGAACCAAGTGCAGTTTCAGTCCGGCATGAGCCTGATGGCTT